>NZ_JBHVZR010000010.1:0-170786 GCF_042879835.1 Pseudarthrobacter sp. NPDC058329
ACCGGCGCGTCCGGCGGCGCCACCGCATCGACGGTATCCGCGTACTTCACCGCAGCCCGGGCCTTCAGACCCGCGAACCCGGCCTCGGCTTCATGGGCTCCGGCAAGGATGTCCAGGCACCCATCCCCCAGCCCCGCCAACGGATCAGCCTCCGAAAACGGCTCCGCACCACACCCGTCCACCTCGGCATGAAGCACAGCAAGGGCGGACTTGATGTCCTCAAACGCCTTCGCCACCGCCGCTTTCCCCATATACCAATCATCGTGAGGGGGTCTGACATTCCTGCAGCACGGCTGGAAACCGGAAAGCCAGTTTGGGGACTTCGGGCGTCGACGGCATAAAAGATCGCCCTATTCCCGCACCCACCCAACCTTCCGCAGCCATCCGGTCAGGATGGGCAGGACCACCGAGCTGTGCATCGCGCCGAGATGGTCCAGCCCGGGAAGGACGTGAATTTCCCAGCCCGCGGCGGTGAGTTCGTCCAGGTGCCGGGCCAGCGGCTCACCGAGACTTACCCGGACGCCGCCCCACTGCGGGCTGTAATCGATTTGGTCGTCGGATCCGGCGAAGGCAAGCCGGAACAGACCGGGCGGCACCGGGGCGGCGCCGTCGTCGAAATCCTGAAGCGCCTCGTAAAGGGTCACGAACTGGCGGGTCTGTGCCTCGGTGGTCTGGACGGCAACGGCGTCCCAGTCCCCCGGCTCGGCGTCTTCGACGGCAACAGCGGACGGGTCCGGCGGCTGCGTGGACGCCGTGTGGGCCGCGCGTGTGACGGCGAGCATGCTCCGGTACGGCCCGTCCTTCGGCGGGAATCCTCCCATCGCCAGGGCCCGGAGGCGGTTGGTACGAAGAGCCAGTTGGAGGCCGGCCAGCGCCAGCCAGGAGTACCCGTAATAGCCGAAGGCATCGGCGCCGCCCGCATCCGCGATGGCAAGCAGGTCCGCGGCAAGATTGTCCGGGGTGAGGGTCAGCGCTGCCGGCTGGGCCATCCGGTGGCCTTCGTAGTCGGCCACGATCACCCGGTTCGAACCGGAAAGCCCAACCACCAGGGCGGGTCCGAGGTCAGGATCGCCGCCCCACCTGCGCAAGGTCTCCGCCTCGGCCGGCGGGTGCGGCTCAAGCCGGGCGGGCAGCAGCAGCGCGGGCCCGTCCCCGTGGATGGTGACCTGAATGATCGAACCGTCGTGAAGGACAGCCTCGGCAGCAGTCATTGCGGACGCCCTCGGATGAAGGATTGCATAAATCCAAGGATGGCACCGGCAACCGGGCATTGACCCGATTTTGTGGCAGGACGCAATCCGTGTGGTGGCGTTGGGCCGGATCCACCTGTGATGCCTCACCCTTGACCTGCCCGGCAGCGACCAGTAGGTTATCGATTGTCGTTATTATTGATAGTCGATAACCGTGGGGAAAAAATGAAACTGGCAAGGGGCGCCGTGCGCCGTACACCCGGCAGCAAAAGCATTGTGTCCAGGGCGGACGCAATGGCGCTGATGATCATCTCGGCTGTTGCGGCTGTTGCCACCACGGCCATGACAGTGTCCGGCATCGCCGCTTACTTCACCGGACCCGTGACACTGACCTTGCCCCTGACCACCACGCGGCCTGCTCCGACTGACCTGCACCTGGGAGCGCAGGCACATTTCACCTCGGTGGAAACAGCCATCCCTGCACTGCCCACCGGCGAAGCTGCCCTGCTGGCATGGTCCGGGGCGCTGAACCAGCTCAGCGCCCTGGCCGTTATGGCCCTGTTGTTCCTGCTGGCGTTCCGGCTGCGGGGCGAGAACCTGTTCACCGCGGGTTCGGCATCAGTCGTGGGCAGCTGCGGAGCGGTCCTGGCGCTGGCAGGCAGTGCCGGGCAGGTTCTCGACCAGGTGGCCCGGGGCCGCCTGGCGGAAGCCATCAGAGTGAATGCGCGGGCCGCAGGAGAAAGCGTTACTTTTATGGGGAGCTTGAACTTCGCGCCAGTGGTCGCCGGATTTGTGCTCATCCTCGTGGCCGGAGTGTTCCAATTCGGCGGCCGCCTGCAGAAGGACACCGAGGGCCTGGTCTGATGCCGGCCGAGGACACAACAGGCATCCACTGCCGGCTCGACGAACTGCTGGAACAGCGGGGCATAACGCTGACGGAGCTGAGCAGGCGCGTTGGGGTAAGCCTGGTCAACCTGTCGGTCCTGAAGAACGACAGGGCCAAAGCCATCCGGTTCTCCACATTGTCAGCCGTCTGCCGGGAGTTGGACTGCGAGGTGGGAGACCTGCTGGTGGCGGATACCGCCGCCGGCTAACTCCCGAGCAACCGGCCAGGCGGCCGCCCGTCGCGGACCATCCTGATTTCGGGCACGTTCTCCCACTCGGGCGGAAGCAGGCCCCGCTTGCCGTCCGGCCGGAAACCATGCGCGCGGTAGAAAGCCTGCGCCCGGGGATTTTCCTCCAGCACCCAGAGGTACGCCGGAGACTGTCCAGTAGCGGCACCCAACAGGGCCGCCCCCAATCCCCTGCCTTGCGCACGGCCCAGCACGTAGATCGAATACAACTCCAGCGGCACGGGACTGTCCTCGTCACGGCCTGGTCCGGCGTCGGCCAGTCCCACCACCTCGCCACCGGCATCCAGGGCAATGATCCGCGGGTCCGCAACGTCAAGATACTTACGACGGCGGTCCACGCGTTCCGGAATTGCGTTCCGGCGGGCGGCGAAAAACGCCGGCGACAGCAGATGGGGGTAGCACTCCTCGTGGGACAGCGTGTGCATCAGCACCACCGCCTCGGCGTCCTCAGGACTGGCTTGGCGAAGCTGGTAATCCATGCCTCAGCCTAAGGCTGCTTCGACGCGGCGCCACCCAGGAGCCCACTCCGCCCGGAAGCCGTGACGCAACTCAACCTCGCACTCCTTGCCGTTTTTGGCCGCCAGGAGGAAAATGGTTAGCAGAACTAATTAGCAGTGCTAACCACTTCAGGAGGCGCAAAGCCAGCGTGACCACCACCAAAACCCGGAACAGCCAAGCCCCCGAATCCGCCAGCCCCGACAGCCTGGCCATAGACCTCCGCACCGCCGTGATGCGCACCTCCCGCCGGCTTCGCGTCGAGGCAACCGGCGAGGTGATCACCCCCGGCCAGTACACGGTGCTCGCCCAGCTCAACGGCAGCGGCGCACAGACCCTCCGTGCACTCGCCGAACGGGAGCACGTGCAGGCCCCTTCCATGACCCGGATCGTCAACGCCCTCGCCGAGCAGGGTTTTGTGTCCAGGGCTGCCAATCCCGACGACGGCCGGCAGGTCCACGTGGACATCACCGACGCCGGGCGGGCCGTCCTGGCGGAAGCCCGGAACCAGCGCACGGCATGGCTGGCGCAGCGCGTGGCGGGGTTGAGCGAAGAGGACCGGCTGATCCTAAGCCGCGCCGCCCACATCATGCAGGAGATGAGCGGCAAATGAGCGCCATGTTCCGGGCTCTGGAAAACCGCAACTACCGGATCTGGGCGGGCGGTGCCCTGGTATCCAACGTAGGCACCTGGATGCAGCGGATCGCCCAGGACTGGCTGGTCCTGACGGTCCTCACCAACCACTCGGGCGCCGCCGTGGGCATCAACACCGCCCTGCAGTTCCTGCCCATGCTGCTGCTTGGCCCCTACGGCGGAGTGCTGGCAGACCGCTACCGCAAACGGGTAATCCTGCTGTGGACACAGGTGGCCATGGGCATGACAGGGCTCGCGCTTGGACTCCTGGTGGTCACCGGAACCGCCCAGCTGTGGCACGCCTACCTGGCCGCCCTTTGCCTCGGTATCGCCAGCGCCATCGACGCCCCCGCGCGGCAGTCCTTTGTGTCCGAACTCGTGGGGCAGGACAACATCTCCAACGCGGTGGCACTGAATTCCGCCTCCTTCAACACCGCCCGGCTCACGGGCCCGGCCATCGCCGGTGTCCTCATTGCGGTGGTGGGCACCGGACCCGTCTTCCTGCTCAACGCTGCCAGCTACGCCGCGGTCATCATCTCGCTGTTCCTGATCCGGACCTCGGAGCTGGCCAGGTCCGCCCAGGCAGGGCGCGGCAAGCACCAGGTGGCCGAGGGCATCCGCTATGTGCGCCGCAGGCCGGACCTGGTGCTCATCATGATCCTGGTGGGCATCCTTGGCGCCTTCGGCATGAACTTCCCCATTACCAACGCGCTGATGGCCACCACGGAATTCGGTGTGGGGCCCGGCGAGTTTGGCCTCCTCGGCTCCATCATGGCCGTGGGCACCCTCGCTGGCGCCCTGCTGGCCGCACGACGGGCGGGCCCGCGGCTCCGCTTCCTCCTTGGCGGTGCACTGGGAATCGGCGCCTTCACGATCCTGGGCAGCGTATCGCCGTCGTTCTGGCTCTACGCCGCCGCGCTGATCCCGGTGGGCCTGGCGTCCATCACGTTCCTGAACAGCTGCAACACCAGCATCCAGCTTTCTGTGGAGCCACAGTTCCGCGGCCGGGTACTGGCCCTGTACTTGGCCATCCTCCAGGGCGGAACTGCCGTGGGTGCGCCCTTGATGGGCTGGATCGGCAGCGAGTTCGGCGCCCGCTGGTCCGTGGCGGTGGGCGGGATCGTTGTCCTCCTGACCGGGCTGGCCGCAGTGATCGTGGTCAGTCGGCGCAACAGCATGAGCTTCCGCGACAACCTGCGGATCGTCTTCCGCCGGCGGCGCGAGCCGGCGGTCTGAACAGCGGACGACGCCGGCGCCGGGCTTCCGCCGTCGCCGCCCCTCGGGTGAGGCTGCTTCGCTCCGCCGAGGGCGCCGTCGTCAGCTCTTTTTCGCCGCCACGGCCTCGGTAAGCGACTTCAGCCCACGCTCGAAGTCCGACCCCACCATCTTGTCCATGTTCACGAAGAGGGCAAACACCTTGGCGGCGCCCTTGTTTTCGCCGGTCATGGCCCAGGTAACCTCGGTGCCGCCCGGCACCGGCGTGAACGTAAAGGACGTTGGGTTCAGCGCCTTGAAGGGCTTGGTGAACTGCAACCGGACAGCGATCTGGCTGGACGGGACGGACTCGACGATCTCCATGGTTCCACTGCCGGCCTTGCGGTTGCCGCTCCACTCATAGCGGGCACCCACGCCGGCGTCGCGGCCGAAGTATCGCCGGTCCATACCCGGATCAACTGATTCCCACGGCGACCACTTGGTCCATTCGTGAAAGCTGTTGACCAGCGGAAAGATGTCTTCGGCGGGGGCAGGAATGACCGCGCTGCGGCGGACCTCATAAGTGGACATGGCCCCAGCATAAGAGCCGGAGCCATGCCTGCACAGGCCGCCGCACCGTCGATGCGGCAATCCAAGTGCCTAGCTCCGGGCCGGACCGCCCAGCACCACGTTCACCGGCTCCTTGCCCTCCAGCATCAGTGCAATCTGCTGCTTGATCAGCCGGACCATCCGCGGGAACATCGCCGAACTTGCCCCGCCCACGTGGGGGGTGATCAGCACGCCGGGCGTGGTCCACAGCGGGTGGTCGGCCGGCAGCGGTTCGGGATCCGTGACGTCCAGGGCGGCCCGCAAACGGCCGGAGGACGTCTCCGCCAGCAACGCGTCGGTGTCCGCCACCGGGCCGCGGGCCACGTTCACCAGCAGGGCGCCATCAGGCATGGCGGCGAGGAATTTGGCGTCCACCAGCTGCCGGGTCTGCTCGCTCAGGGGAACGCTGACCACCACGATGTCGTGCAGCGGCAGCTGCTCGTACAGCGCATCAATACCGAAGATCCGGCCTCCGGCGTCCTCGCGTTCACGGCTGGCCATCCGGGTCACGGAGGTTTCGAACGGCAGCAGCCGCGCCTCGATGGCCTTGCCCACTCCCCCGAAACCCACCAGCAGCACCCGCCGGTCCGCCAGGCTGGGGCGGTGGCCGTTGTCCCACGTCCCGGTGGACTGGTTCCGCGCGAAGTCCGCCATCCCGCGCTGGCTGGCGATCATCATGCCCAGGGCGAGTTCCGCCGTCGACGTCTCATGGACGCTCGCCGCGTTGGCGAAAAGGCAACCGCTGGGCAGAATGTCTGCGACGCCGTCGTATCCGATGGACTGGCTCTGGATCAGGCCGATGTCCACGGACTTGAGCGCCTTCAGCACCTCCGGCCCGCGCATGTACGGCGGCACCACGATGTCGAACCGCTCTGCCGGCGCGGGCCCGGAAAAGTCCCACAGCAGGAATTCGACGCCGGCCGCCGGCTCCAGCGCCGCCAGCAGTTTCTGGTCGGGAAGGGCGACCCGCAGCGGCGCGGTCATGCCACTGCCCCAAGGAGTTGTGAGGATTTCATAAGGGTGATCCTAGTGCGCTGTCCGGCGGAACGAGCAGTTGGCCGACCGCTTCCGTCACACTGCCCGTGCCAGCAGCTGCGCCGTTGCCAGGACGATGTTCCGCTGGTCCGCGTAATGGCTGGTCAGGGATTTCTCCAGCTCCCTGAGCCAGCCGTTGCCGGCGTTGTTGAGGAGCGGTTCATCCGCGTCCAGGACTGCCCCTGACTCGACCAGTTGCTGCGCTGCGAGTTCCGCGCGGTGCAGTTGCAGCTCCTCAAGATTCACGGCCAGCCCGGCACCCTGTTCGTAACCGGCCAGGAACGCTGCGAGGAGTTCCGGGTGCTCAGGTGTGCCCGGGTTCGTGCCGAGGAGGTCGCGCACGGCCGAGGCCACATCCGCGGCGGCGGGCATTACGCCGCTTTCGTCCAGGTCAAAACAGGTGGCTTTTCCCTGCGACCACCGGAGGTTGTCGAGCTCAAAGTCCCCGTGCCCCAGCACGAGCCACCCCGGATTTCGTCCATCGCCCAGCAGGTTCAGGACCTGCGCCGCGTGCCGCAGGTCATCGTCCGGATGCGTCGCCAGGCGGGCGAAGACGTTCTCCTGCCGAGCCTCGTGCCCCACCGGCCCGGCAGCCTGATGAAAGTCCGCAAGGGCCGCTCCCCAGGCTGCGGCAGCCCCGGCGTCGAGCCCGTCCGCGTCCAACTCATCGCCATCGGCCCTTCGGACCACGCACGCGGCCATCTCACCGAGTGCAGTGGGGATCAGCTCCACCGGGCGGCCTGCGCGTGACCGCACCAGACCCGCAACGGCAACTCCGGCGTCGCCGAGCCTGGCGTGCAAGTGGGCTCCCCGCTGAAGGCGCGCCCCCGCCGTCGAGCCCGCCGGTGCGAAGCGTGCGTAGAGCACCCCGCGGGTATCGCCACCAGGCGGGATGACGAAGACGTGCGCCGCCGAGGAACGCCAGTACTGGAGAACTCCGGCCGGGATGTCCCAGCGCAGGCCAATGGCATCCGCCACCGGCGAGCGCCACCCGTCGTTCACGGTGGCCCGCAGCTCTGCAATTCGACCCAACGGCAGCATGGTGACCATCCTGACATGCGTGGCTTTACTCCGGGACCCCTTGATAGGTGACCATATGGTCACCTATCATTGATCCTATGGATGCCGTATTCAAGGCACTCTCCGACCCCACCCGGCGGGAACTGCTCGATGAGCTCTTCCGGGAAGACGGGCAGGCCCTCGGTGCTCTTGAGGGCCGCTTCGACATGACCCGCTTCGGGATCGCCAAGCACCTTCGGATCCTGGAGGAAGCCGGCCTGGTGGTGACCCGCCGCCGGGGGCGTGAAAAACTGCATTTCCTGAACCCGGTCCCTATCCGGCTCGTCCACGACCGCTGGGTGAGCAAATACGCAGAACCATGGGCCGCTGGCCTCAGCGACCTCAAATCCAGATTGGAAAGTCCCATGGAAAAAATCTTCGAAATCTACATCAAGACCACGCCGGAACTGCTCTGGGAAGCGATCACGGACAGCGGGATCCGCAGCAAGTACCAGTTCGGAAACACCATCGAGGCCGACTGGACGCCGGGCGGCCGGTTCACCATGAACAACGTCAAGGCCGACGCGCCCCTGGGCGAAGGCGAGAACCTCGAGGTGGACCCGCCCCGCCGGCTCGTCCAGACCATGCGTGCGCTCTGGGGTGAGGACGTCAAAGCCGAGGGAACCTCGAAAGTCACCTGGGACATCGAGCCCGTGGGCGACTCCTGCCGGCTCACCGTCACGCACAGCGACCTCCGCGAAGGCGCCAACGAACAGCTCTACGGCGGCTGGCCCATGATCCTCTCCGGCCTGAAGACCTGGCTGGAGACCGGCGAAAAACTCACCACTCCCGGTTCGCTTATGTACACGTAAGCCCGCCGCTGCACCAATGGGAAGCGGACGACGGCGGGAGCGGGCCGTGTGCCCCTCCCACCGTTGTTTCCGAAACAGTCACGTCCCCGGCGCCTCCCCCTTTACTGTTGTTGAGGCGGTTTACGTAACCGTTTACGTAAACCGTTTGCGTACATGCCGGCAGTAAAGCTCAAAGGAGAACCAGTGGTCACCATCAGGGACGTCGCCACGCACGCCGGCGTATCTCCCGCCACTGTCTCCTGGGCGGTTAACGGGCTGGTGGGTTACTCCGACGAGACCCGTGAGCGCGTCGAGGAGGCGGTCCGCAAACTCAGCTACGAAACCGACTCGCTGGCACGGGGCCTGAAGACCCGGCAAACCTCCGTGATCGGGCTGCTCGCACCTATGGTGTCCGACGCCCTGGCTTCGCAGGTGATGCAGGGTGTGGAGGAGGAAGCACAGGAACGCGGTTATGCCGTGATGCTGGGCCGTACCGGTGCCAAGTCCGCCTACATCGCCAGCTACCTGCGGACCCTGCGCACCTACCGGGCAGCCGGTGTCATCCTTGTCTCGGCGGTTATCAAACCCGAAATCCGGCAACTGCTGGGCCCCACCGTCCCGGTAATCTCCGTTGCCATCAGCGACAAGTCAGGCTCACCGAGCGTGGCCATCGACGACGAGAAGGCGGCCTATGACGCCACCCGCCACCTGCTGAAGCTGGGCCACCGCCGCATCGGGCTGCTCGCCGGCAACCCGGAGTCGGTCTTCGTGGCCCGGCCCCGGCAGCGCGGCTATCTGCGGGCCATGGCCGAGGCCAAATGCGGGCCGGTCACCGCCGCCGGCAACTTCTTCTACGAAAGCGGCGCACCCGGCCTGGACAACCTGCTGGAACAGGACCCGGACCTCACCGCCATCTTCGCCGTCAGCGACGAAATGGCTGCCGCCGTGGTCAACGAACTGCAGAAGCGCGGCCGCCGCGTGCCCGAAGACGTGTCCGTCCTCGGCTTCGACAACACCTCCACCGCCCTGCACGTCCACCCGCCGCTGAGCACCATGGCCCAACCGCTGGAGGAAATGGGCCGGATGGCGGTCAAGAAACTCCTCCGCTCCCGGGACCTCGGGCCGCGGATCATGCCGCACAAACTCATCGAACGGGGCTCCACCGCCCCGCTCCCGCCAGCCGTGAACCAGACCTAACCCCAACCCACTCGCCCCCAACAAAAGGCGGCGGCCGGCACCTCCGCGTGCCGCTGTCGTCGTGATCCCCTGCGCCCAAAAACAGGCGAAACCCCATCAAAAGGAGCATTACATGAGGCAGCGTCGCCACACCTGGCAGACACTTATCACCACCACCGCCCTGGCCACGGCCGCCGCCGTCGGCCTGACCGCGTGCGGCGGTTCAGGCGCCGAGCCCAAGGCCGCCCAGAGCTCAGCAGCAGCGTTCGAGGGCAAGGGCCCCATTAACTACGTCTCCAACCGCGATGCCTCCGGCGCGGCCAACAAAACGATTGAAGAGTGGAACGCCGCGCACCCTGAGGAGAAGGTCACGTTCATCGAACTGCCGGACTCCGCGGACCAGCAGCGCCAGCAGCTCATCCAGAACGCGCAGATCAAGTCGGACACCTTCAGCGTGCTGAACCTTGACGTCGTCTGGACCTCCGAGTTCGCCGCCAACAAGTGGATCCTGCCGCTGCCCGAGGACGCCGTCCCCACGGACAAGATGATCCCCGCCACGGTTAACGCTGCGACGTACCGGGACTCCCTGGTGGGTGCCCCGTACTACACCGACGGCGCCCTGTTCTACTTCCGCTCGGACCTGCTCAAGGCCGCCGGCATCGCCGCGCCGCCCACTACCTGGGACGAAATGAAGAACGCCTGCAAGGCCATCCTGGCCCTGCCCGAGGCCGCCGGCATGTCCTGCTACACCGGCCAGTTCGACAAAAACGAGGCCCTCACCGTCAACTTCTCCGAAGCCGTGGCTTCGGCCGGAGGCACCGTGGTGGACGCCGAGGGCAAGCCCACGGTTGACACCCCCGAAGCCAAGGAAGGCCTGAACCTGCTGGTGGACGGCTTCAAGGAAGGACTCTTCCCCTCCGACGCCATCACGTACCTTGAAGAGCAGGGCCGGCGCGCGTTCCAAGACGGAAAGCTCGTGTTTATGCGCAACTGGCCCTTCCTGCACGCCTCCCTGAGCGCCACGGACGGTTCCAGCCAGGTGGCCGGCAAGTTCGACATCACCTCCATCCCCGGCACGGACGGCCCCGGCGTCTCAACCCTGGGCGGCCGCAGCCTGGCCATCTCGCCGTTCACCCCGAACAAGGCCACGGCACTGGAGTTCGTCAAGTTCTTCACCAGCGAAGAGCAGGCCCAGAAGCGCCTCGCCCTCAGCTCCCGCGCCCCGGTGTACGCCTCCCTCTTCGAGGATCCCGCCGTCGTGGCCAAGCGCCCGTTCTTCCCCACCCTGCTGAAGTCACTCGAAAACGCCCAGCCCCGCCCGAAGGTGGTCCAGTACGGCGCCACCACCAAGGCCATCCAGGAAGAGGCCTACGCGGCCATCACCGGCACCAAGGACACGGACGCGGCCCTGAAGGACATGCAGGCCAAGCTCACCGAGCTGTCCGCCAAGTAATCCCCGCAGTTCCACCACGTGCCTGGCCGGCCGGTCCACCCCGGCCGGCCAGGCAAACTGCAGACTTCAGTTAGGGACCAAGCATGACCACCACCACCGTTTCGCCCGCCGGCGCGCATCCCGGCACGCCCCAACCAGCCGGGCCGGGCAGGCACGGCAAACGCACCGCCGGCGAAGGCCGGATGGCCGCGATGCTGCTCTCCCCCACCCTCCTGGTGCTGGCCCTGGTGATCGCCTACCCGCTCATCTCCGCCATCCACCAGTCGCTGTTCCGCGCCGATTCAGGCCTGGACGCGGACGGCTTCGTTGCCGAAGGCGAAGCGTTTGTGGGCCTGGCCAACTACTTTGACCTTTTTGTTGGTGAATCCGGCCGGCGCTTCCTGAACGCCTTCGGCAACACCACGTTCTTCACCATTACCACGGTGCTGCTGGAGACCCTCCTGGGCCTCGCCCTGGCACTTGCCATGAACCGGGCTTTCAAGGGCCGGTCTTTCCTGCGGGCCAGCATCCTGGTGCCCTGGGCCGTGCCCACCGCCGTCTCGGGGCTGCTCTGGCGCTGGATCTTCCAGTCGGACGGAATCGCCAACACACTCCTTGGCAGCGAAATCCTCTGGACCGCCGAGGGCAACGCCTCCAAGGTCGCCGTCATCATCGCCGAGGTCTGGAAGACCGCCCCGTTCATCGGCCTGCTGGTCCTGGCCGGCATGCAGATCATTCCGGAGGAGGTGTACGAGGCCGCGAAGATCGACGGCGCCGGCTGGTGGCGGCAGCTGGGTTCCATCACCCTGCCGCTGGTCAAGCCCACCCTCCTTGTCGCGGTGCTGTTCCGCATGCTCGACGCCCTGCGGATGTTCGACCTCCCGTTCGTCCTGATCGGACCGGGCAAGGAGTCCGTGGAAACCCTGTCCATGCTCGCCTGGGACGAGTCCAACCAGCTCCGCTACGGCTCCGCATCTGCCTTCGCCGTGATCCTGTTCCTGTACGTTGCCGCTGTCGCCATCGTGTTTGTGAAGGTGCTCGGCGCAGACGTGACCGGCGCGAAGCAGCTCGGCGCCAAGCGCCGGGAACGCAAGGCAAACCGCACACAGAAGGCTGAGGCCACCCGATGACCATCTCCGACCTCCGCAACGCCGCAGCAGGCTCCGGCGCATCGAGGACGGCCGGCGCCGCTGTGCCCGGCCGGCCGAAAGCCAAGCGCACCTGGCGCTCCTACTCCGTCTACGCAGGCCTGGCATTGATTTTCATCTACTGCCTGGCTCCCTTCTACTGGATGATCGTTTCCAGCCTGCGCCGTACCGCGGACATTTTCGACAACACCCTGCTCCCGGCGCCGTTCTCCCTCGAGAACTACGCCAAAGTGTTCGACGGCTCCACCCTGTTCGGCCAGGCACTGCTCAACAGCCTGATCGTGGCGGGCGTGACCACCGTGGCCGCGCTGGTCCTGGGCATCTTCGCCGCGTACGCCATCTCCCGGCTGAACTTCCGGTTCAAGTCCGTGATCCTCGGCGTTATTATTGCGACGTCGATGTTCCCCGGCATCTCGGTGGTGGTTCCCCTGCTGCGGTTCTTCACGGACCTGGGCTGGATCAACACCTACCAGGCCATGATCATCCCCAACCTGTCCTTCGCCATTCCGCTGGCCGTGTGGAACCTGACCACGTTCATGAAACAGCTGCCGTTCGATCTCGAAGAGGCTGCGATGATCGACGGCTGCACCAAGTGGCAGGCGTTCCGCAAGGTCCTGCTCCCGCTGGCCGCGCCTGGCGTGTTCACCACCGCGATCCTGACCTTCATCCACAGCTGGAACGAGTTCATCATCGCGCTGTCCATGATCAACGATCCGAAGATCCAGACCGCCACCGTGGCCATTTCCAAGTTCACCGGCGCCACCGAATTCCAGGCTCCGTTCGGTGAGCAGATGGCCGCCGGTGTAATGGTCACCGTTCCGCTGGTGATCATGGTGCTGGTCTTCCAGCGCCGGATCGTTGAAGGGCTCACCGCAGGGGCAGGCAAGTGAGCGCTTCCGCGCCGGAGCAGGCAACGCACGACGACGGCACCCGCCCGGCGGGCTCCGTCACCACGGGTGGGGCGGCCGCCGAGTGGTGGCAGTCCGCCGTGATCTATCAGGTATATCCGCGCTCCTTCGCGGACGGGGATGGCGACGGCGTGGGCGACCTCGCCGGCCTGACCGCCCGGCTGCCGTACATCGCCTTGCTGGGCGTGGACGGGATCTGGATGACTCCGTTCCAGCCGTCGCCGCAGCTGGACCAGGGCTACGACGTCAGCGACTACTGCGGAGTCGACCCGCTGTTCGGCACCATGGCCGACTTCGACAAGGTCCTCGACCTGGCCCACTCGCTGAACCTCCGCATCCTGCTGGATGTTGTGCCCAACCACTGCTCCTCCGCGCACCCGCTGTTCCAGCAGGCCCTCGCCGCAGGGCCTGGATCGAAGGAGCGCGAGCTGTTCCACTTCGTGGAGGGGCGGTCCTCCGCTCCTGGCCCGGACGGGTCAGCGCTGAGCGACCTGCCGCCCAACAACTGGCAGAGCGTCTTCGGCGGCCGGGCCTGGTCCCGCGCGAATCCGGAGTCGGACACAGACACCCAGTGGTACCTGCACCTGTTCTCGGCCGGGCAGCCGGACTGGAACTGGCGGAACCCCGCGGTGGGCGACTACTTCGAGAACGTCCTCCGGTTCTGGTTCGACAAGGGCGTGGACGGCCTCCGGATCGACGTCGCCCACGCCCTGTTCAAGGCCGAGGGGCTTCCCGATGCCCCCTCCGCCAGCCCGGTGGTGGACGGCCTGCGCTCTAACCCGCTGGTCTCGGACCAGGAGGAGGTGCACGAGGTGTACCGCCGCTGGCGCCGGCTTGCGGAGAAGTACCAGCCGCAGCGGCTGCTGGTGGGCGAGGTCAACCTCGAGCCCGCCCGCGCCGCCCGCTACACCCGCGGCGACGAAATGCACCAGGCCTTCGCGTTCGCCTTCGTCCGGCTGGGCTGGGACGCGCAGGCGTGGGCCACAGTGGGCACCGAGCTTGAGGCCGCCCGCAGGCTTCACGGTGCGGCTCCCACGTGGGCGCTGGAAAACCACGACATCGTCCGCTCCGCAACCCGCTTCGGCGGCGGCGAGTTGGGGACCCGTCGTGCCCGCGCCGCCCTCGTGGCGCTGCTCGGCCTTCCCGGCTCCGCTTACATCTACCAGGGCCAGGAACTGGGGCTTCCCGAGGTGGACGTCCCGCTGGAGGCGCGCGTTGATCCGATGTGGGCGCGCGGCGGGGTCACCCGCGACGGCGCCCGGGTCCCCCTCCCGTGGACGGAAGATCCAACGCTCACACACGGGTTCTCGGAGCAGGAGCCGGCCGCCGATCCTTGGCTGCCGGTGCCGGCGGGCTGGGGCGGTCACGCCGTCGAGCGCCAGCAGCAGGACCCGCAGTCCGTGCTTCACCTGGCGAGGCAGACCATCGCCCTCCGCCGCCAGCTGTGGGATGAGGGTGTCTTCACCGCGGACGACGGCGGCACCTGGCGGGTGGAGGAAGGGAACCTCCTGCTCTGCGAGCGCAACTCCGGCTTCCTGGTGGCCCTCGCAATGGGGACCGACCCCGTAAAGCTGCCCGCCGGCGTCGTACTTTCCAGCGCCTTCCCGCTGGAGGTTGACGGGTGGCTGCAGCCGGACAACGCCGTGTGGATCCGGCGCAACTAGCAGCACGTGAAGGGGATGGGCAGCACTATCCGGCCGGTGGCCGGTTGGTGCCGTCCCATCCCCTGCGCCGCAGGCCGCGGGTGGCCACCAGCGAGCCGCCGATGAACAGCACGCCCAGGACCACCGTCGCAACGCCCACGTAGAACCAGCCGCCACGGCCGAAGATCATCAGCGCTGCGCCGAGGATACACAGGCCTTTCGCGGTGATGTCCAGGTACAGCTGCGCCTTGGGAGAAGCCATAGCTCCACGATAAACCCGGCTGTCCACCATGGGCTGCTTACTCCGTCTGCTGCCGCCAGAACAGGAACACGCCGAGGGTCAGCACACAGAGGACCAGCATGGCGAGCACCATCCGCGCCCAGCTCCCCTGATCCACTCCCGATGCCGCGAAGACGCCGATCATCACGGTGGCGGTGATCGCCCCAACGTACCGGCAGGTCTGGTAAATACCTGCCGCGACGCCCCGTTCCTGCGGCCGGGTGGAGACGAACATGCCCTGGTTGGTGGCAATGCTGACCGTTCCGTACGGGATGCCCATCAGTGCCGTCAGCACCACCACCAGCGGGATCACCAGGGTGCCCGTGAGCAGCCACATCAGGGTGGCCACCGCGGTCAACAGGACGACGCCGGCAATCAGCACGCGCCGCACGCCGAACCTTCCGATCGCCTTGACTGCCCACGGGGTGGCGACGACGGACATCGCAGCCAGCGGCAGCATGAGCAGCCCCACCACGCCGGGATCATAGCCGCCCGCTTCCTGCAGCAGCTGGGGAAGGCCGAAAAAGATGAAGTAGTAGACGCTGCTGAACACCGCGAAGCCCAGATACACCAGCATCAGGGGACGGTTGCGTCCCAGCAGCCTCAGGTCCAGGAACGGCCGGTTGAAGCGCAGCTCGCGCCAGGCAAAGAGGGCCGCGATGGCGGTTCCGGCGGCCAGCATCCACCAGCGGTAGCCCGGCACCACATTCAGCGCCGCCATCATCACCAGCAGCAGGGCTGCTACAAAGGCCAGAATCCCGGGGATGTCCGAATCCCGGATCAGTTCTGCCAGGCTGCCGTGTTCCCGGACCTCGTCCCGCGGAGCAGCCTGCCGCACGATCAGCAAAGCAGCCAGCGCCAGCGGCACATTGATCAGGAACAGGGCCTCCCAGCCCACGAAACCCACCAGCAGGCCGCCGATCACCGGTCCCACGGCCGCCGCGGAGGTGTTGGCCATCTGGAGCCGGCCCAGCGGTCTGGCGGAGTCCACGTTGGCGCGGTGGGCAACTGCCCCCACCATCACCACCGCGCTGGGATACGCCGTGGCGGTGCCCAGCGCCATGACAGCCCGGGCAACGCAGAGCAGGGCGAAGTTCGGCGCGAGCGGTGCCAGCGCGCAGGTGACGGCGACGAGCGCCATGCCGAGCATAAACATCCGCCGCGGCCCGAACCTGTCGGCCAGCCGGCCCATCACCGGCTGGCCCGCGGCCGAGGCGAGGTAGAAGGAGGTGACCACCCAGGTGACGGCGGCGACGTCGAGCCCGAAATCGGCGCGGAGCACCACCAGTGCCACGGCGATCATCGACGAATTGAGGGGGTTCAGTGCCGTGCCCAGGCTGAGCCCGGCGACGGCCAGGGCAGTCCGGGGATTGTTGCTCACGGAAACAGTCTTACCCACGGGCACGGGCGTTCGCGACTTTGATGAACCCGTCGGGGATTACTCCCCCTGAACGGGCGGGTTACTCGCCCACCTGGACGGGCGGGAACAGCGATTTTTCGATCAGGCCGGTGAGCTCGCGGATCACGTTAGACTGCCCGGGTTCCTTGAAGCCCCCGGGGTTCTCGGTGTAAATAACCAGCACAAAGGAGGACCCACGGTAGGTCAGGACGCTGGCGTCGTGGAGTTCGCCGGCAAACTCCCCGTACTTGTGGAACACCTCCACACCGGCCTGTGACCCGGCGGGGATCAAATCCTCGTTGTTGGTGTCCTGCATAAAGCCGAGCAACTGGGCTGTGTTCTCGGCGTTCAGCAGGTCGCCCGCGTAAAGCTGCTTCAGGACCAGGGCCATCTCCGCGGGGGTCAGGAGATTTTCTTCGGGATCGTAGGCGACGCCGATGGAAGCGGCGTACTCGGTCAATTTCTCGTAGCCCACGGCATTCATCAACAGCAGCCAGGAATCGTTGTTGCTCTGGTTCACCATGGCTTCGAGCTGGAACGCCGCGTCATAGTTTCCCAACGGATCGTCCAGCTCCGCCCCGCCGGTCTCCACCAGGTGGTAGTAGGCCGCCGCGGTGATGATCTTCGCGGTGCTGGCTGCCGTGAAGGCTTCCTGGTCCCCGAAAGTCAGCGCGGCATCGCCGGACACGTCCGCCAAAGCGAGCCCGATCCTGTAATCGCTGTTCTCTTCAAGAACTGAGTCGATACTGTTCCGCAGGGATGCCGGGGCCACGGCTACTGGGGCTTCCGGAACAGCTGCGGGGACGGGGCCGGCCGGGCCCGAAAGTGGTGTCCCGGACCGGACGGCGGCAAACACCACTGCCCCCGTAATCACCAGCGCGACCACAGCAAACAGGAGCGCCAGCGGCAGGGTCCGGAGTCCTTTCCGGGGCGCGCGGAAATGGCGCCCGGCCGGGGGCAGCACTGGGTCCACCGACATAGAACTCCTGCAAACTCGACGGTCACAAAAAGCGCATCGGGCGCCCAGCGCACACCGATGCTAAGGATGCCGATTAAAGCACACGGGACTGTGATCTGCCTGAGTATGGTGTGCAGGCGGCCACACCACACCCTTGTCCGAACGCCCTACCCGGGCCCGGACGGCACACCCGTAACCCGCAGGTGCGCAGTCCGTCAGCGGGTGCGGGCCGCGAGCGCGGTGTCCAGAAATTCCAGGTGGGCCGGGGCCGTGCGGACCGTGTGCGCCGCGTATTCGGGGTGCTTGGTGAGGAACTTCTTGATGTAGGGGCACACCGGAACAATGCCGAACCCCGCACTGACCGTTTCATCCAGGGCCGCCGTGGCGAGCTGCCCTGCCAAACCCTGGCCGCCGTATTCCTCGTTGATCACGGTGTGGTAGAAAATCCGCTGGGGTGAGGCGCCGCCGTCGTAATCCCTGTACGCTGCCTTGCCGATCACGATGCCGGCATCGAGGATTTCGAAGCGCTGGCGGCCGGGGTTGTGGCGGACGGTGATCTGGCTCAAGGGGATCTCCTTCGATGCGGTGGTGTTGCTGCCCGTGCAAAGCCTAACCCGGGCAGGGCAGCCGTTATTTCCGCATCGATGTCCGCACCATGACCACCGTCCGCCGCTCAGCCCTAGCTCAGGTAACCGTTCGGATTGAGGACGTACTTGGTGGCAGCACCGGCGTCGAACTCCGCGTACCCCTTCGGTGCCTCTTCCAGCGAGATGGGCTTGGCATTGACGTTCTTCGCAATGCTCACCCTGTCATTGAGGATTGCCATCATCAGCTGCCGGTTGTACTTCATCACCGGACACTGGCCGGTGGTGAAGCTCAGCGACTTGGCCCAGCCGGTGCCGAGGCTGAGGCTCAGGGCGCCCTTCTTGGCTGCCTCGTCGATTCCGCCCGGGTCACCGGTGACGTACAGCCCGGGAATGCCGAGGGCCCCGCCGGCAGCGGTGATGTCCATCAGCGAGTTCAGCACGGTGGCAGGTGCTTCCTCTGCGTCCCTGCCGTGCCCGTGCCCCCGGGCCTCGAAGCCCACGGCGTCCACGCCGCAGTCCACTTCCGGTACGCCGAGGAGTTGTTCGATCTGCTCTGACGGGCCGCCCTTGGTGAGGTCCACCGTTTCACAGCCGAAGCTCCGGGCCTGCGCGAGCCGGTCCTCGTTGAGGTCCCCGACAATCACGACGGCGGCGCCCAGCAAATGCGCGCTCGTCGCCGCTGCGAGGCCAACCGGTCCTGCGCCCGCCACATACACGGTGGAACCAACGCCCACGCCGGCGCTGACGGCACCATGGAACCCGGTGGGGAATATGTCCGAGAGCATTGCCAGGTCCAGGATCTTCTCCATGGCCCGGTCCTTGTCCGGGAACTTCAGCAGGTTCCAGTCGGCATAGGGCACCAGCACGTAGTTCGCCTGGCCGCCCACCCAGCCGCCCATGTCCACATACCCATAGGCGCTGCCCGGACGGTCCGGGTTCACGTTCAGGCAGATCCCGGTTTTGCGTTCCTTGCAGTTCCGGCAGCGGCCGCAGGCAATGTTGAATGGCACCGAACACAGGTCTCCGACTTTGATGAACTCGACGTCGCGGCCCACTTCAACCACTTCACCGGTAATTTCGTGGCCCAGTACGAGGTTCGGTGGTGCGGTAGTGCGTCCGCGCACCATGTGCTGGTCCGATCCGCAGATATTGGTGGCCACGGTCTTGAGGATCACGCCATGGTTGACCGGACGTCCCACGTTGGCGGGATTGACGCCGGGACCGTCCTTGAGTTCGAAGCTGGGGTAGTCGATGTCGATTACTTCAACCTTGCCTGGCTCTTTGTAGGCAACGGCTTTGTTCCCTGTCATCTATCTCTCCTGTGGTCAGGCCCGCCCGGAGGGGCAGCCGTGATTGGGGTAGGTGATGTACCCCTGCAGGCGGTGCCCCCGCGCCGATCAGATGGCGCATTCCTTAATGCCAGTGATCAGGTGCTGGCGCTCCTGGGCTGGGGTCCGCCCAGTCTAGGCGGGGCCGGGGAACCTGTTCCAGAGTCATAAGCGAGGGAGCTCTACCCTTTTTTTGAATTAGGGGTTTTGGTGAATCCATGACTTCCGCTGCGAAGCCTTGTAATGTCGGCACCGGAATGCAGCGAGTTGTTGGGCACCATGTTGACGAAGGAGCAAACCATGGCAGTCAGTGACGAAGAAGCACAGGTATTGGACCAGTGGAGCAACCGGCTTGCCCAGGCGCTGCAGATCCTGGACCTGGACGTGGACAACGAACTACTCCTTGACCTCGCCCGCAAATCGGCCGAGTCCGTGATCCACCCGGCCGCCCCGGTCACCACTTTCCTGGTGGGTTACGCCGCCGGCCTCCAGGCTGGAACCGGCAGCGCCGGGACGCGCGAAGCATCAAGCGCGGCGGTCTCGAAGGCTGCAGGCGTGGCTTTCGGGCTGTGCGAGGACGGGCACGACGGCGGCCCGGCCAGCCAGGGCTGGGCTGATACCGCGCAGTAGCTACCCGGCCGCCGTCGGCTCGTCTTCGAGCACCAAAGCGGGTTCAAGCCGGACGATCACGGCCTTGGACGCCGGCGTCTGGCTGCCCTCCGCCACGCTCTCCAGCGGCACCAGGACATTCGCCTCCGGGTAGTAGGCCGCCGCGCACCCACGCGCCGACGGGTAGGACACCACCCGGTAGTTCCGGAGCACCCGCTCCACGTTGTCCGGGTATACGCCGCGGACGTCCACGTGCTGGCCGTCTTCGAGCCCCAACTCGGCCAGGTCCGCAGGGTTCACGAACACCACCTCGCGGCCTTTCTTGATTCCCCGGTACCGGTCGTTGTGCCCGTAGATGGTGGTGTTGAACTGGTCGTGGGAGCGCATGCTCTGCAGGATCAAGGTGCCCTCCGGCCGTTCCACGTGTTCGAGCTCGTTGACGGTGAGCATGGCCTTGCCCGTGGGCGTGTTGAAAGTGCGGGAGTCACGGGGTCCGTTGGGCAGGACGAAGCCGCCGTCCTGCCGGATCTTCCGGTTGTAGTCCTCACAGCCCACCACCACGTGGGAGATGTGGTCCCGCACCAGGTCATAGTTCTTTTCGAAACCGGCCCAGTCCGCGGTCACCCGGTCCCCCAGCACCCGCTGCGCCAAGCGGCACACGATGGCTACCTCGGACAGCAGCCCCGGAGCGACCGGTTCCACCGTGCCATGTGAGGCGTGCACGGCGCAGACAGTGTCCTCCACCGAGACGAACTGCGGGCCGGACTCCTGCCTGTCGATCTCTGTGCGTCCGAGCGTTGGGAGAATCAAGGCCTCCGCGCCGGTCACAGCGTGGGAGTGGTTGAGCTTGGTGGAGATCTGGACTGAGAACTCCGTGTTTTCCATCGCCGCTTCGGCCGCTTGAGTGTCCGACATGGCGCCCACGAAGTTGCCGCCCAGGGCTATGAACACCTTGATGCCGCCGTCGCGCATCTGCCGGATCGTTTCCACCGCGTCCACGCCGTGCTCGCGGGGCGGTTCGAAGCTGAATTCCTTGCCCAGCGCGTCCAGGAATGCCGGCGGCATCTGTTCCCAGATACCCATGGTGCGGTCCCCCTGGACGTTGCTGTGCCCGCGGATGGGCGAGGCGCCGGCACCGGGTTTGCCGATGTTCCCGCGGAGCAGCAGCAGGTTCACGATCTCCTTGATGGTGGGCACGGCCTTTTTGTGTTGCGTGATGCCCATGGCCCAGGTGATGATCACCTTTTCGGCGCGCAGGTAGCGGTCAGCGAGTTCGTCGATCTGGTCCGGGCGCAGCCCGGTAGCCTCCAGGACGGTGGCTTCATCCAGCGTGGCAAGGTGCGCACGCAGTTCCTCAAGCCCCAGGCAGTGTTCCTTAAGGAACTGGTGATCCAGCACGGTCCCCGGCGCGGCGGCCTCGGCGTCCAGGACGCGCTTGGACACAGCCTGCAGCAGCGCCATGTCCCCGCCGATCCGGACCTGGAGAAATTGATCTGCCAAGTCCGTGCCGCGCCCAATGATCCCTTTCACCTTTTGCGGGTTCTTGTAGCGCATCAGGCCTGCTTCGGGCAGCGGGTTGACCGCCACGATGCTGGCCCCGGCTTCCTTGGCTTCCTCCAGCGCGGTAAGCATCCGCGGGTGGTTGGTGCCGGGGTTCTGGCCCATGATGATGATCAGGTCGGCCTTGGCGAAGTCGTTGTAGGAGACCGTGGCCTTACCGACGCCGATGGTCTGGCCCATGGCCCAGCCGGAGGATTCGTGGCACATATTGGAGCAGTCGGGCAGGTTGTTGGTGCCGTATCCGCGGATGAACAGCTGGTATAGGAATGCTGCCTCGTTGGAAGTACGGCCGCTCGTGTAAAACGCTGCCTGGTCCGGACTCGGGAGCGACGTCAGTTTGTCCCCGATGATGCCGAAGGCCTCATCCCAGCTGACAGGCCGGTAATGGTCCTCACCTGCCCGCTTGTGCACGGGCTCCGTGAGGCGGCCCTGCATGCCCAGCCAGTACTCGGACCGCTCCCGCAATTCGCTGACCGGATGTTCGGCCCAGAACTCCTGAGCGACCACCACGGGGGTGGCCTCCCAGGTGACTGCCTTGGCGCCGTTCTCACAGAATTCAAACGTTTTGCGGTGCCCGGGGTCCGGCCAGGCGCAGCTCATGCAGTCAAAGCCGTCCTTCTGGTTCAGCGCCAGCAGGGTTTTCCGCGACCTGTCCACACCCATGTGCTTCAGCGCCGGCTGCATGGAGTGGTATACGCCGGGCACTCCGGCAGCCCAGGTCTTGGGATGTCCGGTCACCTCAAGCGCGGATTCGTCGGCTTCTTCGACCTTCGGGTTTTCGCGCGTCACGATGCACTCTCCTTGCTCGTCCCGGCTCCAAACGCCTCAGCTTCTGCCGGCGGACCGGTTCCTTCCACAGTTGTTCAGGGTGGCCGCGAAGTCAAGGATCGAACCGGGCAGGTGCATAACAGCCGCCCGGGCGAGATAGGGGGTGGTTGTCCACAGGGGATGAAACAAGGACGACGGCGGGTCCCGGCCGCGTTAGGCTTGGTACTCGGCTGAAGCAAGCGGCCGCAGGACCCACTATGCGGAGCCGCTCTAAATGTCCGACGATCTTGCCCTCAGCGCCCTCGCGGCGTCCTCCTTTTCCCTGCCCCACCTGCGCGACGGCCAGCTGGATGGCATCCGCGCCCTCGCCGGCGGCCGTGACGTCCTGGCCGTGATGCCCACCGGCTACGGAAAATCCGCCATCTACCAGGTCGCGGCCCGGTACCTGCACAACACCACGGGACGTCCCGCTGTCGTGGTTTCCCCGCTCATTGCCCTGCAGGAGGACCAGTTGGACGGGCTCGCCGCGGAGCTGGGCGAGGGCGCCGCCGTCGCCGTCAACTCCTCCCGCAGCGATTCAGAGGTGGAGGCTGCCTGGCGGGCTGCCGAATCAGGCGGGGCAACCTTCCTGTTCCTTGCACCGGAGCAACTTGCCAAGCAGGAAACCGTGGACCGCATCGCCAAACTCGATATCTCCCTGTTCGTGGTGGACGAGGCCCACTGTGTCTCCTCCTGGGGCCACGACTTCCGGCCCGATTACCTCGACCTGGGAAACGTGCGCGAGCGGCTGGGCAATCCGCCGGCAGCAGCTCTGACTGCCACCGCTTCACCGCCTGTGCGCGATGAGATTTGTGAACGGCTGGGCATGAAGGACCCGCTGGTCCTGGTCCACGGCTTCGACCGGCCCAACATCGCCCTCGACGTGGTGCGCCACCAGGAGGACAAGGGCAAGCGCAAGGCGGTCCTGGAGCAGGTTGCAGCGCTGGCCCGGGAGCAGGGCCAGGGGCTGCTCTACGCCGCCACCCGCAAAGATACCGAGAAGTACGCCGCCAAGCTCGAAAAGGAAGGGCTTCGGGCGGAGGCCTACCACGCGGGCCGCTCTGCAGGGGACCGTGAGCGCATCCACGAACTGTTCCTGGACGACCAACTGGACGTCGTGGTCGCCACCACCGCTTTCGGCATGGGGATCGACAAACCCAACGTGCGGTATGTGGTGCACGCCGACATCCCGGAGTCCCTGGACTCGTACTACCAGGAGATCGGCCGGGCAGGCCGCGACGGCGGGCCTGCTTCGGCTGTGCTGCACTACCGCGCCGAGGACATTGGCCTGCGGAAGTTCTTCGGGACGCACTCCCCCGATCCCGATGCGCTGTTGAACGTGTTGAAGGTGCTCAAGTCCGCCGGCGCAGCCACGCCCAAGACCTCCCTTGCGGAGCTCACCGGCTTCCCGGTCCGCCGGCTGACGGGGCTCGTGAACCAGCTGGAGGAGACGGGGGCCGTCACCACGGGCAAGCGCGGCATCCGCCTCACGTCCAAAGCCAAGCTGCCTTCCCTGGTGGACCGCGCCGTCGACATGGCCGAGGCCCGGCAGCGCGTGGACCAGTCCAGGCTCACCATGATGCGCGCGTTCGCGGAGACGGACAGCTGCCGCCGGCAGTTCCTGCTGGGCTACTTCGGCGAGGACCTGCCGGAGCCGTGCGGCAATTGCGACGCCTGCGCCGACGCTGCCGGGCACGCGGATGCGCCCGCTCCGGGAACAGGGAGGCACGACGACGGCGGGCCGGAGTCCGCGGAACAGGCCGCCTCAGGTGCCGGCGAGCCGTTTCCGCTCCAGTCCGCAGTGGTCCACAAGGAGTGGGGTCCCGGGCTGGTGATGCGGCATGAGGATGACGTCATCACTGTCCTGTTCGAGCAGGAGGGCTACAAAACCCTGTCCCGCACCGCCGTCGTGGAGCACGAACTCCTGAGGCCTGCTTAGCTGCTGCCCGCGCGGGTAGGCTGGAAGGACACTGACGACGAAAGGCCCGCCGCGTGGAAGTACCTTCCTATATCTGGACCCTGACCATCGCAGGAATTGTTGGCCTGCTGGCCTTCGATTTCTTCTTCCATGTGCGAAAGGCCCACACGCCGTCGCTTAAGGAGTCCGCTACCTGGTCCGCCATTTATGTGGGTATCGCGTTGCTCTTCGGGCTGGGAGTTCTGTTCTTCGGCGGGCCCACGATGGGCACGGAGTACTTCGCGGGGTACGTCACGGAGAAAGCACTCTCGGTGGACAACCTCTTTGTGTTCCTCATCATCATGGCGAGCTTCAGGGTGCCCCGCGCCGACCAGCAGAAGGTGCTGCTCTTCGGCATCGTGTTCTCGCTCATCGCCCGCACTGCATTTATCTTCCTGGGTGCCGCGCTGATCAACAGCTTCGCCTGGGTGTTCTACATTTTCGGGCTCATCCTGCTCGTCACTGCCGGCAACCTGCTCCGCCCGAACGCCCACGACGACGAGTCCGAAGGCCTGGTGGTCCGGCTCGCCAGGAAGTTCCTCCCGGCGTCGGAACACTACGACGGCGACAAACTCTTCACCATGGAGAACGGGAAGCGGGTCCTCACCCCGATGCTGCTGGTGATGGTGGCCATCGGCGGAACGGACATCCTCTTCGCGCTTGATTCCATCCCGGCCATCTTCGGCCTGACCCAGAACGTTTTTATAGTCTTCACCGCCACCGCGTTCTCCCTGATGGGCCTGCGGCAGCTGTTCTTCCTGATCGACGGGCTGCTGGACCGGCTGATCTTCCTCTCCTACGGCCTGGCGGCAATCCTCGGCTTCATCGGCGTCAAGCTCATTCTGCACGCCCTCCACGAAAACACGCTTCCGTTCATCAACGACGGCGAGCACGTCAAATTGGTGGAAGTCAGCACCGAAGTCTCCCTGAGCGTGATCCTCGGCGTCCTGCTGGTGACGGTCCTGGCGTCCATCTTCAGCCCCAAGGGCAAAGCCAAGAATGCCGTATCGGGCGCCAAGCGGCACGCCAACGAATACCTGGACCTCAACTACGAGACGGACATGGTGGAGCGGGACAAGCTCTTCGCGAAGATGTGCCGCGAAGAGGATCAAATCCGCCAGCTGCCCGAGAAGTACAAGAGGCTCGTCCGCAACGAGACGGAGTTCCTGGACCTGCTGCGCCGCGCCCATGTGGAGCACGACAAAGCCCAGGTGCGCGCGGACGCGAAGGGGTAACCCGGCCGATTGTCGGTGCCCCTTGCTAGGTTGGATTCAAGGCCAGGGGAAACGTCCTCCGGCCCGGCTGTCGATGGGGAGGCCCCGTGTTTTTGCTCGAAGCTGCAGTGGCTGGTGCGCCGCCGGACCTGGTATTTTCCGCCAGCGATCTGGTGGCCGCCAGCGAGTGTGAGTACCGCACGCTCCGGATCCTTGACGAAAAGCTGGGACGCTCCCCCAAGGCCGTCTTTGCGGCCGACGAGATGCGGGTCCGTGCCGGTGAGCTGGGGGACAAACACGAGCAAACAGTCCTTGCCAGCCTGATCGCCAAGTACGGAGCCTGGGATGCCAGCCGGGGTGCCGGCGTCTACTCCCTGGAACGCGGCCAGAACCTGCGCGGGGAACTGCAGGCCAGAAATGCGGAAACCGAGCTCGCCCTCCGCTCCGGGGCCGACGTCGTTTTCCAGGCCACGTTCTTCGACGGCGAGTTCCTCGGCTACGCGGACTTCCTCGTCAACGAAGCCGCCGGCACTGGCAACCCCGGGCGCTACGAAGTCTGGGACACCAAGCTGGCCCGGCATGCCAAGGTGGGTGCCCTGCTGCAGCTCGCGGCGTACGGGGACCAGCTTCTCGGTATGGGCCTGGACCCCTCCCCCACGGTGACCTTGGTGCTGGGCACCCGTGTGGGTGACGACTGGCTCCGCAGCAGCCACTCGCTTCCGGACCTGCTGCCCGTTTTCCGCGAACGGCGCCGGCGCCTGCGCGAGTTGACCGCGCAGCACCGGTCCGCTGAAACCGTCGTGCAGTGGCAGCAACCGGGGATCGTCCACTGCGGCCGGTGCGACTACTGTGCCGAGCAAGTGCAGGTACACCGGGACCTGCTGATGGTGGCAGGGATGTCCGTAGTGCAGCGCAGGAAACTGCACGCGGCCAGCATCACCACTATCGACGAACTCGCGGCGATGCCCGCCGGGGATGCCAAGAATTCTGTAGTCCGGCTTCGGGCGCAGGCGCGGATGCAGCTGGGCCTGGACGCACCGGCCGGGTCGCGGACCTTCACCAAGGATGGCCAGCCGCACACCGTCTCGTTCACGGTGCTGCCGGAGAACACCATCGGGGCGCTCCCCCAACCCAGCGCCGGGGACATCTTCTTCGACTTTGAAGGCGACCCCCTGTGGCAGGACCCGGCCACCGGCGCATGGGGCATTGAGTACCTGTTCGGTGTGATCGAGGCACCCGTTATGGCCGAACCTGCTGCAGGCGATCAAGCCGAGCCTGTGTTCCGCCCGTTCTGGGCCCACTCCCGGTCGGAGGAACGCCGCGCCTTTTTGGAGTTCCTGGACTACGTGGAGGAACGCCGTGCCCGCTATCCGGACATGCATGTCTACCACTACGCCGCGTATGAGAAGACCGCCCTGCGTAACCTCTCCCTCGCCCACCAGGCCGGCGAGGACATCGTGGACGCCTGGCTTCGCGAGGGCCTGCTCGTGGACCTCTACGCCACGGTCCGGCAGTCGCTGCGCATCTCGGAAGCGTCGTACTCCATCAAGAAACTCGAGCCGCTGTACATGGGCAACAACCTGCGCTCGGGGGACGTCAAGGACG
Organism: Pseudarthrobacter sp. NPDC058329; assembly: GCF_042879835.1. Taxonomy (NCBI): domain Bacteria; kingdom Bacillati; phylum Actinomycetota; class Actinomycetes; order Micrococcales; family Micrococcaceae; genus Pseudarthrobacter; species Pseudarthrobacter sp. NPDC058329. Next base: position 26,751 of record NZ_JBHVZR010000010.1, read on the forward strand.
CGGGAGCTTCCGTCGTCGCGTATGCAGCCTACTGTGCGGCACGGGACGCGGGGAACGATGGGGAAGCGGAAAAGGTACTCACGTCAATTTCCGACTACAACCAGTACGATTGCCTGTCCACACTCCGGTTGCGCGACTGGCTCCTCGAGGTTGCCGGGCAGCCTGCTGCGGAGGCACTGCCGGAGCCGGCAGCCTTGAGGGCCCCGGAAGCAGAAGCCGGGCAGCCTGCGGTGCCGGCGTCCTCGAAGCGCCCGGCGGCCCCGGAGGAAACACCCGAGGAGTCCCGGCTTCGTGGATACCTCGCCGGCCTCCCGGACCACGAGCCCTGGACGGACGACCAACGTGCAATCGCCATGGTGGCTGCCGCTACGGGTTACCACCGCCGCGAACGCAAGCAGTTCTGGTGGCAGCACTTCGACCGCGTGGAAGCACCGATCGAAAACTGGTCTGACCAGCGGAACGTGTTTGTGGTGGAATCGGCAGAAGTGAGTTCAGACTGGGCCCTTGCCAAGCCGAGGGAACGAATGCGCACCCGGATCCTGCGCCTTCGGGGCACCATGACGGAGGGGTCGGACTTTCGGGCTGACTCCAACTGGTGCCGGCTCTACGACGCCCCGCCGCCCGACGGTATGGCTGCACCCGACGCCGCTCTGGATGCCAGGGCTTATACGTTCGGGACCAGGATCAACCACCTGGCGCCGGCGCCCGACAACCCGGACCACGTCATCATCACCATTGCCGAGCGTGAATCCGGCAAGGTTGCGGCCTACCCGCACCTGCCCGTCGCCCTCACTGAAGACCAGCCCCTTGCCACGGCAAGCATTGAAGGCGCCCTCGCAGAAATTGCGGCCATGGTGGGCGCGTCTGTGCCATCCCTGCCGGCGCAGCCCGGTTTGGACATCCTGCGCAAACGGCCGCCGCGCTTCCGCACTCTCCAGCAGCCTGTGGACGTCCCGCAAGGACCGGACGGTACCGCGGACTATGCCGCGGCGATCACCGGTTCTGTCCGAGACCTCGACCGTTCCTACCTCGCCGTCCAGGGGCCTCCCGGCACGGGCAAGACGTACGTCGGTGCCCACGTCATCGGCCGGCTTATCGGTGAAGGCTGGAAGATTGGCGTTGTGGGCCAGTCACACAGCGTCGTCGAAAACCTGCTCTGCCGTGCCATCCACACCGGTGGCGTGGACCCCGCTGTTGTAGCCAAGAAACTGGCGTCCCCGCACGATGTTCCGTGGAAGTCCACTGCCGACGGCGACGTCGCACGGCTGTTGGCTTCGCCCGGCGGCTGCCTCGTGGGCGGCACTGCATGGACCATGACCGGCAAGGAAGTCCCGGCCGGTTCGCTGGATCTGCTGGTCATTGACGAGGCAGGGCAGTTTTCCCTCGCCAACACCCTGGCTGTCTCTAGGGCGGCGAAGCGGCTCCTCCTGCTCGGAGACCCCCAGCAACTGCCGCAGGTCACGCAGGGCGCACACCCCGAGCCGGTGGATGAATCAGCATTGGGGTGGCTCGCCGCCGGGCACCCCACCCTGCCCGCAAACCTTGGCTACTTCCTGGCTGACAGCTGGCGGATGCACCCGGAACTGTGCCGTGCGGTCTCCCGGCTGAGCTACGAGGGCAAGCTTCAGGCAGCGCCCGCCGCTTCGCAACGCGAGCTTGAGGGACTACCGCCGGGGGTTGAAACGGCCTTCGTCAACCACAGCGGCAACACCACCGCGTCGAAGGAGGAAGCGGCCGAGGTGGTCCACCAGGTACGGCGGCATCTCGGGCTGAAGTGGACCTCCGGTGCGGATGCAGAGTCCCGGCCCCTGGACCAGGAAGACATCCTGGTGGTGGCCGCTTACAACGCCCAGGTCCACCTGGTCCGGAAAGCCCTCGAGGAGGAGGGACTGACGGGAGTCCGGGTGGGAACAGTTGACAAGTTCCAAGGCCAGGAGGCGCCGGTGGTCCTGGTCTCGATGGCGTGTTCGGCAGTCAGCGAGGCGCCGCGCGGGGCGGAGTTCCTGCTGAACAGGAACCGGATCAACGTGGCAGTCTCGCGCGGGCAGTGGCGTGCGGTCATCATCCGCTCCCCCGAGCTCACCAGCTACATGCCGCGCCGGCCGGCAGCCCTGGAGGAGCTCGGCGCGTTCCTAGGCCTCAGCCCGCGGGACGAGGTTCAGCCTGCCGCGGGGGTCAGCGTGCCCTGAAGCCGTGAAAGCTTCCTTCAGCCGCGGACATCGAGTCCTCCACCCGCTCCACCCGGCCCGGGGTTGCGTCGGAGTTCAGCCACGCGCGGAGCTCGTGGATCTTCCACTGCGGCCCTTCGGCCACCAGTGCCACCGAACCGTCGTCGAGATTTTTCACTTCGCCGGTAAGGCCCAGTTCCTCGGCCTTGCCCATGGTCCAGAAGCGGAAGCCGACACCCTGCACCACGCCGAAAACGCGGGCAGTCAAACGCACCGCATCAGCGTCAGCGTCAGACGCATCAGACGACGAACCTGCGGGGCTCATCATGGCGCTCTCCTCTGCTGACCAACTGCTGACTAACAAAACGCCAACTAACCAAAACGCTCAGCGCCCCTTCCCAACCAGGTAGCAGTTGTTGTCGTTTTGACCCGCCATAACGGCATCTACTGCGACCTAGTTGGGCAGGCGGAGGAGCTTAGTTGATGGTGATGTCGCGGGTGCTGTGGTTGTAGCGGATGGTGACCGTTCCGCCGTCGTGGTGCAGTTCGTGGTTGGGACCGTCGAAGGCACCGAAGGCGCCGTAGTTCTCGTCCCACGACCGGTTCAGGGCGATCTTGAAGGTGTAGTGGCCGGCGGGCAGTTCGGCGCTCTTCTTCCACAGCTGGTCCAGGAAGTCGAACTCCATCTGGGCTTCGTCGTACTGCGGTGCCCAGTTCTCCGGCGCGCCGAGGATGGTGTTGAAGTCACCGGCAAGGGCAACGGCCTCGGGCTGCGGGTGCGTCTCGATGTCCGCGTCCTCAAACGGCTCAGCAGCAGTCTCGGCGTCGGAGGCCTTCGCGGACGACTTGCCGCGCACAGCCTTCACGACGGGTTCGACGGCGTCCTCGATCACCTTTGCCGCCTTGCCCACAGCGGCAGCGGCCTTCTTCGCCGGAGTCTTCTTCGCGGCGGGCTTCTTGGCCGCAGCCTCTACCGGCACTACTGCCAGCGGAACCGCGGTGGTCTTGCGGACGAAACCTGCGGGAGCCGCGGGAACCTGAATGTCGGCAGGAACGGGAGTTCCGGCGTCGAGCGCGGTAGCAAAGGACACCGCATCCGGGTACGCAACCGTGGCGCGCATGCCGTCCTCGGTGATGGTCCAGCCTGAGCGTCCCTTCACCAGCCAGCCGGCCTTGACCAGCTTTGCCGTGGCCGAGGTCAGGGTCTTGTGCCCGCGGGGAATGCCGCCGCTGAGCAGTTCGGACTCGTGCTCGTTGAACGGCACGCGTGCCGTAGCCTCCGCGAGGACTTCGCCCGCGTTCAGTGCATCGCCGGACCACACGCCTTCGGTCAGGACATCCAGCACGGTCTTGAGTCGAAGGAAGGTGTTTTCTGCGGTGGACTTGGCCATGATTCCCCTTTTATAAAAGCGATCGGTCTTAGGCATCTTGCCAAGTGCCCGTTAAATCGCGCGACTTTAAATGGTTAACTCTGCGTGTCGTGACCGACTATTAAGCGGACATTCCAGCAAGTGAGTCTGGGGTCTCAGGTTTTGGGGCTGGCTTCACAACCCCGGAGCGCTGACATGGGTGCCATCGGGCACTTCCCAGACACGCCTGCGGCACCCAGTTTAGCGGTATAAACCCGAGCTTGTTGCGTGAGACACAACGGGCGTCAGTGTGTGACTTCTCCGCTGTTTAGTTCGTCCAGCAGTTCCGCCTTCCGCTCCTCCGATGCGAAAGACGAATGGATGGAGTTTGCGGCCAGCCGCGCCTTGTCGAACTCGGAGAGCTCGAAGGCCGCTTCCAGCTGGGTGAAGTTGTCGTCCACGTAGCCGCCGAAGTAGGCCGGATCGTCTGAGTTCACGGACACGTTGAGCCCCGCAGCGAGCATCGCCGGCAGCGGGTGGTCGGCCAGGGTGTCGACGGCGCGCAGCCTTACGTTGGACAGCGGGCAGACGGTCAGCGGGATCCGGGCGTCCACGAGGCGCTCCACCAGGTCAGGATCGTCCATGCACCGGATGCCGTGGTCGATCCGCTCCACCCCCAGGATGTCCAGGGCCTCAATAATGTACGACGCCGGCCCCTCCTCGCCCGCGTGGGCCGTCAGCCGCAAGCCCGCCTCCCGCGCTTTGGCGTAAAGCCGCTCAAACTTCGACGGCGGATTGCCCACCTCCGCGGAGTCCAGCCCAATCGCTCCGATGGGCGCGTTCATGGCCAGCAGGCCGTCCAGGACTTCCAGTGCGGACTCCTCGGAGAGATCGCGCAGGAACGCAGCGATCAGCATGGTGGAGATTCCGTAGTCTTCCGCGGACGTCGCCAGGACCGAGGCGACGCCGTTGATGCAGGTTTCCAGGGCGATGCCGCGGGAGATGTGTGCCTGCGGGTCCATCATGATTTCGGCATGCCGCACCCCGGCCGCAGCTGCCCGCTCAAGGTAAGCACGGGTCATGTCGGCGAAGTCCTGTTCCGTCCGCAGCACAGCCATGTTGGCGTAGTACAGGTCGAGGAAGGACTGCAGGTCGGTGAACTCGTAGCGGTCCCGGAGCTCGTCCAACCCGCTGTAGGGCAACGCGATGCCGTTGCGTTCCGCCAGCGCAAAGATCAACTCCGGCTGGAGTGTCCCCTCAATGTGGAGGTGCAGTTCCGCCACCGGGAGGAGCCTGGCAGGGACCTCGGGCTCAACTGCAACGGGTTCGGTTTCAGGCGCGGCCGTACCGCCTGCAAAGTTATCCATCCGGTCAGGATAATGCCCTGCGCGGGATTCGCCACTAGAGTCGAACCAATGCAGAATGCCAAGCACGCTGATGACCTGCAGTATCCAGCTCCTGCCCACGCAACCGACGGCTTTGTCCGGGTGCGCGGAGCCCGCGAGAACAATCTCCGCAACGTGGACGTTGACGTTCCGCGTGATGCGATCGTGGCGTTCACCGGCGTTTCCGGCTCCGGGAAGTCATCTCTTGCTTTCGGCACGATCTATGCAGAGGCCCAGCGCCGCTACTTTGAGTCCGTGGCCCCGTACGCCCGCCGCCTAATCCAACAGGGGCACAATCCCAAGGTGGAGCTGATCAGCGGCCTGCCTCCCGCCGTCGCGCTTCAACAGCGCCGCGGCGCACCCAGCAGCAGGTCCACGGTGGGAACGGTCACCACGCTCTCCAACTCGCTGCGCATGCTCTTTTCCCGGGCGGGCACCTACCCCGCCGGCAGCACCCAGCTGGACTCGGATGCATTCTCCCCCAACACAGCCGCAGGTGCCTGCCGGGAATGCCACGGCCTGGGCATCGCGCACACCGTCACGGAGTCCTCCCTCGTCCCGGACCCGTCCTTGAGCATCCGTGACAGCGCCATCGCGGCCTGGCCAGGCGCCTGGCAGGGAAAGAACCTGCGGGACATCCTCACCCACCTGGGCTACGACGTCGACATCCCGTGGCGCAAGCTGCCGAAGAAACACCGCGACTGGATCCTCTTTACGGAAGAACAGCCCGTGGTGGAGGTGACTCCCCAGCGCGACCGTGTGGCCAAACCGTACAAGGGGCGCTTCTGGAGTGCCAGGAGCTACGTGCTCCATACGCTGGCTGACTCGCAAAGCGCGGCCATGCGGGAACGCGTGCTGGCGTTTATGGAGTCCGGGCCGTGTCCGCGTTGTTCGGGCACGGGACTGACGCCGGAGGCCCTGGCCGTGACGTTTGCGGGCAGGACCATCGCGGAACTCAACCGCGTCCCCATGGCGGATCTTGCGGAGATCGTCCGCCCCACCACCGAACTGCACGACGCCGGCACGGCCTCACGCACGCACGTTTCCGGCGAGGCGAACGAGGTTGCCGTGGCCATCACCCGGGACCTGCTCCAGCGCATCACTGTCCTGCTGGACCTTGGGCTCGGCTATCTGGCACTGGGCCGCGCCACGCCCACCCTGTCGCCGGGCGAGATGCAGCGGCTCCGCATAGCCACCCAACTCCGCTCCGGCCTCTTCGGCGTGATCTATGTGCTGGATGAACCGTCTGCCGGGCTCCACCCGGCCGACGCCGAGCCCCTCCTGGACGTACTGGAGCAACTGAAATCCTCCGGCAACTCCGTGTTCGTAGTGGAGCACAACATGGACGTTGTCCGACGCGCTGACTGGCTGGTGGATGTTGGCCCGCGGGCCGGGGAAGGCGGCGGCGAGGTGCTCTACAGCGGCCCCGTGGCCGGGCTTGCCGGCATCGAGGCATCGGTGACCAGGCCCTTCCTGTTTGGTGACGACCTGCCGCAGGTCCCCGGCAATGCCCGCGGGGACCGGACACGGGAGCCAGCCGGATGGCTGGACCTGAAAGACGTCAGCCGGCACAACCTGCGCGGACTGGACGCGCGTTTTCCCCTTGGCGTCCTTACTGCCGTCACCGGCGTTTCAGGCTCCGGTAAGTCCACCCTGGTGACCCGGGTGCTGGGCGAGGTGGTGGGCGGAGGACTGAAAACGCCCCTTGAGCCGGAGGATGCCGGCGAACCCCTGGCGCTGGGAACTGTCACAGGAAGCCACCACATCGATCGACTGGTGACCGTGGACCAGAAGCCCATCGGGCGGACGCCGCGCTCCAACCTGGCCACCTACACGGGGCTCTTTGACGCAGTCCGCAAGGAATTTGCCGCCACCGAACAAGCCAAACGCCGGGGCTTCGGGGCCGGCAGGTTCTCCTTCAATGTGGCCGGCGGGCGCTGCGAGACGTGCCAGGGCGAAGGCTTCGTGGCAGTGGAGCTCCTGTTCCTGCCCGGCAGCTACGGCCCGTGCCCGGAATGCGCCGGGTCCCGCTACAACCCGGAAACGCTTGAGGTGGAGTACCGGGGCAGTACGGTGGCGGACGTGCTGGCCATGACGGTGGACATCGCCGCGGACTTCCTGGCAGACGTTCCAGCCGCGGCGCGGAGCCTCAAAAGCCTGCAGGATGTTGGGCTCGGCTATCTTCGGCTCGGGCAGCCGGCCACGGAGCTCTCGGGCGGAGAGGCGCAGCGTATCAAGCTGGCCACGGAGCTTCAGCGGGCCCAACGTGGACACACCCTCTATCTGTTGGATGAGCCCACTACCGGCCTGCACCCCGCCGACGTGGAACTGCTGATGGCGCAGCTGCACGGCCTGGTGGACGCCGGCAACTCGGTGGTGGTGGTGGAGCACGAGATGGCAGTGGTGGCAGGCGCTGACTGGGTCATCGACTTGGGACCGTCAGGCGGGGACAAAGGCGGGCAGATCATGGCAACCGGGACACCGGCCGCCGTCGCACACTCGCCTGAAAGCCGAACCGCCCCCTACCTGGCCGCGGCGCTCGGTCAGGAAACTGCCAGCCAACACCCAGACAAAATTTCGATTTGATAACACCCGGATCATGTCCTAGCGTGAAATGCATGCCCGCAAAACGTGGGCGCATGAATGCCCGGTGCTGCCTCCACCAGAACTGCCCAGCTGGCAGCCACCGAACTTGACCTCTATTCGTCAGGGGTGGGCAGTGGCGCGACGATCTCCGGGGACGGAGCCAGCGCAGGTGGCCTTCAGGAGCATCACCATCATGAAACACTCCTCATTCCGTACTGCCGCACGCCGTGGAGCAACCGTCGCCGCCATCTCGGCCGCAGGGATCGCTCTCTCAGCCACCGGGGCCAACGCCACCACCAGCGCGTCCACTTGGGACGCCCTCGCCCAGTGTGAAAGCGGCGGCAACTGGGCCACCAACACCGGCAACGGCTACAGCGGCGGCCTCCAGTTCAGCCCCAGCACGTGGGCCGCCTACGGCGGCACGGGTTCAGCCGCGGACGCCAGCCGCGAGCAGCAGATCGCGGTGGCGGAGCAGGTCCAGGCATCGCAGGGTTGGGGTGCCTGGCCATCCTGCGCTGCGCAGCTCGGCTTGAGCGGGGGCGGCGGCGCCGCACCGCAGAGCGTCCCGGTCCAGAGCGCACCAGTGCAGGCAGCGCCCGTGCAGGCGGCGCCCGCCCGGGCCGCTCCCGTCCAGGCCGCGCCTGTCATCTCGACGCCGGCCGCCCAGGCGCCCGTTGCCAAGCACGTCACGGCGGTTGCCCTGAGCGGCGAGACCTACACCCTGCAGGCCGGCGACACCTTGAGCATTGTGGCTGAGAAGCTGGGCGTCGACGGCGGCTGGCAGCACCTTGCCGACGCGAACCTAGACACCATTTCGGACCCGAACCTCGTCTTTGAGGGACAGGTCATCCAGCTTCACGCGTGAACCCCTTCCCGCGTGAACGATGGCACGGTAGTGCCTGAAGCCCGCAAGGGCTCCCCAATCGGTCGGCGATAGACAAATTCCGTTGACCAAAGTGAGACGCCGGCACGCCCCCACAAGGGGCGGGCCGGCGTCGTACTTTTAATGTTGTTGTAGCCAAAAGCCTTAGCTGGTGGCCGGCAGCTCGCGGACGATGCGCACCTTCCAGGCGGAATCGTCGCTTGTGTCCAGCAGGGCAACGGTGCCGTGCGCCAGGTTGAGGGCGACTCGCTTGGCGGCCAGGAGCTCCAGGTAGAGGTGCTCGTTCATCCGGCTGGGGGTGTCGATCATGTACTTCACGGCGTCGCGGACTTTGCGGTAGTTGGCGCTGCGTTCGCGGTGTAGGTGCAGCTCCAGCGCTGACCGCTGCTTGATCCGCGGCTCGTGGCGGTTCAGCAGGGTGACCGCGGTGTGCACGGCCACTACCAGGGCGAGCGAAACTCCGTAAATCCACCATCCGCTGGACAGCAGGAACAGCGGAAGGTTGCCGATGGCCACGATCGCGATCACCACGCGCAGGGCGGCAATACGTCTCACGGTACGGGCCACAGTGGCAATGCCGTCACGGAAACGGTGCTGGTCCTTCCGGGCCGCTTCCGGGTCGAGGGTAAATTCATCAAGGACCAGGATGCCCTTTGCTTCCGGACTCAGCATCTGCCCGTAGCGGGGCGCGAAGGAGTGGGTGATTCCGGTGGTCTTTTCAGGTGTAAATGTCATGAGAGGGCTTCCAGGACGCTGGGGTGGTTGCGGTGATCTTAGTGGTTCCGCGGACCCAAAGTATGCATAGGTCCACGATGTGAACATCCTGGCGCCGCTTTTGTGGTGCCGGGCACTGCAATTGGCACATCCGCCGGCTGCCGTCAGACTGAAGGGATGCAAACCTTCCTCCCGTACCCCGATTTCCGGCAGAGCGCCGCTGCCCTGGATACTGCCCGGCTGGGCAAGCAGCGCGTCGAAGCGCTGCAGACGCTCAGGGCGCTGGTGATTCCCGGATACGGCTGGCAGACCCACCCGGCCATCAGGATGTGGATGGGCTACGTGCCTGCCTTGACCATGTACGGGCTGGCGATGGTGGACGAGTGGACCGAACGCGGGCACCCGGACAAGACCCGCGCGAACATCACCGAGTTTGCGCCGCAGGCCGCCCACCCGGACTACGCCTCGAAAATTCCCATGCCGCCGTGGCTGGGAGATGAGGACTTCCACCTCAGCCACCGCTCCAAGCTGGTGCGCAAGGAGCCGAAGTTTTACAGCTCCGTCTTTACGGACGCGGTTCCGGACATGGACTACCTCTGGCCCGAGCCCAGGCACGAGTTCCTGCCGCATGAGCCCGAGGGGGACATTCTCTGGATCCTCCGTTCGCCGCACCACGACGTCGACCCCCAGGCACTGGAAACGGTGGCGCTTCCGCCGGTGCATGGTTTCTCCGCTGCCGCCGCCACGGATGCGGATGACGACTACACGCCCGTGTACATCGAGGACGGGTCCCGCCGCCCCTCAAGGCAGCCCCGGAAGGCGCCGCCCAAGCAGCTGGTGAAGAAGCCCACGCGCAAGCGCCTGGCGCAGGAGGAGGCCTTCTCCACGCTCCCCGGCAAGACACCCGTGGCCGTCCCGTTTGAGCACGGCACGAAGTTTGCGGTTGGACAGGTGGTGGGCCGCCCCATCACGCTTGACGACGGCCGGTTCGGCAGGAACTTCACCGTCACCGAGATTATCGACCGGTCAGCTTTCGCTTACCCGGCACTCCTGCAGGACCCCCGCGTGTTCTTCCCGGTAGAGGCGCCGTAGGGCATGACAGTCCTCCTGGCTGGCTGCGGCGACCTCGGAACGGAAGCCGGACTACGGTTTGCCGCGCGGGGTCACCGCGTGGTGGGCTGGCGCCGCTCCCCTGCGAACCTGCCGGCAAGTATCGAAGGCGTCGCGGCTGACCTGAGCGCACCCCACCTTCCGCCGGTCCCGGCGGATACCTCCGCCGTCGTGGTGGCCGTTGCCGCCGACTCGCCAACGGAAGAGGCATACCGCGCCGCGTACGTGCGGGGCCTCGCCAATGTCCTGGAGGCATTGGAGCGCGACGGTGTGACGCCGGAGCGGGTGCTCTTTGTCTCCTCCACCGCCGTTTATGGTGATGCCGGTGGCGGCTGGGTGGACGAGGGCACGGCGGCGGTTCCCGGCGGGTTCTCCGGGCGGGTCCTGTTGGAGGCCGAGGAACTGCTGCGGGAGAGATTTCATGGGACAGGGACCGCGGCAGCTTCGCTCCGTCTGGGCGGCATCTATGGCCCCGGCAGGACGCGGTTGATTGATCAGGTGCGCAGCGGTTCAGCCATCTTCCCGGAAGATGTGCGTTACACCAACCGCATCCACCGCGATGACGCTGCTGCTGCGATCGTCCATCTCGCCACCATGCCTTCTGTTCCGGCGCCGACCTATGTTGGCGTGGACGACGAACCCGCCGACCTCGGCTCCGTGCTCCGTTTCCTGGCGTCCGAGTTGGGACTCGCTGAGCCCCCCGTGGGCGACGCCGGGCCGGCGCGAGGCGGGAACAAGCGCTGCAGCAACAAGCTCCTGCGCAGCACCGGATTCGAGTTCAGCATTCCGTCGTTCCGCGAGGGCTACCGTGACATTCTCGCCGGGCGAGGGGTCCGGCACCCGTAGCTGCGGCCCTTCCCTCGGGTATCAGCGCCTAGGCTGTCACCTGGACACCAGCAGCTTTGACGCGACGCGGGTAAGGCAGGACCCGTGGATTTTCGGCACATCATCGAGATGGTCGGAGGGTTTGTCGACTTTGCGGGAGTGGCCGTGATGGTCATTGGGCCCTGGTTTCCATTCCGTTGGCCCTTCGCGGACACCAGCCACGCAATTTGCCGGCGGGGGCGGAAAGCCTCAGCACGTACCGGCTTTATAGGCAGCTGCTGGGCAGGTCCATCCTGCTGGGCCTCGAACTCCTGGTTGCGGCCGACATTATCCGCACCGTGGCTGTCACTCCAACGTTCGAGAGTGTGGGGGTCTTGGCCATCATTGTCCTGATCCGGACGTTCCTGAGCTTCTCGCTGGAGCTGGAAATCACCGGCAGGTGGCCATGGCAGAAGGAAACACGGGCCCCGGATTCCCGGGAAGCTCCCGCGCGCTGATTTCCTTTGGGCACGGTGTTGCCAGGTTTTCCACATAGCGTCTTTGGCGGGCAAGAATGTCGGTGGTCTTTGGCAGAGTTGTCCTATGGAGGCCATTGGGGATCAGCTTGCGGAGTTCGGCGGTTCTACCGCCGTGCTGACGCGGGCCGGGGGCAGTCCCGCCGGTGGCTCTGAGGCGTACGACGACGGCTCTGGGCTCCGTCCCGGCGGTCACCTTCGCGCGCTGCCATCCCCATCCGGGCCCTCCGGGGCTGATGATGCGGATGACAGCGCGGGTGCCAATACCAATGCCGAAACTGGCGAGTCATGGCCCCGCCGGCGCTTGGCTGCAGAGGATGCCGCGCACAGCGCCGCACCGCCGAGTCTCGCTGAGATTGCCAGGGTGCTGGCTGCTGCCGCGGCAGCCGCGCCCGCGATGCTCGCCGCGGCCGACTATGTTGAGGCCGCCAATTTCGCCGGCACCGTGGAGGAGGCGTCCCGGTCCATGGAGTACCTGCAGGTCCTCGCCGCCGGTACCGTGGACCGCACCCGAAAACAGGCCATCGCCGCCGCGGACGCCGCACGGGCCAGCCGGTCCCGGACGGGCAAGGGTTGGGTCACCGGCTGGGACAACGGCGTGGAAACCCTGAACGAAACAGACGCCGCCTGGCCCGAGGGCCCGGCAGGCAAGGGTTCAGCCACTGACCGGGTGATCACGTCGCCGGCCGATGACGGGTGCGCCAACACCGCCGAGTTCCTCCGCCAGCGGCTAAGAATCGGCAAGAGCGAAGCCCACCGCCGGCTCGCCCTCGCCGCGGACATCCTGCCCGCCACCACCCTCACCGGCGACACCATCCCCGCCCCACGAGAACACCTCGCCACCGCCCTCACCCCCACACCGGCCACCACCGGCATTGACTCCAATGACACGGCCCCCGGCCAGGACCCGGCAGCCGGCCCGGCGGTCTCTTCCCGGACCGGGACCATCATCGCCCTGACCCTGAACCGGCTCCAACACCTCACCACACCCGACACCCTCGTCATCATTGAACAAGACCTCGCCACTACCGCCGCCACCGCAGACCCGGACTTCCTCACCCGCGTCGCGCGCCGCTGGGCCGACACCATCGACGCCGACGGCACCGAACCCAGCGAAGAAACCCTCCGCCACACCCAAGGCGCATTCATCCGCAAACCCCGCCACGGCCTGCACCACATCGAAATCCTCGCCACCACCGACCAATACGAACACCTCCTCACCGTCATGAACACCGCCACCAACCCCCGCACCACCAGCACCAGCACCGCACCCGAAACCGACACCGGCACCGGCACCGGCACCGGCACCGCAGCCCAAACCGGCAGTGGCTGTGGCAGTGGCAGTGGCAGTGGACAGGATCTTTGGCGGGACGGCGGCCCCGACCTTGACCGGCGCACCCGGCCCCAAAAACAACTCGACGGGCTCGTCGGCGCGGCAAAGGTCGCCCTGGCCACCAACGCCCTTCCAGCTACCGGCGGCAACCGCCCCCAAATCATCGCCACCATCAACTACCAAGACCTCCTCCCCCACCACAAAAAAGACTTCACCACGGGGACAGCAACGGGCGGCACCGGAACCCACAGCACCACGAGCGGCAACGGCACCGGGAACTTCGTCTTCACCGGACCCGTCGCCGCAGCCACCCTCCGCAAAATCGCCTGCGACGCCGACATCATCCCCGCCCTCCTCGGCACCCACGGCGAACTCCTCGACCTCGGCCGCAAAACCCGGCTCTTCACCCCCACCCAACGCCTCGCCCTCACCGCCCGCGACCAAGGCTGCACCTTCCCCAACTGCACCATCCCCGCCCCCTGGTGCGAAGCCCACCACATCACCTACTGGTCCCACGGCGGCCCCACCACCATCAACAACGGCACCCTCCTCTGCTCAGCCCACCACCACCTCATCCACAAAGAACAATGGACCATCACCACCACCAACGGCACCCCCTGGCACACACCCCCAAAACACCTCGACCCCCACCAAAAACCCCAACAAAACCACTACTTCAAACCACCCCCACCACCCTTGGAATGAACGCGGAAACCACAAACACCGCAGGAACACGGCTGCAGACCCGCGAAGTCCCGGCAGGACAACGGCCGCAGACCCGTTAAACAGCTCCGCCCCGGAAGGAACCAAAGGTTCCCACCGGGACGGAGCCGCCGCCCGCCGTCGGGCCTAGAGAAAATGCTCCCTGACTAAACGTCTTGCCAGCCGCGGCCCTCAGTGTACGTAGCTACGAGGGTTCCGACTCCAGCATTCAGTGAGTTGGACGGGTCGAAGTACAACGAGGCGTCCGTAGCACGGCTGTGGGTGATCAGCTGCTCGGCCTCCAGTTTTGCCTCAGGAACAGTCGCCCCAATGATGCCGGTCCGCGCCGGGAGCTCCGGAGCGTGCACTACATCGGCGTCCGTCTGCGTGAGCGGAATGGTGGTGCCGGAGTTGATCTCATCGTGGGGGAACTCGAATTGGGCATCGTCGGCTGCGGCAGGGATGGTGTACTCGAGGAAATAGGTCATAAAGCCACTTTTGCAGAAACCTCTGATCACCGAAAGTGTTCCCCCGGATCGAGGGGTAAAGAACGTATTCCCACGTCAACCGTGCACTCCTATACTTGCGGGATGATGATGTCGCTGTGGTTTGGCGTCATAGCATCCAGCGCTCTGGTTCTGGGTGCCTTCATCGGCGTTCGCTTTGAGCTTCCAAAACGGCTCCTGGCCATGCTGCTGGCCTTCGCTGCGGGGTCACTGATCACTGCCCTCGCCTTCGAATTGTTTGAAGACGCCTACGAACGCGGCGGAATTGTCCGGGCAGCCATCGGCCTTCTCGCCGGCGCGGTTGTCTTTACCGTCCTCAGCGCACTGCTGGATCGGTGGGCGCAGCCGGGAAAGCAGGAACAAGCGAAACCTGCCGACGAATTTCAAGGTAGCGCGAAACTCGATACCGATGCCGCCGCTACGGAGAAGGCGCCTACCTCCGCATCGACCCGCGGTGCGGCCGGCTTGGCACTCCTGGCGGCCGTGACGTTGGACGGGGTGCCCGAGAATGCGGCCCTGGGAATTTCGCTCGGCGAAGGAACCGGGGGGTTGGCTCTGCTTGCGGCGATCTTCGTCTCCAATTTCCCCGAAGCGCTGGTAGGTTCGGCGTCCATGCGCAGCCAGGGCCGCTCCGCAGCCAGCATCATCGGACTATGGGTTGCGTGCGCCGCCCTGCTCGTCATCGCCGTCGTCCTCGGCGCAGGGCCGCTGTCCGGAACAGACCCGGAAACCATTTCGGTGCCGCTGGCATTTGCCGCCGGGGCTGTGATCGCGTCCCTCGCCGACACCCTGATGCCGGAAGCTTACGAACACGGCGGTCCTGCCGTCGCCCTGAGCACGGCCGCGGGATTCGTCCTCGCGTTCACGCTGTCACTGGCTTAGGCGGCTGGGCCCGCTACGACTTCATCTGCGCCACAACCGCATGCACCACAGCGGAACACTGCCGCCGTTGCGGCCCAACCCCTACTTTCCGAGCCCCGCCTTCCGCAGCGCCTCGGCCATCGCGGTATTCACCGGGGCCGGTTGGGGTGCTGAGCCGCGGTTAGGCACGGGCGCGTTGCGTGCCTGCTGGCCACCGGACCGTCCCTGCTCCTGACGTCCACCGCGCTCGGAACCCTGAGCCGCACGTGCGGCGCCCGGGTTGCCACCCCGCCCTGCATTGGGGTTGCCGCCGCGTCCGCCGTTCTGGTTCCTGCCACGCTGATCGTTCTGGGGCGGGTTGTGTGGTCGGCCACCAGTCTTCCCGGAGGATGCGGCACCGGAGGAAGGTTCGTCGTCGAGCCGCAGCGTCAACGAGATGCGTTTCCGCCCGGGGTCGGCCTCGAGGACCTTCACCTTGACCACCTGTCCGGACTTCACCACCTCGCGCGGATCCGACACGAAGCGGTTCGCCAATGCCGAGACGTGGACCAATCCGTCCTGATGGACGCCAATGTCCACGAATGCTCCGAACGCCGCAACGTTGGTCACGGTACCTTCCAGGACCATCCCCGGCTGGAGATCGGAAATTTTCTCAATCCCCTCCGATAAGGTTGCTGCCGCGAATGCGGGGCGCGGATCTCGGCCCGGTTTGTCCAGCTCCACCAGGATGTCCTGCACAGTGGGCAACCCGAAGGTGTCGTCCACGAACGTCCGCGGGTCCAGCGAGGAAGCGGGCGCAGAGCCGGCGGCAACAAGAATCCTGCGGGCCACGGCGTACGACTCGGGGTGCACACTGGACGCGTCCAGGGGTTCCGCTCCCCCGGTGATGCGAAGGAAGCCGGCGCACTGTTCGAACGCCTTGGCACCGAGCCGCGGCACCTTCTTCAGTTCGGTCCGTTTGGCGAAGGGCCCGTGCTCGTTGCGGTACGCCACAATGTTTTCGCTCAGCAACGGCCCGACGCCGGCCACCCGGCTGAGCAGCGCGGGTGAAGCGGTGTTGACGTCGACTCCCACGGCATTCACGCAGTCCTCCACCACTGCATCCAGGCTCCGGTCCAGCTTGGACGCCGTCACATCGTGCTGGTACTGGCCCACGCCGATGGACTTTGGATCAATCTTCACAAGCTCTGCGAGGGGGTCCTGCAGCCTGCGCGCGATGGACACTGCCCCGCGCAGGGACACATCCATTCCCGGCAGCTCGGCAGCCGCGAGGGCGGAGGCCGAGTAGACGGACGCCCCGGCTTCGGAGACCACCAGTTTTTGCGGTTTCCGGTCCACGTCCGGCAGCCGTTTGATCAGCTCAGCGGCGAGCTTGTCTGTTTCACGCGACGCCGTTCCGTTGCCAATAGCCACCAGTTCGACGGCGTGCTGCCGCGCCAGCCGTACCAGCGTCTCCAGCGCCTCGTCCCACTTCCGTGCCGGGGCATGGGGGTAGACCGTATCCGTGGCCACCACCTTGCCGGTGCCATTGACCACCGCCACTTTGACGCCGGTCCGAAGCCCGGGATCCAGTCCCAGCGTGGCTCGGTTCCCGGCGGGCGCGGCCAGCAGTACGTCCCGAAGGTTGGCAGCGAAAACGCGGACCGCCTCATCCTCGGCGGCTGCAAACATCTTTCCGCGAAGATCGGCCGTCAGCCGGGCCAGCACGCGGGACCGCCACGCCAATTGGGCGGTCTCCAGCAACCAGGCATCGGCGGCCCGACCACGGTCGGCGACCCCGAGGCACCTGGCCACAGCAGACTCGTACCGCGAGCGCGCGGCGGCGAGGGCGCCGTCGTCCGTGGGGTCTGCCTCGGCAAGATCGAGCTCAAGGACGCCGTCCTTCTCCCCGCGCAGCAAAGCCAGCACCCGGTGCGAGGGCATTCCGGCAGGCGCCTGCGCGAACTCGAAGTAGTCAGCGAACTTGTGCCCCTCAGACTCCTTGCCCTTCTTCACACGCGACACCATGCGCCCCTGCGTCCAGAGGCGTTCGCGCAGGGTGGCGGCAAGGTCGGGGTCCTGGGTTACACGCTCCACGAGGATGGCCCGCGCCCCGGCGAGCGCGGCAGCCGCATCAGCCACGGAGTGCTCTTCGCTCAGGTACTTGGCGGCTTCGCGTTCCGGATGAAGCTCGGGCCGTTTCAGCAGCGCCTCGGCCAGCGGCTCCAGGCCTGCCTCACGCGCGATCTGTGCTTTGGTCCGCCGCTTGGATTTGAACGGAAGGTAGATGTCCTCCAGCCGGGACTTTGTGTCAGCAGCGAGGATCGCCTTCTGCAGCTCGGGGGTCAGCTGGCCTTGCGACGCGACAGCATCGAGAACTGTACGACGGCGGTCTTCCAGTTCCCGGAGGTAGCGCAGGCGTTCGTCGAGGTCGCGGAGCTGCGTGTCGTCCAGCGTCCCGGTGGCTTCCTTGCGGTACCGGGCGATGAACGGGACTGTGGAGCCGCCGTCGAGCAGTTCCACGGCTGCCTTCACCTGCCAGGCTTTGACCCCCAGTTCCGTTGCCATTTGGCTGTAGATGCCATCCTCCCTTTTCGCGGGGGTAGACGGTGCAGGGGAAGGGGCATGCGGCAGTTGGGTCACCAGAACATCTTGCCCTACGCGTCTGCCTGGCTCCACTGCCGGCGGCGGCGCTGCCCTTCCGGCAAGGTATTCCGCTACCGCCCGCAAAGTGCTGTAGTTGGATTACCGTCACAAGGCACCCATAGCTCGAGGAAGAGGGCATCATGCGGGAACTGCTTATTGTGTTTCAGGAGGGGTTTGAGGAAGCAAACATCACCGTGACGGTGAACGGCAAGGAGGCGCGGCGGGACCTGGACGTATCCACGAATCCGATCCTCGGCATCGCGTCCGAGGTGTCCGTAGAGCTGCCTGCCAAGGGCGCGCAGGTGGGCGTCGAAGTGACCAACCGGGGCCTGAAGGCGATAACGAAGGTCAGTGGAAAGCCGAAGAGCGTGCTCGTTTCCATCGAGGACGGCAGGCTCGTGATGAAGGAAGGAACGGGCCGGGAGGCGCTTCTCTAGGCCTTCGGGCAGTCGCTGGACCGGCCTCTGGTAAAACTCCATTTGCTGGAGTAGCATCTGATCACCGCCGGGACCCCAGAGGAGCCCGGCGGGCCAACTTCACTAGCTAAAGGCCGTCGGATGGACTTTAGCGCCCGCTGCCCGGGACAGCACACCGAGCAGCAAACGACGGCGGCACCCAGGCCGGGTGCCGCCGTCGTTTGCTGTCGCATGGTTGCTGTCGAAGAAGTGCCTAGCCTGCGTATGCCGGGTAGTCCGTGTAGCCCTCGGCGCCGTCGGCGTAGAAGGTGGAGGGGTCCGGCTCGTTCAGCGGCAGGCTCTCGTTCCAGCGCCGGGCCAGGTCGGGGTTTGCGATGGCGGGACGGCCCACCACTACTGCGTCAGCATGGCCGTCCGCCATCAGGGCAACGGCTTCTTCACGGGTGGTGACGACGCTGAAACCGGTGTTGACCAGGAAGGCGCCGCCGAAGCGGGCGCGGAGGTCCTGGACCAGTTCCCCGCCCGGTTCGTGGTGCAGGATGCTGAGGTAGGCGAGGTTCAGCGGGGCGATGCTGTCCACCAGGACCTCATAGGTTGCGCGGACATCGGCTGCATCAACTTCGGCAATGCCCTGGACGTTGTGCTCCGGGGAGATGCGGATACCCACCCGGTTGGCTCCAATGGCTGCCACCACAGCGTTGACGGTCTCGATCACGAAGCGTGCACGGTTCTCCGGGGAACCCCCGTAGCTGTCTGTGCGGACGTTGGCGTTCGGCGCCAGGAACTCGTGGAGGAGGTAGCCGTTGGCGGAGTGGAGCTCCACGCCGTCAAACCCGGCCTCGATCGCGTTCAGCGACGCGGCGACGAACTCCTGGATGACCAGCGGCAGTTCGTCAGTGGTGAGGGCGTGCGGCACGGGGTACGGCTGTTTGCCGGAGGGGGTGCGGACGTCGCCCTCAATTGCTACTGCGCTGGGGGCGACGATGGTGTTCCCGCCCGTGATATCGGCGTGCGAGACCCTGCCGCCGTGCATTACCTGGGCGAACATCCGGCCGCCCTCGGCGTGGACGGCGTCGGTGACCTGCTTCCAGCCGGCCACCTGTTCCTCGGTGACGATTCCGGGCTGGCCGGGGTAGGAACGTCCGGCGGGGCTGGGGTAGGTTCCTTCACTGACGATGAGCCCCAGGGAAGCCCGCTGGCGGTAGTGCTCCGCGATGAGGGGCCCGGCGACGCCATCCTCACCGGCGCGAAGCCGGGTCAGGGGTGCCATCACCAGCCGGTTAGGGAGTTCCAGTTCGCCAAGGGCCAGGGGGGAAAACAGCATGCGCGTCCTTTCGAAGTTTTCAACGTTCTCTCTGGAGCAACTGGGACGCGCGTGCAACTATTCCGGATGCGGTGCGAATCACACTCATGACCGCCGGCGGGCGGCGTGCGGCCCGCTGACGGCAGGTTGGCGGCTGGCGCAGCTGCGCGCAGGTTTGCGTGTGAGGCTGGGCGAGGAAGGCCAGCCAAAAGATCAGCGCGTTGCCCCTACCCCCGGGCAGCCCTGTCCCTGCGGGTTCACGTTGCAGTCGTCGGCGTAGTTGCGGGTGAGCGAGCGCCAGACGCTGACAGTTTGAGGGGGCGCACTGAATTGGCCCTGACCCGGGATAGGCAGCGGAGGGCCGGCGTTGACCGAGTAGGTTCCCTGGAAAGTGGTGGTCAGCACGACTTGGAAGTCCCCCGTGGTTCCGTAGGCGTGGCTGGTCCTCGTCTTTTCGCCCCACCGGTCCTGCGGCAGCGGTCCTCCCATCGACGGCTGGGGGCCAAAGATCGTGCCGTCGCCGTAGTTCCAGGTGTACTGGACCGGCGTTGCCACGATGTGCACCTGCTGGCCGAACATCGTGACGTCGAACTGCTGCTCGACGGCTTCGACGTAGAAGTTGGTTTCGGCGCCCCGTAGCGTGTGCGGGCTGGGCTGGGCCACTACCGTCCCGGCGTTCACCGGCAGGCTTTCGAACTGCCGCTGGATGTCGGCGGCGATGCGGGGCAGCAGGTCCTCCGGTCGGGCATCGTAAAGGCAGGTCGGGCCCGAGTGGTGGGCCCAGACAGCGCCCGGGACACCGCGGGGCCGGGACAGCCAGGTGACAGGAATGCCCTCTTCACCGTCAGGACCGTTGTTGCATTCGATTTGCCGGGCGAGGCAGGGAGTGTCGAAGTCGCCCCCGCCCAGGTGGCACTGAAGTTCGTACTTGTATTCGTTGGGATCGGTGTTTGCTGTACCTGGGACTAGCGGCCCAATGTCACCAGTTGCTGGATCACTTACCCAACCGTCAATGTCAACGCCTACGTTGCCAAAACCAGAATCAACACCGCTGTCTGCCGACGCTGGGACGGGAGCAGCTGTTGCCAAGACGAGTATCAGAAGCGCTGTTATCACTGCCCGACAGAACACTCGCATCCTCATCAGCGGAGGGGGTGTAGCCCGTTAACACGCCATGCGGAATCATGAAAGCCGACAAGCAGAACGTTGCCTGTGTTGGACGGCTGAGTGGCTGCTCTGAATTCGGACCCGTTGGCCTGATGATAGCTAATCGTGTCCTGAAGAACTTGTATCACCACCTGATAATTACCGTCCGGAGATCGTTCAAATGTAGTCGTTGCGGCGGGGACAGTAATTCTTCCCCCGGCTAGCCATCGGTTCTCTTGATAATTAGTAGTCAAGGAATCAGTGATGTTCCCGCAGTATTCACAGCTTGGTGACGTAACAGCCTGCACCCCTCGGATGTCGCCCGTCTGGTACGCATAATTGAGCTGCTCAAACCAATATCGTGTGAACGCTTCCGCGCCCTCTTTCGTCTCCGTCTTGGCCGCCTCCGGCAGCACGGGGACGGGAACGTTTTGGGCGGGGCCGGACGCGTCGGCCGGTTTGTAGACGGCACTGGGCGTCGGGGTAGGCGTGGCCGTAGGTCTGGAGGACACTGACTCCGTAGCAGCCGGGGATGCGGTGCCGGGGTCTGCGGGGGCTCCTCCCGCGCAACTGGCCAGCATAAGGGCACCGGCAACAACCGCGGCGGCAGTACCGAGTCGCATGGAACCGGACGTGAAGACGTTGTGCGATGTCATGGGCCGCTAATCCCCCAGTAGTTTCAAGACGGCATGCTCCGGACAGTGACTTAAGGGTAGCCCACATCACATTTCAGCGATCAAACTTATCCACAGGCGCCCGACCTCGGTTCTACCAGCCGGCCTGCCTTGAAAAAAGTCATGCAGGAAGCAGGCAGGTGAGTCCGGCGACGGCTCCCCCGCCCAGCCCGACGCCAAGCTGGCGGCAAAACCAAGTAGCCGGCCGTCGTCGGACGCGTCCTGAGCCGACCATTACGCTAGGGCAGACAACCACGCTTCCCGGCGACGAAAGAAGCCGCAAAACCCCTAGCGTATTTCTACGAGACGTAGAAGAATGGCATCATGATTTTCGAACACGCAGATGGAAATCCAGTCCTGGAACTCGACGAAGAGCAGTGCTGGCGCCTCTTGGAAGGGACCAGGCACGGACGGTTGGTGGTCTCGGTCGCCGGGGAACCGGACATCTTTCCCATCAACTACGTGAGCTCGAACCGCAAGCTGTACTTGAGGACAGCCCCGGGCAACAAGCTCGCCCAGTTGACCATCAACGCGGCTGTACTCTTCGAGGCGGACGGCATCCTCTCCGACGAGGCGTGGTCCGTGGTCCTTCGAGGAAAAGCCCGGGTATTGAGCAACTCGGCCGAACTCGCAGCCGTGGAGGAACTGGGGCTGAAGTCGTGGGTGCCAACGCTGAAGGATTTCTATGTGGAGATCGCACCGACCTCCGTCAGCGGGCGCCATTTCCAGCTCGGGGACCAGCCGGAACGCGGCTTCTAGGAATCTAGACTGAAAATATGGCGGACAAGCTGAGCCCCGAGAAGCGCAGCTGGAACATGTCCCGGATCCGGGGCAAGAACACCAAACCTGAACTGCTGGTGCGCCGGCTCCTCCACGCCAAGGGATATCGGTACCGTCTGCATGGACGCACCGGAGGGACACGCCTTCCGGGCAATCCGGATCTGGTCTTTGCCGGCCGCCGCAAGGTTATCTTCGTCAACGGCTGCTTCTGGCACTTCCACGACTGCCGTGTAGGCCTGCACGCGCCCAAAGCGAACGCCGAGTTCTGGGCGGCCAAGCGTTCCCGTACCAAGGAACGCGACGCCGGACAGCGGCGCCTGCTCGAGGAGGCCGGCTGGGAGGTGCTCACAGTCTGGGAATGCGAGCTCAAGGATGGTTCAGCGTTGGAAGCCCAGCTGGTGCAGTTCCTGGAAACAGCGCCGCGCGCTTCCGGCCCGGGCCTCGCGGGAGCGCATTCTTGAGGCAATCTTTGGCCTTTGCCCCAGCAGCTCTTGATATGCGAACAGAAGAATAACTCCGTTGTCCCGCTTGGAGGACTGCAGCACCAGAAGTCCGGAGCCACGACATCCCCTCTCGCCAGCTAACTGCGACGCGCCAACAGAGCCGCATTCAGGGCAGCCGCCGAGGAATCGCTGCTGTTGATGCGCCAGTCGGCCTCCTTCCGCAGGTGGAACCAGACGAAGCCCGTAACGTCGGACTGGGCAGCAAGGTAGGACAGCAGGCCGGTGTTCCACGCGGCTTTGGAACCGCCGGCCTCGCTGGACGCCGCCTCGGCAATCAGTATCGGTTTTCCCGACGCGAGGCTGCGGAGCAGCGCGATACCCGGGGCAAAGAGGTCCTGGGGCGAAACCCAACTGCTCCGCGCGGTGGACGTGCCCCAGTTGTAGCCGTCGAGAGCCACCACATCCACGTAGCCATCGCCTGGATAAAGCCCCGCGAAATCCGTGGAAGCCAAGTAGGGAACGTTGGGGGACCACACCCACTGGACGTTGCCGGCTCCGGTGGAGGCGACGACGTCGCGAACGTACCGCCACGCACGGACGTAGCCGCCTGGCTGGTTTCCGTTCGCTGCTTCCGCCCACGGATACCAGCTGCCGTTCATCTCATGCGCAAAGCGGAGCATCACAGGCTGGCCCCACGCGGCAAGCGCGTTGCCCCACTCAAGGATGAGGGCATCAAAGTCGCCGGCTGCGATCCGGTCAAGGGAGTAGGCGGGCTGCTTGACTCCCCCACCCCAGGCCCAGGGCTCCCACGTCACCAACGGAACGGCGCCGCGGGCACGCACCGCATTCATCTCCGTCAGGGGAGGCGGCTGAAGAAAGTCTTTGTAGATGACGACCATGGACGGGCTCTCCCCTGCCAAGGCAGTTACTTCCTCGAGTTCCGCGGCAGCCAAGGCTCCGCCGTGGGTGGCCACTCCGAAACGCAACAAAGCAACCATTCTCCACATCGACATGCGGCCGCGGCCGCGTCCGCCCATTATCGGCACGAAACGCACTGGCTCAAGTTTTGGGCACAGACCCCGCGGTCACATCAAGAAACCCACAATTCTCATCCGAAACCACTTTTGAGTATGCGGAGCAGCCTTAATCTGAAGAGGAACTAATGCCCTACCTAATCTCCAGGTTTCCGGAGTGGAAGTCCACATCCGAAAGGACGATGATGACCCTGTCCGATGGTGCCGACGGACCACTCGTGAACCAGACAGTCCTGGACCGGCTACGCGCGGAACTTGCCGAGGACGAGGGGTACTGCCGGGTATTCATAGGGAACTTCATCGACTACCTCCCGCACCGCATCGGGCGACTGAAGCTGGCCCTGACAACTGGTGACCTCGACGGGTCCGTGGACGCCGTCCTAAGCCTGAAAACCTCCAGCCAGATGGTAGGCGCTGAGCGGCTCGCCGGCCTGGCGACTGCCCTGGAGCGCGAAATCCGGACGGGAAAGCTGAACGCTGACGCCGCCGTCGTCCTCCCCATGCTTGCCGCCTCGTTCCTCCGACCGATCAGGCAGTGCAGCCGGGAGACTAAGACCAGCCTGCAGGCTCAGTGCTCGCTGGGAGCCAACCGGTAACCCACGCCACGGACCGTCTGAAGCCAGCGCGGCTTCTGCGGCGAATCACCGAGTTTCTTGCGCAGGTTCCCCATGTGGACCTCAACGGACCGTTCGTCGGCTTCGCTGATGTAACCCCCGACGTCGTAGTCCTCGTCCCGCAGCCGACGTACCAGGTCCGATTTGGTCCTGACAGTCCTGCCTGCCTCCAGCAGTGCGTGCAGGAGTTCGAACTCGGTGCGGGTCAGGCTCATCTCGGCGCCGTCGACAGTAACCATGCGGGACGCATAGCTCAACTCCAACCCGTTATGGCTGTAGTTCCCACGCTCGGGGTGCGCCTGGCCATCCGCTGATGCCTCGACGCCCGGAGCATCCACCGGGTCCGGGACGGACCGGGGACGGCGCATCATCGCAGCAATGCGGGCGCGCAGCTCCCTGGGCCGGAACGGCTTGGTGAGGTAGTCGTCCGCGCCGGATTCAAGCCCGATGAGGGTGTCCAACTCCTCGGTGCGGGCCGTCAGCATCACGATATAGGCGTCGGAAAATTCACGGATCTGCCGGGACACCTCAAAGCCGTCGATGTCCGGCAGCCCAAGGTCCAGGGTGATGACATCCGGGTTGAGGGTCTTGGCTGTCAGGACGCCCTCGGCGCCGCTGCTGGCCACGGTCACGTCAAAGCCTGCCTGGGTCAGCACCGTGCGAACCAGTTCCCGAATGTCGTGGTCATCCTCGATGACCAGTCCGACACGTGCATCACTCATAGCGCCCCCTCAGCAGCCAACGTCAGAAGTATAGCTGGCTGCGGATATCCTGCTGATATGGCCTCGCACACCTTGTCCCGTAAGTTTTCGCGCCATGACTAGCCCCGTGGCGTGGTCGTCCGGCCGGATAAGGTTTTTTCGGCGCCCGTTCCACGAGTACCGGCTGACCGAGCGGGTGGCGTTGAGCCAGATGCCGCTGTTTGTGACGACGATCCTGACAGCCTTCCTGATGTGGGCGTTCTTCCCGGCCACCATGAACAACCCGCTTTTTATTGCATTCCTTGTATCGCAGGTGGCCATCATGGCGCTTTGTTACCTGGTCCCCTGGGAGCGGCTGCCGTATACAAGCTTCCTGGTCATCCCACTGCTGGACTTCATCTCCATTGCCTTGGGCCGGCAAGGCGGGCAGGAGAGCCTGACGGGTATCAGCCTGCTGGCCGTGTTCCCGGTGATTTGGTTGTGCGCCTCCGGGTACTACCCCCGGGCTGCTTTGTGCCTGTCCTTCTTTGCCCCGCTGGCCATTATCTGGGTTCCGCTGCTGATCAAAGGCGGCTTCACAGGACAGGACCTGGCCCGGTCGCTGCTGCTGCCCGTGATGATGCTGGGCATCGGGGTCTCCGTGAGTGTCCTGACGCTCAGCATGATGCGGCAGCAGCGGGAGCTGGAGGACAAGGATGCCCAGCTGCAGAACAACCTGCACTCCAGCCGACGCCAGGAATCGCTTTTGAATACGGTCCTGGACACCGTCCACCTGGGCGTTCTGGCCGTGGACGCCGACGGGCATGACGTGTTGATGAACCGAAAGCAGCGGACCAACCATGAACTGGCCCGCCCCAAGGACATAGCGGACCCCAACGAGTCCCAGCTGCTGGTATTCGGCCCGGACCGCAAGACGCTGGTTCCAGTCCAGGAACGCCCAGTCCGCCGCGCTGTACTTGGGGAGACTTTCACGGATTACCTTGTTTGGCTCGGCTCCGGCAACGAACAACGGGCCTTCGTTAGCACTGCCCGGGCCATGAAGGACGCCGACGGAAAGTTCTCCGGCTCCGTAATCGCGTTCAGCGACGTCACTGACCTCGTCAACGCCCTGACGGCGAAGGACGACTTCGTCTCCAGCGTTTCGCATGAGTTCCGGACGCCACTCACGTCGATCCTTGGGTATGTGGAAATCCTGCTCGGCGATGAGCCGGACGAATCGCAGCGCGGCATGCTGGAGATCATCCGGAGGAACTCGGAGCGGCTGCTGACGCTGGTTTCTGACCTGCTCGCCACCCGCAACGGGCAATTGATCGTGTCCCCGCACGCCGTTGACGTGGCGGAACTTGTTCGCAGCAGTGTCTCCTCGGCCATGCCGAAGGCGGCCGCGTCCGGTGTGGTGCTGGCTGCGGCCGCACCGGAGCGGCTGGAAGCCCATGTGGACGGGGCCCGGATTTCCCAGGTCCTGGACAATTTGGTATCCAACGCCATTAAGTACTCGCCCGACGGCGGCAACGTGCTGGTGTCGCTGGCGCAGGAGGACGGCCACCTGTCATGCCGGGTCACCGACACCGGAATGGGTATGAGCCCAGAGGACGCCTCCGAGGTCTTCGCGAAGTTCTTCCGTACCAGCAGCGTCCGCAGGACAGCCATCCCCGGCGTCGGCCTGGGCCTGCCTATCAGCAAGGCGATCGTTGAAGCCCACGGCGGGACCATCGAAGTGGAAAGCGCCCTGGGCGAGGGAACCACGTTCACGTTCCGGGTTCCGGTGTGAGACGTACGACGGCGGCCCGTCAGTCCCAGCACTAACCTTGCGCTTGCGTCTGCCGGACCACCTCGCCCCAGGACTGCCGCGCGAGCTCACGAACGGACGCGAGGATTTCCGCCGGTGGCCTGGACAGATCCAGCGGGAACTCCACAACGTCGATGTCGGTGTTCAGGATCCGGCGCAGTTTGACCTCGCCTGACCCCGAGTAAACCAGCCAGGCCGCGGGCACGGCCAGGGCGGTGCAGTGGGCCAGCATTTGGTAGTGGTCTGCGGTAAGCGAGGCCCCGACGTCGGAAGCAGCCTTGTACTTGGTGTTGTAGACCACCACGGGCCGCCCGCCCAGCAGGTGCACGGCGTCCGGCCGGACGGACAGGCGGTCCGCGTCGCGTACCGCCTCGCTCAGGAGCGCGTTGTACTGGAGCCGGAGCTCCCCCGGGTAGGCTGCCAGCGCCTCACGCAGCGCCGCGCCGACGAAGTCCTCAAACACCTCCGCCATATCCACCACAAACGCAGCGGTCTGCTGCTTACCCTCCCCGGCTTCGGCGGAGGCGTTGCGGAGGATCAGCCCGGCGAGGCGGAGGACGGAGTGGTAGCGAACGTTCATCCGGGTCGCCGTCCACGGCGGCAGCGGGGCGCCCGCTGGAAGCCGGGTGACGGCGTCGAGCTTTCCCTTGAGCTGGCGCAGCCGGCTCAGCACCTCGGGGCGGACCCGCGGGACCTGGCCCATCCGCTCCAGCGCGGCACGGAGGATACGGTTTTCGGCGATGTCCTCGCTGAACTCGTCGTAGGACACTTCCAGCGGCACCAGCATGCCGGGCCGCCGGGAGATCTGGTCCGAGATGCGGATGCGTCCCTTGACCGTGCGGAGCGATTCGTCCACGGTGCGGTAGCCCTGCAGCACCCCGCGGCCCAGCGCCCGCTCAGCAAGTTGCGCCAAAGACTCGGCCAGAGCACTCCACAGTTCGCGGTCCTCGATTGCGGCGACGGAGTCGGGGCGGAACCCCTGTTCACCCGCGTAGCTGAGCAGGAACAGGAGCCGGCTGAGACCCAGCCGGTCCTTGGGCCGGACGTCCAGCTGCACAGTGGGAGTCCGCACTGAGCCCACCTTGCCCACCGGCTCAAGCCGGTACAGCCCGAGGCCCATCGGCGATGCCCTGGCCAGGCCGCTGGAGTTCAGGAACGACGCGCTGGCCGGATCCAGCCGTTCAACGATGCCGCGGGACAGTTCGTCCAGCACCAGGTGCCGGACGGAAGCACGCGGGTCAGCGGCCTGCAAGGCGTTCCAGCAGCGGGTCCAGTCCGAAGCGTTCCTCGAGCTGCGCCCGGGTCAGCTGGCCGTGGTAGTGCTCCTCAAGCAGGGGCATGAGCTCGTACTTCCAGATGCGGCGCAGCCCGGCCGGGGTCTGGGCGGCCGGCTTCATAAAGTACGACGGGCCGATCATAAGGTCCCGGTCCCACTCGTCGATGGCGCTGTTCAGGGCATCCAGCAGCAGCGCCGGGGTGGTGTCCAGCTCCCGGGCCTCAAGGAACCGCAGGAGGGACCCCTTCACCGGTTCGGTCTGCGGGTGCAGTTCAATGAACGCAAAGCGACGGCGGATGGCGGCGTCCATCATGGCGATGGACCGGTCCGCGGTGTTCATGGTGCCGATGATGTAGAGGTTGTCCGGCAGCGTGAACGGCTCATTGGGGCTGTACTGGAGGTAGATCCGGTCATCGCGGTACTCCAGCAGAAAGTACAGCTCGCCGAACACCTTGGCGAGGTTGGCGCGGTTCATCTCATCAATGATCAGGAAATACGGCTTCTTCTCGTTGCCCGGTTTGGCCGCTTCTTCGGCGAGGCGGCGCAGCGGTCCGGCGACGAGTTTGAAGGACACCTGGCCCTCATCCGTTTTGTCCGGCCGGTAGCCCTCGAAGAAGTCCTCGTAGGCGTACGACGGGTGGAACTGGACCAGTTTGACCCGCTCGTCGGTGGTGTCATCCGCAAGCTCTGCTGCGAGGTGCTTCGCCAGGTAGGTCTTGCCGGTGCCCGGCGGCCCGTACAGGACCAGCTGCCGGTTCTCCTCCAGCAGCTCGGCAATTTCCTGCAGCGGCTCCAGCTCCATGTGCAGCGAGTCCGCGAACCCGCGGGTCAGCGGACGGAAGCCCTCCTGGACTGGAGGGACGACGGCGGCCGCTTCAGCATCGCCGTCGGGCTCTGTTTCCGCTTCAGCCGGCAGCAGGCCCTGCAGTGCCTGCACCACCCTGGTCAGGTCCACAACGATGCCAGGCGTTGCAAGCTGCCGCTGCACGTGGCGGGGAAGGCTGGTGGTGGTGTGCCCTTCGTCGAACCAGCGGACCTTCCTGCGCAACCGACGGTTGTCGTCGTTGTGTTCGGGCTCGCCCAGCACCACACCCAGCCGCACCGCGCCCGAGTGCTGGTACAGCACCAGGTCCCCGGGCTTCATGACCGTCAGGAACGCAAAGACCGCTGTTTTGGTGTCCTCGCGCTCCACATAGCCGAGGTGCTTGTAGTCCTCGTCCACGGCGTGCTGAACCACCCCCGCCGTGACGCCGGGGTCCAGCAGGCGGAGATGTTCGACGTCGAGCGTCACCTTTTCCTCGCCCTGCCAGGCCGTGAGCAGCTCGGTGTTGTCGCCGTGCGTACGCAGCAGCCAGGCCCGACGGCCGGGGTCGCCCACCTTGCGCCACTGGCTGACCAGCTGGCGGGCGTGCCAGTCGATACGCTGGCCCGCCTGCTCGTCAAGGTGCAGGCGGATGCGGTGGATGTCTGCGGTGATGTCCTCTTCGGCGTCGCCCTTCGCGCCGCCCACCAGCGAGGCGAAGGCATCGCGGATCTCCTGGCGTTCAACGTCCGCGACGACGGGTTCGAAGTAGGTGGGCCAGGTGAGGAACTCGATGCTGCGGCGGATGGCCGGCTGGTCCCCGGGAGTCGCTGCGGCAAGGCGGTGGAACCCCAGGGGGTCCTGCAGCGCCGCGGCGATGTCCGCGGTCGGCTGCTGGTCCACGTGCTGCACGAAACGGCACAGCCATTTCAGGTGGTCCCAGATGGTCCAGTTGAATTCGGCCGTCCGGTCACGGATGACACCGTGGTCCGTCAGTCCCTCGTACAACTCCCCGGGCAGGTCCAAGGGAGGTTCCAGCCAGGACGCGGCCTCCGCCACGCGGGCGCGCTTGACCTTCAAGGACTTCACCTCGTGGGCCAGCGGCAACGACTGGAGGAACAACAGCTCGACGGCCAGCTGTTTGGCCTCCCGGGACGCGCCGTCGAGGTTCTGCCGAAGGTTTGTCATCATGGGCGCCTTCGGATCAGGCGTGCCCCGTTCCAGCCGTTCCAGTAGCTCCGCCGCGGCCTCGGACGTCCAGGTCATGGTGCGACCGTCCAGCGCTGACGCTTTGCCGAGGAGGCCGGGGCCAAGCACAAACCACGCCGCGTCCTCGATCTCCTTCGAGATGCCGAGGGCGCGGGTCATGGCAGCAGTGATGGCGGGGGTCATGGATTCAAATTTACAGGGTGAAGCTGAACGGGTGCTCAGAGCCGCCCGCTCCCCTCTGCCCGCCGGGTGCTACGTGACCGCTCCCGGCTTCTTCCGGCCGAAGGTGAAGTAACCCACCGGCCCGATGAAGTTGATGAACGATGCCGCGCGCCAGGCAGCTTTGGGGCCGTTGATCATCGACGCCGGCCGCTTCGAAAGATCCCGCTGCGCCGCCACCAGAAGGGACAGGTTCACGATGCCGGCTGCGATGGTGCCTGCCTTTGCCGCGGGCGACATTTCCGTCCAGGTCTTCTTCTTGGCCATGCTTGCTCCTCCTTGGGTTGGGTTTTCAGTTTCCGATGCGGCCCGCTCCTGCGCAACGGGCTGCCCGGGTCATGTGGCCAGCACCAGCACAAACGGGTGGCTCGGGCCAGGTGCTGCACATCCATCTCAGGCGGTGAACGGTGCCATCCGCTCCTTTTGTTCCGGTGTGAGGCGCTGCACCCGGCCTGTGGCTTCGTCCACAAACGCCAGATGGCTGCTGGCCTTCACGCAGTCCTCCCCCGTGACGGGGTCCTGGACCAGGTAGTGGATATCGAAGCTTGCGCCCTTAACTGCGCCGATCCACACCTGGACCACAGCAGGAATGTTCCGGTACTCCAGGGTCCTGATGTAACGGATCTTGTGGTCCACCACCAGCGCCATGGTGCCGTCCGGCACATCATTGAAGAGCGAGACATGAGGCTCGAGGCCCGGCAACCCCGCTCCCCGCGGCGGTCCGAACGCCCCGATCCGCGCTTCCTCGAGCATCCGGACGATCTGCACGTTGTTGATGTGTCCGTAGGCGTCCATGTCGCCCCACCGCATGGGAACCAGGACCTCGATCCGCCGGCCGCCTTCGCCGCGCGGCTTCAGCCGGGTATCCTCCTGTCCGGCTGCGTCCGGCTGCGCCGCGACGTCCTCCTGCACCGGGGCCTCCTGGGCGCTCAGCTGTGCACCGCCGTCGAATCATCCACCGGCAGTTCCCCGGCGTCCGCACCGGCGAACTGCGACATGTACAGCCGGTGGTAGGCACCCTGCGCAGCCAGGAGGACCTTGTGGTTGCCCTGCTCCACAATCCTGCCGTTCTCCATCACCAGGATGGTGTCGGCATCGCGGATGGTGGAAAGCCGGTGGGCGATCACAAAGCTGGTGCGGTCCGTGCGCAGCGCTGCCATGGCCTTCTGCACCAGCAGTTCGGTACGGGTGTCCACGGAGCTGGTGGCCTCATCGAGGATCAGCAGCGACGGGTTGGCCACGAAGGCGCGGGCGATGGTGATGAGCTGCTTTTCGCCGGCGCTGACGTTGTTGCCTTCCTCGTCGATGACGGTGTCGTAACCCTCTGGCAGCGCACGGACGAAGCGGTCCACGAAGGTTGCCTTCGCCGCGGCCATGACCTGCTCCTCGGTGGCGTCCAGGTTGCCGTAGCGGATGTTGTCGTAGATGGAGCCGCCGAACAGCCAGGCATCCTGGAGCACCATGCCAACCTTGGAGCGCAGTTCGGACCTGCTGAGGTGGGTGATGTCCACCCCGTCCAAGGTGATGGATCCGGAGTTGAGCTCGTAAAAGCGCATTACCAGGTTGACCAGGGTAGTCTTGCCCGCTCCGGTAGGACCGACGATGGCCACGGTATGTCCCGGTTCCGCGTTGAAGGACAGGTCTTCGATCAGCTGCTTGTCTTCCGTGTAGCTGAAAGTAACGTTCCTGAACTCAACGTGCCCGTCCGTCTTGGCCGGAAGGTGCTCGGTGGCCGTTTCGCGGTCCTGCTCCTCAGCGTCCAGGAATTCGAAAACACGCTCGGATGACGCCACGCCGGACTGAAGCATGTTGGCCATGCCGGCCATCTGGCCCAGCGGCTGGGTGAACTCGCGGGAGTACTGGATGAAGGCGGTGGCATCGCCGAGGGACATTGAACCTGAGGCCACCCGGAGTCCGCCCACCACGGCGATGCCCACGTAGCTGAGGTAGGACACGAACTGCATCACCGGGAAAATGATGCCGGACACGAACTGGGCCCCGAAGCTTGCCTTGTACAGGGCCTCGTTTCGTTCCTCGAACCGTTCCAGCATGTCTGCGTCCCGCCCGAAGACCCGCACCAGGTCGTGGCCGGAGAACGACTCCTCGATCTGGCCGTTCGATGCACCGGTGTTTTTCCATTGGGCGGCAAAAAGCTTCTGGCTGCGCGAGCCGATGATTC
Source organism: Pseudarthrobacter sp. NPDC058329 (assembly GCF_042879835.1). NCBI lineage: Bacteria > Bacillati > Actinomycetota > Actinomycetes > Micrococcales > Micrococcaceae > Pseudarthrobacter > Pseudarthrobacter sp. NPDC058329. The sequence goes on from NZ_JBHVZR010000010.1 coordinate 58,898, forward strand.
CGGCAGCGACGCCGGACAGCGGAAGCGCCACCAACGCAATAAGGGCCAGCTGCCAGGACACGATGAACATCATGATCACAATGCCGATGACCGTCAGCAGCGAGTTGATCAGCTGCGCAAAGGCCTGCTGCAGCGCCTGCTGGATGTTGTCGACGTCGTTAGTCACCCGGGAGAGGACGTCGCCGCGCTGGCGGGTGTCGAAGTAGTTCAGCGGAAGCCGGTTGAGCTTCTTTTCCGTGTCGTCGCGGAGCCGGCGGATCACCTTCATCACGATGCGGTTCAGGATGTAGCCCTGCAGCCACAGGAAGATGTTGGCTACAAAGTACATCAGCAGCACAACGGCAATAAGGAAGGACAGCTTCTGGAAGTCGATGCCGCTGCCGGGCACCAGCTCCATCTTGGCGATCATGTCCGCGAAGTTGTCCTGCCCCTGCTGGCGCAGTCCCTCCACGAACTCTTCCTTGCTGGCGCCGGCCGGGAGTTGCTTGCCAACCACACCGCCAAAGATCACATCCATGGCCTGGCCCAGGATCTTGGGGGCAACGACGTTCAGGACCACCGCGACCACCACCATTGCCACCACGGCGTAGATGCCCGCAGCCTCCGGCTTCAGGAGCCCCATCAACCGCTTGGCGGATGGCCAGAAGTGCTCTGCCTTTTTCGCGGGCATGCCGCCGAACATGTCGCCGTCGGCTTCGGAGGGCTTGTATTCCTCTTCGAAGAACTCCTCGTCCTCAAGCACCTGGTCCTCCACCAGTCCCGCTTCAGCCTGGTCCGCGGATGGTGCTGACTCGTTCACGTCGGTGGAGTTTCTCTTGCGGGGGCTCATGCCATTTCCTCCACGCTCAGCTGGGATTCAACAATTTCCTGGTAAGTGGGTGAGGTTTCCAGGAGTTCCTCGTGTGTTCCGCGGTCCACGATGCGGCCGTTGTCCAGCACCAGGATCTGGTCCGCTTCGGTGATGGTGGAGATGCGCTGGGCCACGATGATGACTGTGGCGTCCGCGGTGGTGCGCTTGAGCGCTGCCCGGAGGCGGGCGTCTGTGGCGACGTCAAGGGCGGAGAAGGAGTCGTCAAAGAGGTAGACCCGGGGCTTGGTGACCAATGCGCGGGCGATGCAGAGGCGCTGCCGCTGGCCGCCGGAGACGTTGGTCCCGCCCTGAGAGATCCGGGAGTCCAGACCATTCTTCTTGTCCCGGACAAAGTCGGCGCCCTGTGCCACCTCCAGCGCGTCCCAGAGTTCCTGGTCCGTGGCTTCGGTCTTTCCAAAGCGGAGGTTGTGTTCGATGCTGCCGGAGAACAGGTAGGGCCGCTGCGGCACCAGTGCCACGCGCTTGGTGATCTCGGCCCGGTCCAGGTTGCTGACCGGCACGCCGTCCAGGAGCACCTCCCCCTCGGCGATGTCGTAGAGGCGCGGCAGCAGGGACAACAGCGAGGTTTTTCCTGCACCCGTGGAACCGATGATGGCGATGGTCTCGCCTGGCCGGGCGGTGAAGCTGATATTGCTCAGCACCGGCGACTCGGCGCCCGGATACGCGAACGTGACGTTGCGGTACTCCACCACGCCGGCCAGTGCAGCCGGAGTCTCGGGCCGTTCGGGATCGTGGATGGAGGGTTCGACGTCGAGCACCTCGCCGATGCGGTCGGCACACACGGAGGCACGCGGGATCATCATGGCCATGAACGTGCCCATCATGACGGCCACGAGGATCTGCAGCAGGTACTGGAGGAATGCGGTCAGGGCGCCAACCTGCATCTCGCCTGAATCCACGCGCTGGCCGCCGAACCACAGCACGGCGGCGGTGGACAGGTGCAGGATCATGCCGATGGCCGGGAACATCAGGACAAACAGGGCGCCGATCTTCAGGGATACGTCCGTCAGGTCCTTGTTGGCTTCGCCGAACCGCTCAGTTTCGTAGGGTTCGCGGACAAAGGCACGGACAACCCGGATGCCGATGATCTGTTCGCGCAGGACCCCGTTGATGCGGTCGATCTTCTTCTGCATGGCGCGGAAGAGTGGCATCAGGCGGACCACCAGGTAACCCACCACCACCACCAGGACGGGCACGGAGACCCAGACCAGCCACGACAGGTTGATGTCCTCACGCAGGGCCATGATGATGCCGCCGATACACATGATGGGGGTGGCCACCATGAAGTTCAGCCCCATCAGCACCAGCATCTGCACCTGCTGCACGTCATTGGTGCCGCGCGTGATCAGGGTGGGGGCGCCGAAGGTGTTGACGTCCTTTGCCGAGAAGCTGGTGACTTTGCGGAACACCCCCCGCCGGAGGTCACGCCCGAGTGCCATGGCCGTCTTGGAACCGTAGTAGACGCCGGCGATCGCCGTTCCCACCTGGATGAAGGCGACGAGGAGCATCACTCCGCCCGTCCGCCATATGAAGTCCGTGTCCCCGCGGGACACCCCTTCATCGATGATCTGGGCATTCAGGCTGGGGAGGTACAGCGCAGCGATGGTGGACGCCAACTGGAAGACGATGACGGCCACAATGTATGGCATGTACGGCCTGGAATACCGCCGTATGAGGGTGAGGAGCATGCCCACGGGTCCTTAGGAAGAGTTGGCGAAGTGGTGAGGCTTAAGTAGTACCAGCCGGGGCTGACATCCTTAGCCTTCCCACTCTACGAAACTCCTCCCGGGGGTGAAACCGCTCCGCAAAAGATCATCCGGGAGGAGTAGTGCCGGTGGCTTACCGGGCAGCGGAGGCGGGCTCCGCCGTCGTGCCTTCCTTCTCCCGGGCCGCCGCCTGCAACGGCTGGATGTCCACGGTACGCCGCAGCGGCTTTTCCTTGATCAGCAGCACCGAGACCAGGGCGACGACGGTCACGGCGGCGGAGATCAGGAAGACCTCCGCGGTGGCGTCGCCATACGCGGCCCGCATGATTTTGCGGACGGGCTCCGGCATGTGCGCCAGGTCCATACTGGAGCCGGCCGAGCCGCCCTGTACCGGGATTCCCGCTGCAGCCAGTCCGGAGGTGGCAAGTTCGCTGACGCGGTTGGCCAGGATGGCGCCGAGAACCGAGACGCCGATGGCACCGCCCACGGACCGGAAGAACGCTACGGAGGCGCTGGCCGTTCCGATGTCCGCAGCCCGGACCGTGTTCTGCACCGCCAGGACGAGGTTCTGCATCAGCATGCCCAGGCCCAGGCCCAGCACCGCGGTAAAGACGCCCGCATGCCAGAGTTCCGTGGTGTGGTCCATGGTGCCGGCCAGCCCGAGTCCGCCGATCAGCAGGATGGAACCGGCAACCAGGTAGCCCTTCCACTTGCCCGTCCGGCTGATCAGCAGGCCCGATGCCACGGAGCCGGCCAGGTTTCCGGCGATCATGGGAAGGGTCAGGAGCCCGGCCTCGGTGGGGGTGGCGCCGCGGGCCACCTGGAAGTACTGGCCCAGGAAGGTGGATGAGCCAAACATCGCCACGCCAACCGCAACGGAAGCGATGATGGCCAGTGCCGTGGTGCGCTCGGAGATGATCTTGAGCGGGATGATGGGCTGCTCAACCTTGGATTCCACCAGGATCAGCAGTGCCAGCAGGACAATGCCGCCGCCCACCATGAGGGCCGACTGCCAGGACATCCAGTCGTAGTAGGCCGGGTTGCCGGCGAAGGAGACCCAGATCAGCAGCAGGCTCACGCCGGACGTCAGCAGGATGGAGCCGAGCCAGTCGATTTTCGCGGGCCGGCGGACGTGGCTGATTTTGAGGGTGACCTGCAGCAGGATGAGTGCGACGACGGCGAGCGGCACGCAGACAAAGAAGGTCCAGCGCCAGCCCAGCGGGCTGTCCACGATGAAGCCGCCCAGCAGCGGGCCGCCGGCGGTGCCTACTGCCATCACTGCACCCATGTAGCCGGAGTACTTGCCGCGGTCCCGCGGCGGAATCATGGTGCCGATGATGGCTTGGGCCAGGGCGGTGAGGCCGCCCATGGCGACGCCCTGGACCACTCGGGCCACAAGGAGCAGCGGGATGGTTTCAGACAGTCCGGCCATGACGGAGCCGGCCACGAAAATCACAATGCTGAGCTGGACCAGGACCTTCTTGTTGAAGAGGTCTGCCAGCTTGCCCCAAATGGGGGTGGTGGCGGCGTTGGCCAGCAGCGCGGCCGTGATGACCCAGGCGAAGTCGGTCTGCGTCCCGTGCAGGTCGGACATGATGGTGGGCAGCGCGTTGGCCACGATGGTGCTGCTGAGGATCGCCGTGAAGAATGCGGCGAGGAGCCCGGTGAGGGCTTCCATGATCTGGCGGTGGGACATCTCCGGCGGCGTCCCCGCGGGTGCCGTGGATATTTTGGTCGGGGCGGCGGTCTGGCTTGCCATAAGTCGGTTCCTAAGGGGTGTGGGTGGTGATGGTGCCGGCCGCCTTTGCCCGGGCTGATTGCAGAAGTGATTCGGTGAGCTTGTGCAGGGTTTTCGCGGTGCTGCCTGCGTCTTCCTCACTCCAGTCGCGCAGGTAGTCCTGCAGGACGGCTGTCCGTTGCTCTTCGATGCGGCGGAGTTTCTCCGCACCCAGGGGCGTCAGGGCAACCAGCTGGGCACGGCCGTCGTCGGGATCCTGCCGGCGGACCACCAGGCCATGTTCTTCAAGGTCCGCGATGTGGCGGCTGAGGACCGGGGCGCTCACGCCCAGCCGCTCGGCCAGGTGGGTAGCACGGGACTCCCCCTCACCCACAAAGCGCAGGACGCCCTGGAGCGCTACTCCCGTGTCCTGCCCGCGCACGCCGGCGGTGGCAATGCACCGCACCGCCCGCTGAAGATCGAAGATCTGGTACACGAGGTCCGCTGCCGTGTCCGGTGCTACTGCCATGCTCCAGCGCTCCCTACTTGTTTGCCTGAAGCAACTATATCGCAACTTGGTTGCTTTGGGAAACTAATGGGCACAGCGGCGTACAGCATCCGCCCAACTTGAACGTAAGCATGCTTTGCATTACGTTGGTTTCAGCTTCTCCGCCTGTCCCCCATCAGGCGGAGCGGTTGCCAGAAAGGCCCCGCAGCACGAAACCGTGCGGCGGGGCCTTTTACTGTCTGCGCCTGGCGAGGGCAGGGGGCGTTATTCGGGGAGGTGGGTGGGGGCGAACATTTTCAGGAGGGTTTCAACCACGACGACGTTGGGTCCGTCCGCAGCGAACCCCGCCTTCAGGGCTTTCCCCACATCCTCCGGGGCCACTTTCGTGGCCGGCACGCCGAATGCTTCGGCGAGTTTGACGAAGTCCGGCCGGGCGAGTTCGGTGGCGGTTGCCTTGCCGAAGGCGCCCACCATGTATTCGCGCAGGATGCCGTAGCCGCCGTCGTCCACAATCAGCCAGGTCACCGGCACGTTGTGCTGCTTCGCGGTGGCCAGTTCCGAAACGGAGTACATGGAGGAACCATCACCGGAGACCGCGAGGACCCGGCCCTGTTGGCCCACCGTTTCCAAACCGACGGCCGCGCCGATCGCGGCCGGGAAGCCGTAGCCCAGCCCGCCGGCGCCCTGGGCGGAGTGGAACTGGCCCTCGCGGGCATCCCAGCAACTCCAGCCCCAATATGCGGAGATGGTCATGTCCCAGAAGGTCTGCATGTCCGCCGGGACGGCCTCGCGGATGTCGGCCATAAATGCCAGTTCCTTGCCAAGGTCCTGGGATTCGAGCCGTGCCCGGACCTTCGCCAGCGATTCCTTCACCAGGTTCTCGGGTGAGGTGCCGTGCCAGTTCGGTGTGGCCTCGACAGCGTGGAGTGACCCGTCAAGGGCCGCCAGCGCCTGGCTGGCGTCGGCCCGGATGCCCAGGCCCGGGCGGTTGGATTCGAGGACCCGGGGTTCGGCGTCGATCTGGATGATTCGTCCGCGCGGTTCAAACGTGAAGTAGTTGGAGGTGACCTCGCCCAGGGACGACCCGATCACCACCAGTACGTCCGCTTCCTCCAGCACATCTGTCATGTAGCGGTCCTCGATCCAGGCCTGCAGTGAGAGCTCATGGTTCCAGGGAAACGCACCGTTGCCGCCAGGAGTGCAGATCACCGGGGCACGAAGTTTCTCCGCGATCGAGAGCAAGGATTTTTCGGCCCGGCCCCGCCGCGTGCCGCCGCCCGCGATGATGGCGGGGCGTTTCGCTTCCTGCAGCCATTTCACCGCTTCGCGGACCAGCTCCACCCGGGGCGGGTTGTCCGCGGCTTCGGCCAGCGCGTCCTCCACCGGCGGCACCATAATCGGATCGAGCAGGACGTTCTGCGGGATTTCGATCCAAACAGGTCCCTGGGGCGAGGAGATCGCCTCCGTCCACGCATCCTGAATGGCCGACGGGATACCCGACGCGTGCTGGATCAGCCGCTGGCTCTTGGTGACGTTCGCCGCGGAGGCCTTCTGGTCATCGAGCTGGTGCAGCATGCCCTTGCGCCGGGCGCCGAGGCCTTCGAGCGGAATCTGGCTGGCAACCACCACCATGGGGACGCCGGTGGCATACGCTTCCTGGAGTCCGGCAAGCGACGTCAACGCTCCGGGCCCGGTGGAAAGGAAGAGGACCCCTACCTCCCCCGTTGCCCGCGAGTATCCGTCCGCGGCGAAAGCGGAGTTGTTCTCCACCCGCGAGGAGACGAACTGCAGGTTGCCCCTGCCCATTGCGTCGAAGAGCCCCAAGGCATGCTGCCCGGGGATGCCAAAGACAGTCTTGGCGCCCAGCGCCTCAAGGGTTTCGACGACGAGGTCCCCGCCGTTGCGCGCAGCCGTCCCCTTGGTAGGGGCTGCAGTACCCGGATCGAAGTCAATCACCGTTGCTCCTTACCTGCCGCGGCGAAGCCGGCCGGCCTGCGGGCCTCTTGGCCGAGGGCCTGGGCTGCATAGCCCGTCTCCGTTCCGAAGCGGTCTCCGGGAAGGGCGTTGTCCGCCATCAGGGTCACCAGTTCGTAGGCAACGTGGCTTGCCGCAACCCCGGTGATTTCGGCGTGGTCGTAGGCGGGGGCAACCTCGACGACGTCGGCGCCCACCAGGTTCATCCCGCGGAATCCGCGGATGATTTCCAGCAGCTCGCGGCTGGTGATGCCGCCGGCTTCCGGGGTGCCGGTACCGGGGGCGTGGGCGGGATCCAAGACGTCGATGTCCACCGAGATGTACAGCGGGCGGTTGCCGATCCGGTCCCGGACCTTGGCCACGGTTTCCAGGACGCCCTGGTAGTAGACGTCCGCGGAGGTGACGATGCCGAACCCGAAGCGATGGTCGTCGTCGAGATCCTTTTTGCCGTACAGCGGACCGCGGGTGCCGATGTGGCTGATGGCCTCAGTGTCCAGGATGCCCTCCTCGACGGCGCGGCGGAACGGCGTGCCGTGGGTGTATTCGGCGCCGAAGTAGGTGTCCCAGGTGTCCAGGTGCGCGTCGAAGTGCAGCATGGCAATCGGCTCGCCGGCACGTTCGGCGGCGGCGCGGAGCAGGGGCAGGGCGATGGTGTGGTCACCGCCGAGGGTCACGAGTTTGCTGCCGCCGCTGGTGAGGTCCAGCGCGTTCTGCTGGATGGTCTCGATGGCTTCGTTGATGTTGAACGGATTGACCGCCATGTCCCCGGCGTCGGCCACCTGGACATTTTCGAACGGGCTGACGTCCCAGGCAGGGTTGTACGGGCGCAGCAGCCGGCTTGCCTCACGGACGTGGTTGGCGCCGAAGCGGGCTCCAGGGCGGTAGGAGACGCCGGAGTCGAAGGGAACGCCCACCACCGTGACATCGGCCTTTTCCACCTGGTCCAGGCGCGGAAGCCGGGCGTACGTGGCAGCCCCGGCGTAACGCGGAATACGGGATGAATCGATGGGGCCAAGGTTGCCGTTGGCTTCGATGCGCAGCTCTTCCAATGGAGGCCTCTCCTTCGAGGAGTTGAGGGACTGATGTGACTGCCATCATACAGCTTGTTTCTGTATGTGCACCAGATGTTTACCGATGTGGCCTAGCTTGGAGCGCACTCAACCACGGCAAAGTACAGGAAATTAGGGAAATCCCGGCAGGCCGAAGGGTCAGCGGCTGGCGGCCGGGACCAGAACCCAGAGGACTTCGACCGGCTGGTCCGTGGGGTTGACCCAGGTGTGCGGCTCCCTGCCGGGAAAAGTCACGGTGTCCCCGGAGCTCAGGTCATATTGCTCATTGGTGAGGATCAGCCGGATATTGCCCTTAATGACATGAAGGACGTCCACATCGCAGTCCACCGCGTAGAGCTCGGTCTCGCCGCGGCCGTGGGGCTCGATGCAGGCCTGGATGATCTGGATGCGCCGCTCCGAACGGGCCGTCAGCAGGCGCTCCACGATGCCTTGGCCCCCCAGGGAAATCCGAGGCCCGTCATTGCGCTTGGTGAGGTGGGTTTCCGGCGCGGCAAACAGGTCTCCGATGGAGATCGAGAGGACCTGGCACAGCGTCACGAGCGAGGCCACGGACGGGGACGTCAAGTCGCGCTCCACCCGGCTGAGGAAACCCTTGGTGAGCCCGGTGGCGTCGGCAACCTGCTCGATGGTGAGCCGCTGCGACTGCCGCGCGGCGCGGATCCGGGAACCAATGGCAACAGGTACGTTGCTCGGCTCAACTGGCAGTGCCTTCATCTGCGTACCTTTCATGGCCGGCCGCCCGGCCCCACTCTGGAGCAATACTAATGGCCAGCAGCTTCTGTGACGGCTGCAATTCAGGTGCGGCTACCTCCACCAACATCCCCTTGACTGTTACCACGGTCACAGCCTACGCTTTGGAAAACACCTGTTGCCTATAGGGCAATATTTGAGAATCGACTCTCACACTCATCCTCGTGCAGCGGTTCCCGGCCTTCCCTTTCCGGTGACCACCCCGGCTGCCAACAGCTCCAAGGAGTCCGACGTGGACGCAAATGTCATCAACATCGCCATTGTGGTGGTGTACCTTCTCGCAATGCTGGCATTCGGCTGGTGGGGGAAGTCCCGCACCAAGAACAACAGTGACTTCCTGGTCGCCGGCCGTCGCCTTGGCCCCTTCCTTTACACCGGCACCATGGCCGCCGTCGTCCTGGGCGGTGCCTCCACCGTCGGCGGAGTAGGCCTCGGCTACAAGTTCGGCATCTCCGGCATGTGGCTGGTGGTCGCCATCGGCGCCGGCGTCCTGCTCCTGAGCCTGCTCTTCGCCGGGACCATCCAGAAGCTGAAGATCTACACGGTCTCCCAGATGCTCACGCTGCGCTACGGCAGCCGGGCCACCGAGGCTTCGGGCATCGTGATGCTCGCCTACACACTGATGCTCTGCGCCACGTCCACCGGCGCCTACGCCACCATCTTTGTGGTGCTCTTCGACTGGGACCGCGCGCTGGCCATCGGCGTCGGCGGCGCGATCGTCCTGATCTACTCCACCATCGGCGGAATGTGGTCCATCACCCTGGCTGACCAGGTCCAGTTCATCATCAAAACTGTCGGCATCTTCTTCCTGATGCTCCCCTTCACCCTCAACGCCGCGGGCGGCATCGACGGCATCCGCAGCCGGGTGGATGAGAGCTTCTTCCAGATCGACGGCATCGGCCTGCAGACCATCATCACCTACTTCGTGGTCTACACCCTGGGCCTGCTGATCGGCCAGGACATCTGGCAGCGCGTCTTTACGGCCAAGACGGCCAAGGTGGCACGGTGGGGCGGCGCCACTGCCGGCATCTACTGCATCCTTTACGGTGTTGCCGGCGCGCTGATCGGCATGGCCGCCAGCGTGGCGCTGACCAATATCGAGATCGCCGCCAAGGATGACGTTTATGCCGAGGTTGCCCAGACCCTCCTGCCCATCGGAATCGGCGGCCTGGTCCTCGCAGCAGCCGTGGCAGCCATGATGTCCACGGCATCAGGGGCACTCATCGCCGCGGCAACGGTGGCCCGCGCCGACGTCCTGCCGTTTGTGGCCAGCTGGTTCGGCAAGGACATCAACACCGGGGACACGGACGACCCCGAGCACGACGTCAAGGCCAACCGCATCTGGGTCCTGGCCCTGGGGCTCATTGCCATCGCGATCGCCATCATCACCAAGGACGTGGTTGCGGCCCTGACCATCGCCTACGACATCCTGGTGGGCGGCCTCCTGGTGGCCATTCTCGGCGGCCTTGTCTGGAAGCGTGGCACCGGCATCGCCGCCGCCGCTTCCATGGCCGTGGGCTCAGTGGTCACCCTGGGCACCATGATTGTCCTGGAAATCAATGCGAAGGCGCCGCTGGACGGGATCTACGCCAACGAGCCCATCTACTACGGCCTGCTCGCATCCGCCGTGGTGTACGTCGCGGTTTCCCTGCTGACCAAGCCCACCGACCCGCAGGTGATGCGGAACTGGCAGCGCCGGGTTGCCGGGCAGGACACCCGGGAGTCGTCAGCGGAAGCAGTGTCCGCCCCCTAACGGCACCTTTCCGGCACGCACGACGGCGGCACCTCCTTTCGCATATCAGCGAAGGCAGGTGCCGCAGTCGTACGTTCTATTGGGATTCGCGGAACTCGTCGTCATCAAGCGGGACTACGCGTTCCTCCGCGTCGATGACGACAGGCGGCGCCTGGACTACGGGCTCCTCCGCGTCCAGGAATTCGTCCTCGGTGTCCCAGTCTTCTTCACTGACGGGCACATCCTCGGCATAGTCGTAAGCGGGATCGGCTTCTACCGAATCAAGGTGGGGCATGTCCGGGTGCTGTCCGGTGGTGTTCATTGTGCAACCTCCGTTTGTTCGCCGCTGACGTGCTCTTTCCTGTGGGCGCTGGCGGGCGCCACACTTTCATCACAGCACCGCCGCGTGCCCCCGGTCAAGGGTCAACGCCGGAGCTTGAGGGCCACCGAAAACCGGCCATTTTTGAGGGACACCGAAACTCCCGCGTAAGGGAAGCCAGCCGAAAACCCGCGGATTTCCGCGGTAAGCTGGCGGGGCAATGGGGCCGAACCATGCCCCATCCAGCCCAGGAGTTTTCGTGTCCCAACACGCCGAACCACACCACCACCGTGCCGCCCCGCCAGAGCCTCCTCCCTCGGACTCCGGCCCCGCGGCAGCCGGCACGTCCGGACCCGAGACCGCCGGCCCGCCGACACCCGCAAGCCCGTCCGGACCCGCAGGCCGAACGGCACCCCCGCCCACGTCCACCGACATCCGGCGCTGGCGCCAGTACCTGGCGGATGAACGTGCGGAGGCTGCTGTCTACCGGGACCTGGCCCAGAGCCGGCAGGGCGAGGAACGTGACATCCTGCTCGCCCTTGCCGAAGCAGAGGGACGGCACGAAGCCCACTGGCTGGGCCTCCTCGGCGACCACGCGGGCAAACCCCGCCCGGCGTCGATGCGCAGCCAGCTGCTCGGTTTCCTGGCGCGGCACTTCGGATCCGTGTTCGTCCTTGCCCTCGCCCAGCGCGCAGAAGGCCGCTCCCCCTACGCCAAGGACCCCAACGCAACGGATGCGATGGCTGCCGACGAGCAGATCCACGAGGAAGTGGTCCGCGGACTGGCCACACGCGGGCGCAACCGCCTCGCCGGGACCTTCCGCGCCGCCGTCTTCGGCGCCAACGACGGTTTGGTCAGCAATCTTTCCCTGGTGATGGGTATGGCGGCGTCCGGCGTGGCCAGCAGTGTGGTGCTGCTCAGCGGCATCGCCGGGCTGCTCGCAGGCGCCATGTCCATGGGAGCCGGAGAGTTTATCTCGGTCCGCTCCCAGCGTGAACTCCTCGCAGCCACACGCCCCACCCAGGTCACCCTGGCCGCGGCCCCCAAACTGGACATCGAGCACAACGAACTGCTGCTCGTCTACCTGGCCAGGGGCATGTCCCAGGAAGCGGCGCAGCACCGTGTTGCCGAACGCATGGGCCTCCTGTCCTGTGACTGCGACCCAAGCCTGTCCCTGCAGCCGGAACTTCCGGAGGCCGAGGACCAGCACGAAGCCGTAGGCACAGCGTGGGGCGCGGCGCTGTCCAGTTTCTGTTTCTTCGCTTCCGGGGCCATCATCCCCATCCTGCCGTTCCTGTTCGGCATGACCGGTGTAGCTGCGCTGGTGGTGGCAGGTGTACTCGTGGGCCTCGCCCTGCTGGTCACCGGTGGCATTGTGGGCCTGCTTTCCGGCACATCACCGCTGACCCGCGGCCTGCGGCAGCTCGCCATCGGGCTGGGCGCTGCTGCTGTCACATACCTGCTCGGGCTGGTCTTCGGCACCGTTATCCACTAGCACTGCAGCTCACTGGCAGTAAAGTTCTCTGGCATCAGGTTCGCCCGCAACAGGCCCGCGGCAGCGAACGGGCGCGGCAGAGATATTGGGGGCAGTAATGGACGGGCAGCAGCCGCCACGCCATGCCGGGAGGCGGGCGCGCACTGGAGGCAGCGCCAGGGCCCTTCGATTCGTACTGACGGGTGCCCTGTTCTCCGCAGCATTGCTGGGAGCAGCTCTGGTGCTGGACGATCCCCGGTTCAAGGATTTCCTCGATGTCCGCCTGGGCCCCGGCCAGCCAGAGGGCGGCGTGCCCCGGGCCGGGACCGCCAGAGAATCCGGAGGACAACCCGCGGCGGAGGCCCGGACGGGAGCACCGCCGGCGGGAGTCGGGGAAGAGCCGGCTCCCCTGGGCGCACCCGTGCCACCAGCCGCGGGCAGTGATTCCTACCGCTTCCTGGCCGTTAACGGCGATGGCAGCCCGGTGGGGTACTCCCCGTGCCGGCCGCTGCACTATGTCATCAACAATGAGCTGGCGCCGGCGGGGTCCGAGCACCTGGTGTCGGAAGCGATCACAACTATTTCCGCTGCCACCGGCATCATTTTCGTCTACGACGGCACCACCACCGAACTGCCGTCGCCCCAGCGGCCGCCCTATCAGCCCGATGCCTACGGCGAGCGCTGGGCTCCGCTGCTCATCGCCTGGACCACCCCGGACGTTGCGCCGCAGCTGAAGGGCAAAGTGATCGGCACCGGCGGCAGCACCCACTACGGTTACGACGACGGTCCCAAGACCTTTGTGACCGGGGGCCTGGACCTCGACGCACCACAGATAGCCGATGAACTACTGAATCCCGACGGCCGCCTCTACGCCACGGCGGTGATCCTGCACGAGCTCAGCCATGTAATGGGGCTTGACCATGTGGAGGACCCCACCCAACTGATGTACCCGGAGATCGGCACCCCCGAGGGTCTTTCCACCGGCGACCTCAACGGCTTGTACGAATTGAGCAAAGCGCAGTGCCGCAAGGACCTCTGAGCAGCCGCGCCGCCGGCCATCCGGGTTAGCCCCGCAGGACTGCCACCGCTTCGTCAACCGTGTCCACCAGGAAGATCCGGTGTTCCATGTCCCTGCCCGCGGCCAGGCTGCGGAGCATCGGCCACGCCGGATACTGGTGCTCCCAGTGGTGCCTGCCCACCAGCACCATGGGCGTGATTTTTTCGCGGGCGGCGTAGTAGTTTTCACACGCATCCTGGAAGATCTCCTGGACTGTGCCTGCAGCTCCGGGCAGGAAGACAATGCCCCCTTGGCAGAGCTCGAGCAGGATCGCTTCGCGAACCGCGTTGGCGAAGTATTTGGCGATATGCGTGGCGAAGTAGTTGGGTGGTTCATGGCCATAGAACCAGGTGGGGATGCCCAGCGATGGAGTTCCGTCCGGGTGGCGTTCGACGACGGCAGCCGCCGCCCGCGCCCACGCGGACACCGAGGGACGGAACCCCGGGACGGAGCCGAGCCCTGCCAGCGCAGCCTGCAGCCCGCCGTCGTCCGCCTGGCTCAGGTACGCGCCCAGGTTCGCTGCCTCCATCGCCCCGGGCCCCCCGCCGGTTGCCACGACATGCCCGTCACGGGCAAGCAACCTGCCCAACCATGCTGCCTGGGCATAATCGGCACTCCCCCGCCCGGCTGCATGCCCGCCCATGACGCCCACCACGGACCGGTTGGAGAAGGGCCCGGAATGGATTGCTTCTTCCAACGCGTCGCCGATGGCGTGGTCGTGCAGCGCTGAGGCGAGAGTGGCGTCCAGCCGGTGCCGTTGCCCCGGTTGGATGCTCCACTGGTAGATGCGTGCGTCCGGCAGTTGTTCGTACGGGCTATCCGCGAGGCCGGCGTAGAGCTCGGCGGGCGAATACAAGCCGGCCCGGTAGGGGTTGAAGGGAACGGATTCGAGGCGCGGGAAGATCAGGGCGCCCCGGCGTCGGAGGGTGTCCTCGATCCCGTCGTCAAAGGTGCAGCCGAGGAAGATCGCGCCTTCAACGTTGACCTGCTCCAGGGCGGGGGCCCGTCCGCGAAGGTCCAGCGATTGGGCGTGCCAGCCGTCCAGATCTACCCCACGCGCCGTGAGCAGGAGGCGGTCGAAGGTGGCGAGGCTGTCCACCTCGAGGCTGCGCGGGCTGGGACCGAGGTTCCCGGAGAGGTTCACTGGCGCCGCCGCCCTCTGCTGCTCATTCACCCAGCGTAGGCCACGGGACACCAGCAACGCGGGGTCAGATCCCGCCCATCCGGGAGTCCGGATTGGGCGGGATCTGACCCCGCGTTGGTTGGCGCGGGCTAGACGCGTGCCGGGGCTACGCCCTCACGGAAGTGCGTTTCGAGATCCTCGAGCGAGTGGCCCTTGGTCTCCGGAACGAACTTGGTGACGAAGAAGAGGGAGCCCGCGTTGACCAGGACGAAGAGGCCGAACGTGCCCGTGGATCCCAGGGCCTCGACGACGATCGGGAACAGGAAGGAAATCGCGGCGTTGACCGTCCACAGAACGAAAACGGCGATTCCCATGGCGAAGCCGCGGATGGCCAGCGGGAACATCTCCGAGAGGAGCAGCCAGACGCAGGTGCCGATGAAGCACTGGACGAACGCAACGAACAGCATCATGGCGGCAAGGATGGTGTAACTGGCCAGATCGGACTGGGGAAGCAGGAAGACGACAGCAAGCAGGGCCTGCGATCCGACCACCCCGGAGAAGCCGATAACCAGCATTTTCCGGCGCCCGATGAAGCCGAGCAGCCAGATGCCAAGGATGGTCATCAGTACTGACGTCACACCGACACCGATGGTGGCGACGAGGGATGCGCTCACTCCCAGGCCGCTGTTTTCAAGGATAGTGGGGGCGTAGTAGTTCACGGTGTTGATACCGGTGGCTTGTTGCACAGTGGCCAGGCCGATGCCAATCCAGAGGAGCCGGCGCATCCAGGGGTTGTCTCGGAGGTCCCGCCATGCGTGGCCGCGTTCCTTCTTGGCTGTCTGTGCTGCCCGAGCGATCTCTTCGAATTCAGCGGCGGCTTCCTGCGGGTTGCGGCTCAGGTTCAGGACGCGGCGGCTGTCCTCAAGCCGACCACGGATGGCGTACCAGCGGGGGGACTCGGGCAGCAGCAGCATGCCGGCGAGCAGTGCGAGTGCAGGCAGGGACGCGATGCCCAGCATGGTGCGCCATACCTCCGTGTCCTGGATGAGGGCGTCAAGCAAGGCGTTGATGGCGAAGGCGAGCATCTGGCCAGTGACGATCATGAGCTCGTTGATGGTCACCATGCGTCCGCGGAGGTGGGCGGGCGCCATCTCCGCGAGATACAGGGGGCATGTGACGGCAGCAGCACCCACACCGAGGCCCAGCAGGATGCGGGCGGCGATCATAAAGGAGACGTTGGGGGCGATGGCGCAGCCGATGGCGCCGAACAGGAACAGCAGGGCGCAGATCAGCAAGGAGCCGCGGCGTCCAAGTTTGTCCGCCATGCGGCCGCCAGTGAGGGCGCCTACAGCGGCACCCGGAAACAGCAGCGCACTGACCACAGTGGCTTCCTCGACCGAATTCATGTTCAGTGAGTCGTTCATATAGAGAAGCGCGCCGGAGATGACGCCGGTGTCGTAGCCGAAGAGCAGCCCGCCGAGGGTGGAAATCACAGTAAGCCGGGCGAGGTAACCTCGGCTTTTGGTGCCAGGGGCGCCAGTGGATTGTTTCTGCAACTGCATTGTTGCCTCTCAAATTCTCTAAGGGGTCGGAGTGCCCGGCCAGGAATGTGATGCGTGCCACCTACTTTAGAGCGCTCTAATTCGGCACGTCAAGTAAAAGTCCTAATGTCAGAACAATTGCCGGTGGTTGGATGCGCCGGCTGGTGGCCGCGAAGCCCCTTGACCCGCCAATCCGGCCTGCTACGATCAAGGAGGAAACTATGTCCTATCAAGCGAACATATAGCCGCGAAGCGGCCGTGCGCGTCCGTCCCCCGATCAGGCCGGGAGCTGCAAACCAAGGAACAGGAACGTAACGTGGCGAACAACCTGGGGCTCAGCATCGACCGGTCTTCCCCTGTCCCCCTGTATCACCAGGTGGTGCAGGGTATCGAAGCCGCGATCTACAGTGGCGTCCTGGAACCGGGGAGCCGGCTGGACAACGAGATCGACCTCGCGGCCCAGTTGAACCTTTCCCGCCCCACAATGCGCAAGGCCATGGATGAGCTGGTAAGGTCCGGCCTCCTGGTGCGCAAACGCGGCGTGGGTACCCAGGTGGTATCGAGCCAGGTTCGCCGTCCGCTGGAGCTTTCCAGCCTTTACGACGACCTCACCAACAACGGCAAGAAGCCCACCACCGAGGTGCTGAGCTTCTCCCACGTGGAGGCTGACGATCCCACCCTCGCCACCCTCCAGCTTCCTGCCGGCTCCAAGGTCTACCACTTCACCCGCCTGCGCAAGGTGGGCGGCAAACCGCTGGCACTCATGGAGAACTGGGTGCGGGACGATATCGCCGCCATGGACGAGGCCATGCTCGCCGCCGAAGGCCTGTACGCAATCCTTCGCCGGGGCGGGATTAACTTCCGGTTAGCCAACCAGCGCATTGGCGCAATGATCGCCAACGACTACCAGGCCTCCATGCTCGACACCGGGGCCGGGTCCGCCCTGGTCACCATGGAACGCACGGCCACGGACGACACCGGCCACCGCGTCGAAACCGGGCACCACGTGTACCGGGCGGATTCCTACAGCTTTGAAATGACACTCGTACAGCGCTAATACAAGGAGCCACCTCCATGACCAACTGGGTTTACCCGCTCGGCACCGCCACTGACGGCAAATGGGACGTCTCGATTGGTGCGTCCGACTCCTCCCTCACCGTGGAGGGGTGGTCACACACTGGACTGAAGGTCGCCACCCTGACTGCGGGGGCCGGCGTCGTCCTTCCCGCCGCAGACGAGGAGCGCATTGTTGTGCCGCTCAGCGGATCCTTCACCGTCACCGTTGACGGCACGGAATACCGCCTGAACGGCCGCCCGTCGGTATTCCGCGGGCCCAGCGACGTCCTCTACTCAGGGACGGGGCGCGGCCTCACCATCAGCTCTGCCGACGGCGGCCGGGTTGCCGTTGCGACCGCCCCGGCCAACGCCTCGTACCCCACGCGGCTGGTGACGGCGGCCGAAACGCCGGTGGAACTGCGCGGGGCCGGCAACTGCTCCCGCCAGGTCCACAATTTCGGTACCCCTGCTGCGCTGGAAGCGGACCGGTTCATCGTGTGCGAGGTCCTCACTCCGGCCGGCAACTGGTCCTCCTACCCTCCGCACAAGCACGACGAAGAGAAGGACGGCGAGACCCACCTCGAGGAGATCTACTACTTCGAGACAAGGGTGGCAACCGGCTCCGCCGCCCCGGCCGGCGCCGACGCCATCGGCTACCAGCGCGTCTACGCTTCCGACGAGCGGCCCATCGACGTCTCCGCGGAGGTCCGCACGGGCGACGTTGTCCTGGTTCCCTACGGCTGGCACGGCCCGGCAATGGCGGCACCCGGCTACGACCTCTACTACCTGAACGTGATGGCCGGTCCGGGCCCGGTCCGCGAATGGCTGATCAGCGACGACCCCCACCACGGCTGGGTCCGCCAGAGCTGGGACGGCCAGGACATCGATCCCCGGCTGCCGTTCGGCGCGTAGGGCCCGCCTGAGGCGTGACCAGCAGTGGCATAGTGAGTGTTGTGAAGCAGACTCCAGTCGTTAACCGGTCCGTCACCATGGAAGATGTGGCCCGTAAAGCAGGCGTAAGCCGCGCCTTGGTGTCGTTGGTCATGCGCGAGTCGCCCAAGGTGTCCCCCGCCAAGCGGACTGCGGTGCTGGAAACCGCAGCCGCGCTGGGTTACTCGCCCAACAGGCTGGCCAGCCGCCTGGCCAGCCACCGCACCAAGACCCTGGGGGTGCTGTTCCTTGACCTCCACAACTCGGTCTTCGCGGACATCTATGACGGCATCAGCGAGGGAATCGCAGGCAGCGGCAACCAGGTGATGGTCGCCGTCGGCTCCGCTGATCCCCGTACTGAACTCGAAGCCGTCCGGTCCTTCGTGGACCTTCGGGTGGACGGTGTTATCCTCGCCGGCTATACCGGTTCCTCCGCCGAACTGGCAGCGGCACTCCGCGGGACACCCGCCGTCGTCATCACCCGGCAGTTGGAGGCCGACGGCGTTGATTCGGTCCTCACCGACGACTTCCGTTCAGGAGCACTCGCCGTGGAGCACCTCCACCGCCTGGGGCACCGGCGGATTGCGCACGTGGACATCTCGGACTGGCTCCCCTACACAGCACGCAGGGAGGGCTACCTCCACGCAATGGAGCAGTTCGGCCTCGAGCCGATGCTGGTCCACAGCGACATGACCGAGCGCGGCGGACGGGAGGTAATGGAGAAATTCCTGGCCTCCGGCGCCACACTGCCAACGGCAATCTTCGCCCACAACGACCTCACCGCCATCGGCATCATGGAAGCGCTGGCGGCGCATGGCTTGTCCGTTCCGGGCGACGTGGCCATTGTGGGCTGCGACAACATCGAGGTGGCAGCCTCACCACTGATAGGGCTTACGTCCATCGACCAGCATGCCGGGCAACTGGGCCGGGAGGCTGCACAGGCCATGCTGGACCGGATTGCCGGCTCATCAGGACCGGGCCTGACCCGCAAACTCGACCCCGTGCTGGTGGTCCGCCGGTCCAGCAGCCCCGGCGCTTAGCGCGCTGTTGCGCTTGGCTGCCGAGGCGGCGAACGCCATGACCACAAGGCCCAGCAGGGTAATTCCGGCGCCCGCCCAGATGGGCGAGGTGTAGCCAAGTCCCGCGGTGATGGTGACACCGCCGAGCCAGGCACCCAGGGCATTGCCGACGTTGAACGCACCGATGTTGGCACCGGACGCCAGGGTCGGAGCGCTGCTGGCATACTTCATGACCCGCATCTGCAGGCCGGGAACGGTGGCGAACCCGAACCCGCCCATCAGGACGAGTGAAGCGACCGTGAGTACCTGGTTGCCCGCTGTCAGGGCAAAGACGACCAGGACAACCACCAGGATTGCGAGCACCACCATCAGCGTCCGGTCCACATTCCGGTCCGCAGCCTTCCCGCCGAACGTGTTGCCGACGAAAAGCCCCACGCCGAAGACAATAAGCAGCCAGGGCACGGTTGACGCTGCAAAGCCGGAGACCTCCGTAAGGGTAAAGGCGATGTAGGTGAAGGCTCCGAACATGCCGCCGTAGCCCAGGATGGTGACCAGGATGGACAGCCAGACCTGGCCGGAGCGGAAAGCGCGCAGTTCACGTCGAAGGCCTCCGGGAGCGCCTTCGCCGCGGCCCGTATTGGGCACGAGGGTAAGGATGCCCGCGAGGGCGACGGCGCCGATGACCGTAATGGCCCAGAATGTGGAGCGCCAGCCTGCCGCCTGCCCCAGCATGGTTCCCAAGGGTACGCCCAGGACGTTGGCGGCGGTCAGGCCGGTGAACATAATGGCTATGGCGCCGGCTTTTTTGGTAGGGGCAACCATGTCCGCCGCAACTACGGCACCGATGCCGAAGAAGGCACCATGGGCCAGGGCGGCAATAACCCGGCCCACCATCATCATCCCGTAGCCGGGGGCGATGGCCGAGATCAGGTTTCCCGCGATAAACAGAACCAGCAGGATGGCGAGCACGGGCTTGCGTTCGAAGCGGGTCACTGCCGCTGTCAGCAGCAGGGCACCCACCACCACTGCCAGGGCGTAGCCGGAAATGAGCCACCCCGCCGTAGCCTCCGTGACCTGGAAATCGGCGGCAACTTCGGGCAACAGGCCCATAATGACGAACTCGGTGAGTCCGATGCCGAACCCACCGAGGGCTAGGGCTATGAGGCCGATGGGCATGGTGATGCTCCTTTGGAAAATGTACTGGGGAAGATGACGCGCGTAGACTATTAGTTGCAGGCGCGGTATTTATTGTTGCACACGCAACTATGCCGCGCAAGCAACTACTAGGCGCTTGCAATACCCGAGGGGGCGCAGCACATGTTTCAGACCACTCAAAGGAGCACTTCGCTATGGGCATCAAGGACGACGCCGTAGAGGTCCGCGCGCAGGGATGGCGCACCCTGGCCGCCCTGCATGGCCTCATCGAAGGCGAACTCGAACGCTCACTGCAGGCCGTGTCGAAACTTTCGGTGGTGGAATACACGGTGCTGGATGCCCTCAGCAGGCAGGACGGGTGGCACATGCGGATGCAGCAGCTGGCGCGGGCCACTGCTCTCAGTGCCAGCGCCACTACGCGCCTGGTGAACCGGCTCGAGGACCGTGGCCTCCTCACCCGGATCCTGTGCGCAGACGACCGGCGGGGTATCTACACCGAACTCACGGCGAGCGGCGTCAAGCTGCTGGAGGAGTCCAAGCCCGTGCACGACGCCACCCTGGAACGGGCCCTCGCCGACGCCCAGGAGGTACCCGAACTGGCCACGCTGGTGCAGGCGCTCCCCCGGCTTCACGCCGACGTGTAGCGCGGGAACCCACACATTCCCGCACGCCGAAAAGCCCCCTTGCTGGGCAAAAGGGCTTTTTCGCTGTACTCGCGTCGGTCAGGTGGCCTGGCGTGCAGCCAGAGCCTTCGCCGCTGCGACGCCTTTGAAGTAGTGCTCCAGGTCTTCCAGGCTCTTGTCCTTGGTTTCCGGCACGTACTTGGCTGCGAAGGCGATCGCGGCAACCCCCAGCACGGCAAATACAATGAACGTGTTGGAGATTCCGATCGCGGCAAGGAGCTGCGGGAAGCCGAAGCCGATCAGGAAGTTCACAATCCACAGGACGAAGGCGGAGGCGCCCATTCCGAGTCCCCGGATCTTCAGCGGGAAGATCTCGGAAAGCATCAGCCAGGTCACCGGTGAAATGGCTCCCTGCTGGAAAGCAAGAAAGGTTACCGTCAGGGCCAGGATAACGAAGCCCCGCGCCGTTCCCTCGGGGAGGACCAACGAAAAGAAGCCAATCAGCAGCAGCGCTGTGGTGGTGCCGACCTGCCCGGTGATGAGCATCCTGCGGCGGCCCACCTTGCCCAGCAGCCAGATGCCAACAAAGGTTGCCAGCACTGAAATGACGCCGTTGGCAATATTGGCGGTCAGGGCCGCCTCCCTGCCGAACCCGGACTCGGCCAGGATCTGGGTTCCGTAATACATGATGGAGTTCACGCCGGTGATCTGCTGGATGACGGCCAGGCCGATGCCGACCATAAAGATGCGCCGGAGCCACGGGATGCCCAGGTCCTTCCATGAGCCCATCTTGGACTTGTAGTCCTCTACGGCCATGGCTTTGACCTCTTCGAATTCGGTGCGGGCATCAGCCTGTGACCGGATCCGTTGCAGGACACTGAGTGTCTCGCCAAAGCTCCCCATGGAAGCGAGCCACCGCGGGCTCTCAGGCATGAAGTTCATGCCAATCCACAGTGCGATGGCGGGCAGGGTGGCGATCACCAGCATCCAGCGCCAGATGCCGCCGGCTTCACCGAACGTGTTGCCGAGGTAGGCGTTAAAAATGAATGCCAGCAGCTGCCCCGTGACGATCATGAGCTCGTTCTGCGTGACGATCCGTCCGCGCCGGGCGCTGGGCGAGACTTCCGCAAGGTACACGGGCACGGTCACTGACGCACCGCCCACGGCGAGTCCCAGCACAAACCTGGCCGCGATCATCACCTCGGTGCTTGGTGCGAACGTGCACGCCAGCGTGCCCATCAGGAAGATGACCGCGAGCACCATGATCATCTTCCGGCGGCCGTTGCGGTCAGCCAGGCGGCCGCCGAGCAAGGCACCGAACGCCGCACCGAACAGGAGCGAGGACGTGACCAGGCCTTCGGTCAGCGGCGTGAGTCCGAGGTCCTCCTGCATGTAGGGCAGGGTGCCATTGATCACACCGGTGTCGTAGCCGAAAAGCAGGCCGCCGAACGTGGAAATGATGGTGACGGTGCGGAGTGCCCGTTTGTGGTTGGCCGGCGGCTTGCGTGTGTCTGAGGGGACAGGGGCACTCATACGCTGACCTTTTGAACGTGCTGCCTGATGGTCTCCAGCTGGTACCGGGAGACGTCCTCCGCATGCTCGTCCTCCGCGAAGACGCTGGACACCATCACGGTATCGTCGCGGTCCAGGAAGCCGATTTCCTTGAGCCCGCCGAAGAATTCATCCCAGTTCACGTCGCCGTCGCCGATCTTCAGGTGCTGGTGGACGCGGACGGCGTTTCCTGGCGGGTTGGTGATGTAGCGCAGGCCGTGCGAGGCGTGGTGGTTCATGGTGTCAGCCACGTGGACAAGGCGCAGCTTGTCCCCTGCCGCCCGCATGATGTCCAGGGGCGCGTTCTTCATGTGGAAGCTGTGGGAGGCCACATAGACCAGACCCACGTTTTTCGAGTTCAGGCCACGGATGACCCGGATCGCGGCAAGGCCCTCCTCCACGAAGTCGTCCGGGTGGGGGTCGATCAGGAGGTCGATGCCCTCGCGCTCGATGATCGGAAGCAGTTCCTCCATGGACCGGTAAAAGGCCCGCTCGGATTCTTCCGCCAGTTCCGGCCGGCCGCTGAATTCGGTGTTGATGGTTCCGACGCCGAGGTCAACGGCGATCTGGATGACACGCTTCCAGTAGCGGACGGCCGCCTCCCGGGCGTCCTCGTCCGGGCCGGACCACCGGAGCACCGGCAGCACCGACGCGATTTCGATGCCGGCATCCCTGCAGGCCTTGCCCAGCTGGCCCACCAGCTCATCATCGGCTTTCGGGTGGTTGTAGAAGGGGATGAAGTCGGCGTGCGGGGTCATCTGCATGTACTTGTAGCCAAGGTCCGCCACCACTTTGGGGAACTCGAGCAGGCCGTGCGAGTGGTGGAACGGGGTGGGATCAAGCGCAATTTTCACGAAAAACACTCCATTGTGGATCAGTCAGGAAGGAGGAAATGCCGGGGCTAGTTGTAGAGGTCGGGCTTGGCGGCCAGTTTCACTGCAACCTTTTCGCCGTTCTTCTGCGCTTCGACGCCGGCCTCGCAGCAGGCGGCGGTGGCGTAACCGTCCCAGGCGGAGGGGCCGCCTATCCCGCCGCGGCGTGCCGCGTCCACCCATGACTGGATTTCGACGTCGTACGCCGCACCGAAGCGCTCCTCGAAGCCTGGTGTGACGTTGCCGCCCCAGCGGCCTGCGCTGCGGGTGTACGGGCCCTTGTCGCCGCCGATGCTGACGATGCCCTCTTCGAAGGACGCCTGGGTGGCCACCTCGTAGCCGAACTTGGCGTTAACGTAGATTTCGACGTCGGCCAGGACCCCGGACTCGGTTTCGAGCAGGACGTGCTGGGGATCATGCTGGCCGTTCGGGGCGTTCTTTGTGGCCTTGCCCAGGCGGACCTGGATGCTGGTGATTTCCTCGCCGGTAAAGAAGCGGATGGCGTCGAACTCGTGCACCACTGAGTCGTTGATCAGCATCTCGTTGGTGAAGCCCGCGGGTGTGCTCGGGTTGCGGTGCTGGTGGTGCAGCATCAGCAGCTCGCCCAGCTCGTGGTTGCGGATGATCTGGCCCAGGGCGGCGTACTCGGCATCGAAGCGGCGCATAAAGCCCACCTGGATCCGCTTGCGGCCCAGCTCGACCTCGGCCTCAACGATTTTCCAGGAGGATTCGGCGTCGGGAGTCAAGGGCTTTTCGCAGAGGATCGGGATGTCCTTGGCGATCGCCTTGAGCAGGATGTCCTCGTGCAGGAAGCCGGGAGTGGCGATCAGGACGGCGTTGACGTCGCCGTTGTTGAGGGCTTCCTCGGCGTCAGCCAGGGCGACAGCGCCCGGGATGCCTTCGACTGCGGCCTGGGCCCGGGCCAGGTCCACGTCCACGACGGCGGCAACTTCGGCTCCGTGGATTCGGTTGTGGAGGCGCTGGATGTGGTCCGCACCCATGCGTCCGGCGCCGATGACGGCTACGCGCAAGGTTTCAGTCATGTGTTTTGTCCTTTGGTGTTGTGTGGGTCAGCTGACGGCGGTACGGGAACCGCAGGACAGCAGGTAGTTGCGAGTGCGTTTTGCGATGGGCATGGGCACATCGAACGCCACCGGGTACATGTCCTGCTCCACGATGCCGAAGATGGGCCGGTTCAGCGCTTCCACGGCTTCGATGACGGCGCGGAGGTCCGGGAGGCCGTTCGGCGGCTCGGTCATCACGCCGGCCAGGTTCGCGGCGGCCCAGGTCATGTTTTCCTCGTTGACCTTTTTGAGGATCTCCGGGTTGATCTGCTTCAGGTGCAGGTAGCCGATGCGGTCCGGGTAGTTCTTGATCAGCTCCAGGCTGGAGGCGCCGCAGTATTCGGCGTGGCCGGTGTCCAGGCACAGGTTCAGGTACTTCGCGTCGGTTGCTGCGAGCAGGGTTTCAATCTCCTCCTGGGCTCCGACATGCGAGTCAGCGTGGGAGTGGAACTGCTGCTTCAGGCCGAAGTCCTCCAGGAGGGTCTTGCCCAGCCGGTTGTGTCCGGCGAAGAGGTCACCCCAGGCCTTGTCGCTCAGGGTGCCGCTTTCCACCGCCTCACCGGTGACGTCATCACGCCACATGGCCGGGATGACCACGATGTGCTCGCCGCCCATGGCTGCCGTCAGTTCGGCAACCTTGCGGGCCGGCTCCCAGGCGGTCTCCCACTGGTCCAGGCCGCGATGGAAGGCCGTGAAGACGGTGCCCGCGGTGACCTGAAGGTCACGCTGCTTGAGTTCTTCGGCAAGCCGGGCGGGGTCGGTGGGCAGGTAGCCGTAGGGGCCCAGCTCGATCCACTTGTAGCCGGATGCGGCTACTTCGTCGAGGAACCGTTCCCAGGGTGTCTGCTGGGGATCGTCCGCAAACCAGACGCCCCAGGAGTCCGGCGCCGTGCCAATGATCAGTTTGTTCTCAGTCATGTCTCAATCCTTCTGTTTCCCAAGTAACTCGCACTTGTTGTCGTTTTGAGGGCTCATAACGACAACTACTGCCAGTCAGTTGGAGGGGAAGTTGTAGGAGGCGCCGGAGGCGTGGTGGGTTTCGGGCCAGCGGGAGGTGATGACTTTGCCGCGGGTGTAGAAGGATACGCCTTCGGGTCCGTAGATGTGCTTGTCGCCGAAGAGCGAGGCTTTCCAGCCGCCGAAGGAGTGGTAGGCCACCGGTACCGGGAGGGGCACGTTGATGCCGATCATGCCGACGGTCACGGAACGCTGGAACTTGCGGGCTGCGGCCCCGGAGGAGGTGAAGATGGCGGTGCCGTTGCCGTAGGGGTTGGCGTTGATGAGGTTGATGCCGTCTTCGAGGGTGTCAACGCGGACCACGACGAGGACGGGGCCGAAGATTTCCTCGGTGTAGGCGGTCATTTCGGTCTTGACGTGGTCGATGACGGTGGGGCCGACCCAGAAGCCGTTTTCGTGGCCGGGGACCACGAGGTCCCGGCCGTCCACCACCATGGCGGCCCCGGCGGTTTCGGCTTCGGTGACGATTTTGATGATGCGTTCCTTGGAGGCCGGGGTGATGACCGGGCCCATTTCGGCGTCGGGTGCGGTGCCGTTGTTGACCTTCACGGCCAGGGCGCGTTCTTCGACCTTTTTGACGATCAGGTCTGCGGCGTCCCCGACGGCGACGGCGACGGAGATGGCCATGCAGCGTTCCCCGGCGGAGCCGAACGCGGCGGCGGCGAGGTGGTCCGCGGCGTTGTCCAGGTCCGCGTCGGGCATCACGATGGCGTGGTTCTTCGCCCCGCCCAGGGCCTGGACGCGTTTGCCGTGCTTGGTGGCGGTTTCGTGGACGTACTGCGCGATCGGGGTGGACCCGACGAAGGAGATCCCGTCCACGTCCGGGTGGGTCAGGAGCCCGTCAACGGTTTCCTTGTCGCCGTGCAGGACCTGGAACACACCGTCGGGCAGGCCGGCCTGCTTCCAGAGTTTGGCCAGGAGCATGGAGGCGGAGGGGTCGCGCTCGGAGGGCTTGAGGATGAACGCGTTGCCGGTGGCGATCGCCATCGGGGCCATCCACAAAGGGACCATGACGGGGAAGTTGAACGGGGTGATGCCGGCGACGACGCCGAGGGGTTCGCGGAAGGAGAAGACGTCGATGCCGGTGGAGACCTGGTCCGAGTAGTCGCCCTTGAGCAGTGTGGGGATGCCGCAGGCGTATTCGATGACTTCCAGGCCGCGGCCGATTTCGCCCTTGGCGTCGGAGAGGACCTTGCCGTGCTCGGCCGTGATCAGGGCCGCGAGGTCGTCCACGTGCGCGGCGACAAGTTCGCGGAATTTGAAGAGCACGGCGGTGCGCTTGGCCAGGGAGATGTCACCCCAGGTATCGGCGGCTTTGCGGGCGGCGGCGACGGTGGCGTCCAGGTCGGCCCGGTTGGCCAGACGCAGCTCAGCGCTGACCTGGCCGGTGGCCGGGTTGTAGACAGGGGTGGTGCGGTCACCTTCACCGGCAGTTTCGGCGCCGTTGATGAAGTGGTTGATGGTGGTGGTGTCAGTGGTGGTGGCAGTCATGGGACTCTTCCTTGAGTAGTCGAAGGGGATGAAGTTCAGGGAGGTTAGCCGAGCAGTTTGCGCTGGCGGGCTTTGTGGTCGGTGTAGGTCTGGAAGGCCTGCTTGGTGGAGTCCAGTTCCGAGATCTGGGAGACGGGAACGTCCCACCAGGACTCGGAGGACGGTGCGTCCAGGAGCGGGTCGGATTCGACGTGGATCAGGATCGGTCCGCTGCGTTCGGGTGCGGCTTTGGCGTCGCGGATGGCCTGCTCGAGTTCGGCGATGACCTTCTCCCCCGGTTCGATCCGGATGACCTTCACGCCCAGGGACTCGGCGTTCAGGGCCAGGTCCACCGGCAGGGTCTCGCCCTCGTCGAAGCTGTGCTGCTCCTCATTGAGGGCACGGTACTGGGTGCCGAACCGCTGTGAGCCGAGCATTTCGGACAGGGAACCGATGGAGGCGTAGCCGTGGTTCTGGATCAGGACCACGATCAGCTTGATCCGTTCGGCGACGGCGGTGACCAGCTCGGTGTGCATCATCAGGAAGGAGCCGTCCCCCACCATCACGACGACGTCGCGCTGGGTTCCGCCGTTGGCGGCCTCGGCAAGGGCGGCGCGTTTGACGCCGAGCCCGCCGGGGATTTCGTAGCCCATGCAGGAGTAGGCGTATTCCACGTGGTAGCCGAACGGGTCCCGGACCCGCCACATTTTGTGCAGGTCCCCGGGCAGGGAACCCGCGGCGCAGATCACGACGTCGGCCGGGTCCATGGCGCGGGATGTGGCGCCGATGATTTCGTTCTGTGCCGGCAGCGGCGTGAAGCGGGTATCGAAGGCCTCGTCCACGGTAGCGTCCCAGCGCTTCTTCTCAGAAGCAATCTGCTGTTCCAGGTCCGCGCCGACGCGGTACCCGCCGAGGGCCGCGTTGAGCTTGACCAGGGCCTTGCGGGCATCGGCAACGATCGGCAGCGTGGTGCCGTGCTTGTATGCATCGATCGGGGCGACGTTGATGTTCACGAAGCGCACGTCCGGGTTCTGGAACGCGGTCCGGGACGCGGTGGTGAAGTCCTCGTACCGTGTGCCGATGCCGATGATCAGGTCCGCCTCGGCAGCAATGGCGTTCGCCGCCGTCGTGCCCGTGGAGCCGATCGCACCGAGGGAGAACTTGTGGTCCCAGGGCAGGACGCCGACCCCGGCCTGCGTGTTGCCCACGGGGATGCCCGTGAGCTCGGCGAACTTCGCGAGTTCCCCGTTCGCGTAGGCGTACAGGACGCCGCCGCCGGCGATGATCAGTGGCCGCTTCGCCGCACGGATGGCAGCGGCGGCGCGGGCGATGTCGTCGTCGTCCGCGTCCGGGCGGCGGATCCGCCACTCCCGCTCGGCCAGGAACTCCTCGGGCACCTCGAACGCCTCGGCCTGGACGTCCTGCGGCAGCGAGATGGTCACCGCGCCGGTTTCGGCAGGGTCCGTCAGGACCCGCAGGCCGTGGTGGAACGCAGAGAACAGCTGCTCGGGCCGGGTGACCCGGTCAAAGAACTTGGACAGCGGCCTAAAAGCGTCATTGACGGTCAGGTCGTAGGCGTAGGGCTGCTCAAGCTGCTGCAGCACCGGGTCCGCGGCGCGGGTGGCGAACGTGTCACTGGGCAGCAAAAGCACCGGCAGCCGGTTCGTCGTGGCCAGTGCCGCACCGGTCAGCAGGTTCGAGGAACCCGGACCGATCGAGGTGCTGATCGCGAACGTCTGGCGCCGCCGGGTGTGCCGGGCATAACCCACGGCCTGGTGGACCTGGGCCTGCTCGTTCCGGCCCTGGTAATACGGCATGATGGCCGGGTCCAGCTGCTGGTACTGCTTCAAAGCCTGGCCCACACCGGCCACATTGCCGTGCCCGAAGATCCCGAACGTGCCCGGAATCAGCCGTTCGCGGTACTCAACGCCGTCAATGGAATCGACGGTGTACTGCTTCGAAAGGTATTCGACAACGGCCTGCGCCACGGTCATTCTGCGCGTTGCAGTTCCCATTCTGTTTACTCCGATACTTCTGTGGTGTGCTTCAGGAGGGAGGCAGCCGCTGCGACTGCGCCGGCAACATCGCCGTCGGCAGGATAGAGCAGGGTCCGGCCCACGGTGAGTCCCTGCACGCCGGGGAGCGCGAGGGCGGCTCCCCAGGTGGCGAAGACCTCGTCCTGGGTGCCGGCCGGGTCTCCGCCCAGCAGCACGGTGGGCATGGTGGTTGCAGCCATGACCCGTTCCATCCCGGCGACCACCGGCAGCTTCATCCAGGTGTACGCGCTCGTGGAGCCCAGGCCCTCGGCGATGGCGATGGACTTGATCACCGCATCCGTGGAGAGGTCATTGCGCACCTTGCCGTTTTCGCGGACCGAGAGGAAGGGCTCCACCATGGCGATGAGCTTACGTTCCGCCAGCGAATCGATGGCCCTGGCAGTGGCTTCCAGCAGGGCCACGGTATCGGGGTCGCCGAGGCAGATCCGGGTGAGCATCTTGCCGCCGTCTGCGCCCAGCTCTTCGAGGGCCGCGGCCGTATGGCCGGTGAAGCGGTCATCGAATTCATTGACCAGGCCGGTGAGTCCGCCGCGGTTCATGGAACCGAAGAGCAGCTTGCCGTCCAGTGCACCGAGCAGCAGCAGGTCATCCATGATGTCCGGGGACGCCAGCACGCCGTCCACTGCAGGGTTGGCCAGCGCGATCTGCAGCCGGTCGAGCAGCTGGCGGCGGTCCGCCATGGCCACAGGGTCATTGCCGACAGAAAGTGCGCCGCGGGCCGGGTGGTCGGCGGCGACGATGAAGTTCTGCCGGCCGGCTTTAGGACCGGAGTGGCGGCGGCGCGCCTTGGCGGCGCGGGCGACGGCGCCGGGGTCCTCCAGGCGAATGGTGCTCAGGTGCGCGTAGCGGCGGGGATCGTCGTCCACCGCGAGGGTGGCGGTTCCGGGGTTGAGGCTCACAGGGCCGCTCCTTCGGGGGCGAGTTGGTTAGCGTCCTGGCCAGGGACCGGCCGGCCCCGTTCGGCCAGCAGCTCGGTGACTTCATCCGGCGTCGGCATCGCATCAGCACATGAGAGGCGGGAGGCAACGATTGCGCCGGCGGCGTTGGCGTAGTCCAGGACCTGGGCCAGGGGCCAGCCGGAGAGCAGGCCATGGCAGAAAGCGCCGCCGAAGGAATCGCCGGCACCGAGGCCGTTGACGGTTTCCACCGGAACAGGAGCAGAGACCACGCGCTCGGTGCGGGTCTTGGCCATGA
Organism: Pseudarthrobacter sp. NPDC058329; assembly: GCF_042879835.1. Lineage (NCBI taxonomy): Bacteria > Bacillati > Actinomycetota > Actinomycetes > Micrococcales > Micrococcaceae > Pseudarthrobacter > Pseudarthrobacter sp. NPDC058329. The sequence goes on from NZ_JBHVZR010000010.1 coordinate 88,748, forward strand.
CGCCCTCAGGGCCGAGCTTGACGACGGCAATCTCGACGCCGGCGGCGAGCAGCCGGTCAGCCTGCTCGTCAGGAGTGCCCGCCCCCACTGCGACGGCGCATTCCTTGTCATTGCCGATGGCGACGGTGACGTGCGGGAGGACCTTGGCCACTTCAGCCCGTGCCTCTTCCTCCGAGGCCCAAAACATCGGCCGGTAGTCCAGGTCGAGGATCGTGAACTGGCCTTCGGCCAAGGCGGTGCGCGGCCGTGCCTCATGGGCTTTGAGGTGCGCGTCGCGGCTGGGCTCCTGGCACAGGCCGGTCACCGTGGACCAGAAAATCCCGGCCTCACGGATGGCGTCCAGGTCCAGCTCTTCGGCCTTGATCTGCAGGTCCGGCGCCGTGGGAAAGCGGCCGTAGAAGTACAGCGGAAACTCGTCCGTAGCCGGCTTGATCGCACAGAACGTGACCGCCGTCGGATACTCCCGCACAGCGGTGACGTAGGCGTCGTCCACGTTGAACTTCCGCAGTTCCCGGTGCAGGTACTTGCCGAAGGCGTCATCGCCGGTGCGGGTGATCACACCGGTCCGACGGCCGTGCCGTGCTGCGGCGACGGCCACATTGGACGGGGAACCGCCAAGGTATTTCCCGAAAGACGTCACGTCCTCCAGGTCCACCCCAATATCGTTCGGGTAGATATCAACGCTGATGCGCCCGATCGTAAGAAGCTCGTGGGTCACGGTAATCGTGGACCTTTCTGGTTTGTTACTTTGGACCCCTGAACGTACTGGAGCTCCGGTCTGGCTGGGCGTGGCGCGGGCCACAGGCACTACTTTGCCCTAGATCGAATGTCCTGTCAAAGGTTTGTACTGACATACTTACAACGCTACTTAGAGCGCTCTATCTACGCGCCCGAAAAAGACCCTATTTGCGGGGTACTGCCAGCTCCCCGGTCACGTACTGCGCGCGGCCAAATCCAAAAGACCAGTCGCCGGCCGTGTTTTCCACGTAGCCGATAAACACGTCCTCACCGGCGACCCCCACCCCGGCGAGCTTGTCCGCAACAGCAGCGAACAGTCTCTGCTTGGCCTCCTGTGTTCGGCCGCCCTGCGTAAAGATCTGAATCATCACCACTCCCCCGGTGCGCTCAAATCCCAGTCCTGCATCCTGGGCGAAAATCTGCCCCTCCGGGTGCTCGGTCAGGATATGGAAGTAGTCCCGCTCGGGAATTGCGTACTCGGCCAGGATGGCATCATGAATCCCCCTGCTGAGCAGCCGCAATTCCTCAGGGCTGCGCCCTCTGTTGACATCGATACGTACCAGCGGCATATTGATCTCCTTCAAAAGTTTGTACTGACATACTAACAAACTAGGTTTTGAAAGAACAAGAGCTGGAAGGGGTTGAACGCACAGGCGAAGGGCCTTATTCTTAAACAATCAAAAGGTTGATAAACAAAAGGATTGATTACAAGAAGGCTGCTATGACCTCCGAAAACACGGCACTGGACTCGGCCTTTATGGCCTTGGCCGATCCTGTGCGGCGGAGCATCATCGCCCGGCTCAGCCGGGGGCCGGCAACCGTCAACGAACTGGCGGAACCTTTCGAGATCTCCAAGCAGGCGGTCTCGAAACACATCCAGGTACTCGAGCAGGCGGAACTGGTCACCCGGACCAGGGATGCACAACGCCGGCCCGTACACCTAAACCCTGCGCGGCTTGAGGCGCTCACCGCATGGATCGACCAATACAGGTTGGTCCGCGAGGGGCAGTTCCGCAGCCTGGACGCCGTGCTCCAATCACGCGCTGCAACTGGCAGCGAATAACCTCCAAGGAGTTATCGTGAGCAATTCCCTCAAACTCAGCGTTCCGGAAGGCGTTCCCTTCATCGACTACGAGCGTGAGTTCGACTTCCCTGTGGCCGATGTGTTCCGCGCCCACAAGGATCCGGACCTGATCGTCCAGTGGCTCGGCCCGAGGGGCTACACAATGGACATCGACCATTACGATTTCCGCACCGGCGGCAGTTACAGCTACCTGCACACCGGACCCGAAGGGGTGCCGTACGAGTTCAAAGGCATCTTCCACACGGTCCGCGAAAACGAGTTCGCCATCCAGACCTTCGAATTCGGCGGGTACCCGGACGTGGTCAGCCTGGAATTCATGACCTTCGAGGACCTCGGCAACGGCAGGACCCGGCTGCGCGGCCACTCCGTCTACCCCTCCCAGGAGGCGCGGGACGGGATGGCGCAGTCCGGCATGGAAGGCGGGATGACCGAAGGCTACGAACGGCTGGACGAACTGCTCAGCGGAGCCAAGGTCCAGTAAGCAGAAGTACGACGTCGGGTGGTTCCTTTCCGGAGAAAGGGAACCACCCGCCGTCGTACCTTAAACAGCAACGCGGGGTCACTCCCCGCCCATCCCGGTGTCTGGAATGGGCGGTAAGTGACCCCGCGTTGGTGTGGGGGGGAATTACTAGAGCGTTGCGTAGACTTCGCGCAGCAGCTTGGCGGTCTCGGATGGCGTCTTGCCGACCTTCACGCCTGCAGCCTCAAGGGCTTCCTTCTTGGCCTGGGCCGTTCCGGCGGAACCGGAGACGATGGCGCCGGCATGGCCCATGGTCTTGCCTTCGGGGGCGGTGAAGCCGGCAACGTAGCCAACAACGGGCTTGGTGACGTTGGCCTTGATGAAGTCAGCGGCACGCTCCTCAGCGTCGCCACCGATTTCGCCGATCATCACGATCGCCTTGGTCTCGGGGTCAGCCTCGAACGCGGCCAGGGCGTCGATGTGGGTGGTGCCGATGACGGGGTCGCCGCCGATGCCAATGGCGGTGGAGAAGCCAAGGTCGCGCAGTTCGTACATCATCTGGTAGGTCAGGGTTCCGGACTTGGAAACCAGGCCGATGGGGCCCTTGCCCGTGATGTTGTTCGGCGTGATACCCACCAGTGCCTCGCCGGGGGTGATGATGCCGGGGCAGTTCGGTCCGATGATGCGGGTGACCTGGTTTCCGTCAGCGTCAACCGTGGACTGGGCAAGCGCCCAGAACTCGGCGGAGTCCTGGACCGGGACACCTTCGGTGATAACAACGACGAGGCCGATGCCGGCCTCGATGGCTTCGACGACGGCCGTCTTGGTGAAGGCCGGCGGCACGAAGACGATGGAAACGTCAGCACCGGTTTCGGCCATGGCTTCCTTGACGGTGCCGAAGACGGTGATTTCATTGTCGCCGTGCAGCACGGTGGTGCCGGCCTTGCGGGCGTTGACGCCGCCAACAATGTTGGTGCCGGCCTTCAGCATCAGGGCAGTGTGCTTGGTGCCTTCGCCGCCGGTGATGCCCTGGACGATGACCTTGGAGTCCTTGTTCAGATAAATAGACATGGTGCGTCCCTTTACTTAGCTGCGTTGGCGAGCTCGGCGGCCTTGTCGGCGCCCTCGTCCATGGTGGCGGCCAGGGTAACCAGCGGGTGGTTAGCCTCGGCCAGGATGCGGCGGCCCTCTTCGACGTTGTTGCCGTCGAGGCGGACTACCAGCGGCTTGTTCGCGGCGTGGCCCAGCTCGGCCAGCGCACCAACGATGCCCTTGGCAACAGCGTCACACGCGGTGATGCCGCCGAAAACGTTCACGAAGACGGACTTGACCTGCTCATCGCCCAGGATGACATCCAGGCCGGCGGCCATAACCTCGGCGGATGCTCCGCCACCGATGTCCAGGAAGTTGGCGGGCTTGACGTTGCCGTGGTTCTCGCCTGCGTAGGCAACAACGTCCAGCGTGGACATCACCAGGCCTGCACCGTTGCCGATAATGCCCACTTCGCCGTCCAGCTTGACGTAGTTCAGGTCCTGCGCCTTGGCCTTGGCCTCGAGCGGGTCAGCAGCGTCCTTGTCTTCGAGGAGGGCGTGCTTGGCGTGACGGAACTCGGCGTTCTCGTCCAGCGTGACCTTGCCGTCCAGTGCGACGATCTCGCCTGCGCCGGTCTTGACGAGCGGGTTGACCTCAACGAGGGTGGCGTCTTCCTTCTTGAAGACGTCCCACAGCTTGAGGATCACTGCGGCCACCTTGCCGCGGAGTTCCTCAGCGAAGCCTGCGGCTGCAACGATTTCGTCAGCCTTGGCCTGGTCGATGCCCACGGCGGGGTCGATGGCGATCTTGGCGAGCGCCTCGGGGCGTTCGACGGCGAGCTGTTCGATTTCCATGCCGCCTTCAACCGAGCACATGGCCAGGTAGTTGCGGTTGGCCCGGTCCAGGAGGACGGAGAAGTAGTATTCCTCGGCAATGTCAGCACCCTGGGCGATCATCACCTTGTTGACGGTGTGGCCCTTGATGTCCATGCCCAGGATGTTGGTGGAGTGCTCAAGTGCTTCGTCAGCGGACTTTGCGACCTTGACGCCGCCGGCCTTGCCACGGCCGCCAACCTTGACCTGTGCTTTGACGACAGTTACGCCGCCGATCTTCTCGGCAGCTGCCTTTGCTTCTTCTGGGGTGTGCGCCACGATGCCGGCAAGCACGGGTACACCGTGCGCCTCGAACATATCGCGCGCCTGGTATTCAAACAGGTCCACGGTTTAGTGTCCTTCTACGTCGAAGTAGTTTCTGTACAGTCGGACACCATCGAAGACGATGACCGGGCTGCGGAATTGCTCGCACCGGCGGCCTGTTGGAAACGAGCCACGCGGCGTGATGCTCCACTGGGAACTCTAGTCCTTTGGAGGGACCGGCCCGTCCAAGACTACCGCTTATGTGAGTAAGGACACTATTCTATGGAGCGTAGAAAATCCGCGGATTTACGGGGTTTTTGAGGCCTCCGACGGTGCCGCTGAGGCGCCTCCGGCCGGACCGGAAATCAGGTCGTAACGGTCCGGCGAAACGAAGAATCCGACGCCGGCGGAGACGTTTCCGCATGCCACCCCGCCGTTGTAGGCAGAACAGCGCAGCCCGTTGCCTTCGAGGTTCTGCCCCTCCCCCAGCACTGGGAGCTGGGCCAAGGGACCTGCTTTGCTGCCCTGCGGACCGTACGCTGCTTCCATCTGTGTGACGCCGGACCTGCACTCCCCGTAGCGCGTGCTGTCCGGCGTCAGCAAGATGACACCGCCCAGGTAACCGAGGTTTGTTCCCGCACAGTCATCCTTGACGTCCCCGGCGCGGGGTTTGGGGTAGTCGGCCAGTTCACAGTGGGCCACAGGCACCGTTGCCAGCTTGTTGTTGGCGCTGTCGCCGTAGTTGTTTTGCTCGTAAGGAAGGTTCACGTGCTCTCCCCGGGAAGATGTGAGGGAACAGGCGATGCTGCGGTCTTCGGTGATGAAGGAGATGGCGCCGTCACCGGTGGAATATCCTTTGGCGTCAACCAGCGATGCTTGTTCCAGCTGTTGCAGCGGCGGCAGCGGCGCAGGCGGGACGTACCCAGGATCCTCGGTGGTGATGGTGCAGGCCGTGGCCGCCGTCAGGATCAGGGCGGCGAAGCTCCCCAGAACAGTCCGTCGCATGGCCACCATTATGCTTTATGGCGGCAGCTCACCTGTCGCTGAGAACGCCTTCCACGACCTTGGCTTGCCGCCTCTGCGGGGTTGTGGGAGCCAAAGTCCTGGCTCATCTGCCCCGCCCGGCGCTTCCACCCGGGGTCAGCCAGGACGGCACGAACCGCCCTGCCGATCTTCTCCGGCGTGGGATTGTCGGTCCGCAGGTTGATGCCGACGCCGGCGTATTCCACCCTTGCATTGACGTCGCTCTTTCCCTCGTTGATGCCTGACACCACCAGGGGCACGCCCTTGGAAAGGGCCAGCTGGACGCCGCCGAATCCGCCGTTGCTGACAAAGACGTCCGTGAATTCGAGCACGGCCGCGAAGTCTATGTAGTCGCGGATCCGGATGTTCGGCTGGGGGTAGCGGGCCTGCAGTTCCACTGTTCCGCGGCCTCCGGTCGCCACCATCACCAGGGCATCCATGTCCTTCAGCGCTTCCAGGGCGGGAATGATCAGCTTGTCCTGGTCCACGTTGTCCACCGTGCCTTGGGTGACCAGTATGGTGCTGGCGTAACCCTGCCGGGCCGGTTCCCGGGGCTCGACTTCCTGGTCGCGGTAAGGCAGGAGCGCCCCCACGTAGTGGACTTTGGGGTTGGTGTTGCGGCGCGGAAAGTCCAGGGATGTGGTGCCGGTCTGGATGATGGCGGCCGAGCACCGGTAGGGCTCGTCCGTCACCCTTGCCCCTTTGGGTGCTTCCTGTCCGTAGAAGCGGTGCTGGCGCCGGTAGCTCTTGCCGGCGGGGCGGAGGATAACTTTGTCCGACAGCAGCCCGGCCAGCTCCTGGATGGCTTTTTCCTGCGGGTTCCGCGCCGGCCGGAAACCGAAGAACAGCGGGGGAACCTGCGGATCGCTTTCCATATTGGGAACCACCACGAAGCTCACTACCGGCCGGCCCATCAGATGCGACACCAGCCGCTGGATGAACATGGAGCTGTCCACCACCAGGACATCGAACGGAAAGTCCTGGGCGAGGTCCCGGATGTCCTCAAAGAAGTTGCTGATGTTGCTGGCGAAGATCTTCTCACCGTCGAACCCGATGGCCCGGGGCCCCTTCAGCCTGGCGCGCTCCGGATAAAGCTCGAAGAGGTTGTCCGCGCGGTGCTCGATGGCGCGGTTGAAGCGAAACAGGGGTATGCCAAGCTTTTCGAGCTTGCCGGCAAACGACTGGCCGGTGTACCAGCGCACATCATGGCCCCGTTCCTTGAGCTCCATGGCAACGCCGGTCATGGGATTGAAATGCCCGTCGATGGCCTGGCTGGCAAACAGGATGTTCATGGCCCGCTCCGTGATGTTGTTACGGCTGGGAAGGTTCCTGAACCTTATTCCTGACAGCGCGGCCGGACAAGGGCCGGAGCGCCTGGCGGCGTGCCCAGATCCTACGCGTCGAGCTTGGTCAGCGGCGCATACCGCAGCAGCAGCCGCTTTTCGCCGATGTCGAATTTCACCTTGGCAACGGTCTTGTCGCCCGCTCCTTCGAGCGCCAAAACGGTTCCGTTGCCGAAACTCGTGTGGTTGACTTTGTCCCCCACGCTCACGGCCACGACTTCCTTCTGCGGCTGCACCCGGGTCCGGGCGACGACAGCGGGAACATCGGCGTTGAACCCGGCTGACGGGTCAGCAGCGGCGCCCCGGGCTGTTCCGGCGCCCCAGAATGACCCGTTGTAACGGCCGGAACCGATTGATCCGCCGCCCCAGCCGCCGGACTGCCGGCTGGTTCCTTCACGTTTCCATTCCACGAGCTCCGCGGGGATTTCCTCCAGGAACTGGCTCGCCGGGTTGTACTGGCTTTGGCCCCACATGCTCCGGACCTCGGAGCGCGTGACATAGAGCCGCTTGCGGGCGCGGGTGAGGCCCACGTAGGCAAGCCGGCGTTCTTCGGCCAGTTCCTTGGGATCAGTGGCGGAGCGCTGGTGCGGGAACAGCCCGTGCTCCATGCCGGTCAGGAAAACCACCGGGAATTCGAGCCCCTTGGCGGTGTGCAGCGTCATCAAGGTCACAACGCCGAGCCGTTTGGCCTCGGCCACTGCCGCATCAATGTCGGCTCCGGGGGCATCCGGGATCTGGTCGGCGTCGGCCACCAGGGACACCTGTTCCAGGAAGGCCTCAAGGGTTCCTTCCGGATTCTCCTGTTCGTATTCGCGCACCACAGCCACCAGTTCGGCCAGGTTCTCCACCCGGGATTCGTCCTGCGGATCCGTGCTGGAGCGCAGGGTGGCCAGGTAGCCGGTCTGCTCCAGGACGGCTTCGAGGGCCGCCGCCGCACCCGAGCCCGCCGCGACTTCAGCGAGGTCGTCCAGGAGTTTCACAAAACCGAGGACGGCGTTAACGGATCGGGTAGCCATGGCAGGAGCCTGCTCGGCGCGGCGGGCGGCCGCCATAAAGGAAATCCGTTCACGCTGGGCCAGCGCCGCGACGGCGCCTTCGGCCCGGTCACCGATGCCGCGCTTTGGTTCGTTGAGCACCCGGCGGAGGTTGACGTCGTCGTCCGGGTTGACCAGGACACGAAGGTAGGCGAGGGCGTCCTTGATCTCCTTGCGCTCGTAGAAGCGGGTGCCGCCCACCACCTTGTACGGCAGGCCAACCCGGACCAGCACGTCCTCGATGGAACGGGACTGGGCGTTGGTGCGGTAGAAAATGGCGACATCCCCGGGACGGAGGTTGTCCTCGTCCTGGAGTCGGTCAATCTCCTTGGCAATGAACCGGGCTTCGTCGTGCTCGTTCTCGCCCACGTAGCCGACAATTTTGTGGCCGTCACCTTCAGCCGTCCACAGCCGTTTCTCGGGCCGGTTGGGGTTGCGTGAAATGACCGAGTTCGCTGCGCTGAGGATGTTCTGCGTGGAGCGGTAGTTCTGCTCCAGCTTGATGGTCCGCGCCTCGGGGTAGTCCTTTTCGAACTCCACGATGTTGCGGATGTCCGCGCCCCTGAAGGCGTAAATGGACTGGTCCGAGTCGCCTACAACCGTGAGCTCGGATGCGCCCGGACCTTCTCCCACGATTTCGCGGACCAAGGCGTATTGGGCGTGGTTGGTGTCCTGGTATTCGTCCACCAGGACATGCCGGAACCGGCGGCGGTAGGACTCGGCGAGCGCCGGGAAGGCCCGGAACATGTAGACGGTCTCCGCGATGAGGTCGTCAAAGTCCATGGCGTTTGCCTGGCGCAGCCGCTGCGTATAGCCCTTGAAAACCTCGGCTACGGCCTGGTCAAAAGGATCGTTGTAGTTGGCCGAGGAAGAGTACGAGTCAGCATCGATGAGCTCATTCTTCAACGCGGAAATCTTGTGCTGAATGGCTTTGGGCGCAAACTTCTTGGGATCCAGGTCCAGGGCCTTGGACACCTGGGTGACCAGCCGGAGGGAGTCCGCGGAGTCGTAAATCGAGAAATTCGATTTCAGCCCGACGTTGGCGGCTTCCTGCCGCAGGATGCGGACGCAGGATGAGTGGAAGGTGGAAATCCACATGATCTTCGCGCGGCCACCCACCAGGACTTCGATTCGTTCCCGCATCTCGGCAGCGGCCTTGTTGGTAAAGGTGATTGCAAGGATCTCGCCGTGGTGGGCCCGCCCGGTGGCTATGAGGTAGGCGATCCTGTTGCTGAGCACCCGGGTCTTGCCCGAACCGGCGCCGGCCACGATCAGCAGCGCGGGACCGGTGTGCTTGACCGCCTCCTCCTGCTGGGGGTTCAAACCCTCAAGGAGCTGGGCGGCATCCAGGCGGTGGCCCCGGTGGCTTTGCCCTTCCGGGGCCCGCTCCACGCGGACGCTGCCGCCCGGCCCCGGAGCCGCGGTTACGCCCTCAGAAGGCGATTTGGTGCGGGCAGCGGCGGCGTGAGCGGCCTTAAAGGGCCCGTCAGAGTACGGGTCAAACAACATATCCATGATGCCTACAAGTCTAGGCGGTGGGGCCGACACCCACTTCCAGGCTGTGGATTACGTGGCCGGGATTACCCGGACTTTCAGGCCACCGAGCCCGACTCCAGCGCGGCACGCAACTCGCGTACCGCCGTCGTGCCTCCTGCCATAAACCATTCCAGGCCGTTGACGCGGACGGTGTCCACGGCCCCGCCGGCTGCCCGGACGATTGCTTTGCCCGGCAGCCAGTCCCACTCGGGGCAGCTGTGCTGGAACCAGCACCCGATCTGTCCGTCGGCCACCCGGCCGAGGTCGCAGGAGCCTGAGCCGAGCATGCGCAGGGCGGCGGCCGACGTGGCGGCGGCGTGCCAGGGCATCGCGCACAGGGGATCCATCAGCCAGCTCGGGTGGATGTACGTGGCGGCACCGAGTTCCGCAACCGCAGTACCGTTCCGCGCCCCCCGGTCCTCGTGGAACACGGTCAGTGCCGTCCCGTTCAGGGTGGCCGGGTGTGCCCTCCCCCCGAGCCAAAGTTTGTCCTCGTCCGGCTGGAAGATGGCGCCCAGCACCACGTCCGAGGCATCCTTCAGGGCAATCGCCGAGCACCAGTACGTGGAACCATGCAGGAAGTTATAGGTGCCGTCCACAGGATCGATGACCCAGGTGCGGCCGCTTGTGCCCTGCACGGCGGCGCCCTCCTCCCCCACAATGCCGTCTTCGGGGCGGCAGCGCCGCAGCTGCCCCAGCACGTAGGCCTCAGCCGCGTGGTCCGCTGCGGTCACGACGTCGGAAACGGAGGTTTTCTGCTCCGACTGCAGCCCGGCCATCCGCATGAGCAGCGCCAGCTGCCCGGCTTCGCGGACCAGGGCTGCCGCGAGCTGGTAGTCGTCCAAAGAGGGGTCAAGTTCAACTGCGCTGTGCCGGCCAATGGTCATGCCTTCAGTTTATGGGGCGGGATAATGGTGCCATGGCCAAAACTCCTGCCCAGCGGATCAAGAAGCACGGCGCCAAGGCGGTTGTGCCGCAGCACCATCTCCCGCCGGTGGTCAATCCCACCACGGCGCGCACGCCGCAGAAGGCCGAAAGCAACGGCAACCTCATCCTCATCGCAGGAGTGGTGGCCAGCCTGTTCCTGTTCTGGTACGTGCACCTGCTGACGCTGGACCAGTTGCGGCAGCTTTCCGGACTGGCCATGCCGGACTCACTGATTGGCGGGTTTGATTCTGCCTACGTCAGCCAGCTGCAGTCAGCCATGGACGACGACGCGCGGGGACAGCTCAACTACGTCCACAAAACGGCTGGCACCCTGTTCCCGCTGATCTTCGGATTCACCTGGCTGCTGCTGATCGGAACGAGCATCGCCCGGAAATCGCTGCGCTGGGCATTGTGGGCGCTCCCCCTGCTGTTTGTGGTGGTCCGGCTTTGGGGCAACGCCGCCATCGACGGCATGCTGGCAGCGGGAACGCCCGACGCCGGCCAGGTGGCCCTGGCGTCAGGCCTCACCGTCGCAGGCTGGGTGCTGCTGGTCCTGAGCCTGCTGGCAGGTACGGCTGCGGTGTTCCTGCGGACACGGAAGCCTCGAGAAGCAGATGCTTAAAGGCGCCTGAAGCCGCGAAAGCCTAGAACGGGTGCCCGGCCGCGGCCCGGACCTGCTTCCGGTGCCGGTGCACCCGCTGCGCGATGACCAGCCCGGCAGTGGCCATTCCCACGGTTACGGGGTAGCCCATAAGCCGTTCCAGGGTCCCCGGCTCAGGGACACGCATGCCGGTCAGCCCGCCGGTCACCAGGGCGGCAGCGGATACAACTCCGCAGGCAAGGATGAACCAGGCCATCGCTGTTTTCCGCAGCCAGAGGATCCCCAGGACCAGCAGGGCTGCGGCGCCGGTGACGAAGTAGATCACGGCGCCGGCATAGTGCAGGCCGGAGCCGGCGTCCTCCGGCACCAGTCCAACGATGACGGTGCCGGCTCCTGCAGCCCCGGTCAGGAGCCGCACTGCCACGGCGGCCAGCCACGGCATGCGCCGGCCCGGCTGCACCTGCGTACGGGCGATGGCAGCCACCCTCAGCAGCCCGGAACTCAGGAGCAGGGCGCCCAGCAGCATGCCCAGCCCCTGGACCACAAAGGAGGCATTCATCAGCCAGTTGAGCGGGGAACAGACCTCCCTGCCGTCAAAAACGCCGCAGTTCAAAGCGCCCAAATCGCTGATGTAACCGGTCCGCAGGTCGTAGGGGCGGGGTCCCGCCCATGCGGCGATAACTGCTGCCTCCGCCGCGAAATACTGCAGCACGCTCAGCACGGACCACGCCCCGACGTATTGCCGGGTGGACGTGGTGTCCGGAATGAACGCCACCGTGGGGGCCGTGGACGGCACTGAAGTCATGCCTTGAGCGTAGTACGGCTCCGCACCTTGTATGCTTGTATCCGTGTCCGGCCGGACCGGCCCTGCCGATCCATCGGATGCCCGCCCTCGTAGCTCAGTGGATAGAGCACGGCTCTCCTAAAGCCGGTGTCGTTGGTTCGATTCCAATCGAGGGCACTTGAACTTTCCTCCCCCGGAGTTCGCGCTCCGCGCCTACCTGCTCGGCCCGGCCGCCCCTGCTGAGGCCGGGCAGTGGACGGTCCGGCGGGACCTGCTGGACCGCGCGCAAGGCACCCGCGGAACCTTCTCCGGCGTCGTACATTTTGTCCCGGCGGACGATGGCGGCCTGATCTTCAGCGAGGAAGGCACCATGCGCTGGCCCACCTTCACCGGTCCCGCCTCCCGCGAGTACCTGCTGCGAGGCACAAAACGCCCCGATGCCCTGGATGTGTTCTTTCCGGACGGGCGGCCCTTCCACAGCATGAGCTTCACGCCGGAGGCCAATCTGGACCAGCACTGGTGCGATCCAGACACCTACCGCGTCGCGTACACCTACGGGGACGACCACCGGTTCAGTTACAGCTGGGACGTCAAGGGGCCGCAGAAGGACCTCCTGCTGACCTCGCACTTGATGCGGCTGTCGAAGAATCCGGCAGACGCATGAAGGACCGCATCGTGGTTTCCGCTGTCTGTGTCTTTGATAATGTCGGCAGGCTCCTGACCGTCCGGAAGCGCGGAACCTCCATGTTTATGCATCCCGGCGGCAAACCCGAAGCCGGTGAATCCGCTGTCCAGGCCGCTGCCCGGGAGTTGGCCGAGGAGGTGGGAATCGTCCTCGACCCGCGCCGACTGCAGCTCATGGGCGTCTGGATAGCCGACGCCGCCAACGAGGCCGCCACGGACATCGAGGCCACCGTGTTCCTGGCTCCGGGCACCTGGGACGCCCATCCGTCCGCCGAGATAGCGGAAATCCGCTGGCTGGAGCTCGACGGCGAACTTCCCGCTGACCTCGCCCCGCTGTTGACGGACCATATCCTCCCGGAACTGGCCGCCCGGCCCCGCACCGTGGGGACATAAGGCTAGAAGTCGGGAACTGCTTCCTGGGCCACTGCGGTGGCCTCGGCAAACTGGGTCCGGTAGAGCTCCGCGTAACGGCCTTCGGCGGCCAGCAGTTCAGTGTGCGTCCCGCGCTCCACAATCCGGCCGTCCTCCACCACCAGGATCGCGTCAGCAGCACGGACCGTGGACAACCGGTGGGCAATCACGACGGCGGTGCGCCCCTCGAGCGCGGCGCCCAGGGCAGCCTGTACTGCGGCTTCATTGGTGGAGTCGAGCGCGGCTGTCGCCTCGTCCAGGATCACCACGCGGGGCTGGGCGATGAGCAGCCGGGCAATGGTGAGCCGCTGGCGTTCGCCGCCGGAAAGCCGGTAGCCGCGTTCACCCACCACCGTGTCCAGCCCGTCAGGCAGGGAGCGGATCATGGCTTCGAGCCGGGCCTGCCGGATGGCCTCCCACATGTCCTCGGGTGTGGCGTCCGGCTTGGCGAGCCGGAGGTTGGAGGCAATGGTTTCGTGGAAGAGGTGGCCGTCCTGTGTGACCATGCCCAGGGTGTCCCGCAGCGAGTCAAAGGTGGCATCGCGGACGTCCAGCCCGGTGCCGGGCGCGGTTCCGCCCAGCCGGACAGCACCGGAGTCCACGTCGTAGAGCCGGGCCAGCAGCTGGGCGATGGTCGATTTGCCGGCGCCGGAGGATCCCACCAGCGCCACCGTCTGTCCCGCTTCCACCCGGAAGCTGATGCCGTGCAGCACCACTTCCCCGCCGCGGGTGTCCAGGGTGGACACCTCTTCCAGGGAGGCCAGGGAAACCTTGTCCGCTGAAGGGTAGGCGAAGCGGACGTCGTCGAACTCCACCGCGACCGGGCCGGGGGCAAAAGGCACGGCGTCGGGCTTCTGCCGGATCAGGGGCTTGAGGTCGAGGATTTCGAAGACCCGCTCGAAGCTGACCAGCGCGCTCATGATTTCCACGCGTGCGTTGGAGAGGGCTGTCAGCGGGGCGTAGAGGCGGGTGAGCAGCAGGGCCAGCACCACCACGTCGCCGGCCGCGAGTTGTCCGGTGATGGCGAACCAGCCGCCCAGCCCGTAGACGAGGGCAAGGGCGAGCGCGGAGACCAGCGTCAGGGCCGTCACGAAGGTGAACTGCAGCATCGCGGTCCGGACGCCGATGTCGCGGACACGGCCGGCGCGGACGGCGAACTCGCGGGATTCCTCATCGGGGCGGCCAAAGAGCTTGACCAGGGTGGCGCCGGGGGCGGAAAAGCGCTCCGTCATCTGGGTGCCCATGGCTGCGTTGTGCTCCGCTGCCTCGCGGCGAAGGTCCGCTAGTTTGGACCCCATCCGCCGTGCGGGGATGAGGAAGATCGGCAACAGGATCATGGCCAGTACGGTCACCTGCCAGGACGTGCCGAGCATAACGATGAGCGTGAGGATCAATGCCACCACGTTGCTGACCACACCGGACAGGGTTCCGGCGAAGGCCGACTGGGCACCGATGACATCGTTGTTCAGCCGGCTGACCAGGGCACCGGTGCGGGTGCGGGTGAAGAAGGCGATGGGCATTTTCTGCACATGGTCGAAGACCTTGGTGCGGAGGTCCACGATCACGCCTTCGCCGATGGTGGAGGAGAGCCAGCGGCTCACCAGTCCCAGGCCTGCTTCGGCAACAGCGACGACGGCGATCAGCACGGCGAGGCGAACCACTTCCCCGGCGGCGGCCCTGGCGACGATCGCGTCCACCACCTGCCCCGCGAGGACGGGGGTGGCGACGGCCAGGAACGCCATCACGATCGAGAGCGCCACGAAGGCCAGGAGCCTGCCGCGGTGCGGCCGCGCGAAGCCCAGGACCCGCTTCAGTGTGGCTTTGGAGAAGGGTTCGGAACCACTCTTGGCCCGGGTGATCTTGTACAGGGAGCTCCAGGCCACCCCTTCCATGCTCATTGCTGCTGCTCCTCTACCATTCCGTTTTCCACATTCCAACGTACATCCAGACGCACGTTTTCCAGCAGCCTCCGGTCGTGCGTCACCAGCAGCAGGGCGCCGTCGTAGCTTTCCAGCGCCTCCTCGAGCTGTTCGATGGCCGGAAGGTCAAGGTGGTTGGTTGGCTCGTCCAGAACCAGCAGGTTCACCCCGCGCGCCTGCAGCAGGGCCAGGGCAGCCCTGGTCCGTTCGCCGGGCGACAGCGAATCGACAGTCCGCGCCGTGTGGTCCGCTTTGAGGCCGAACTTGGCCAGCAGCGTACGGACCTCGGCAGGGGTCAGGTTTGAAAGGACGGCCTCGACGGCGTCAGCAAGGGCAAGGTGGCCTGCCAGCAGCCCGCGGGCCTGGTCAATTTCGCCGATGGCCACCGAAGCGCCCATGGCTGCGTTGCCGGACTCCGGAGCGAGGTCACCCAGCAGCAGCCGCAGCAGGGTGGACTTGCCGGCACCGTTGGGTCCCGTGATGCCGATCCGCTCCCCCGCATTGAGCTGGAGGTTGACCGGGCCGAGGGTGAAACTGCCCTGCTGCACCACAGCATCGCGCAGGGTGGCCACCACAGCGCTGGAGCGCGGCGCCTTTCCGATGGAGAACTGGAGCTGCCATTCCTTCCGGGGCTCTTCCACCACGTCCAGCCGGGCGATCCGCGATTCCATCTGCCGCACCTTTTGCGCCTGCTTCTCGGAAGACTCGGTGCTGGCGGCGCGGCGGATTTTGTCATTGTCCGGGCTCTTCTTCATGGCGTTCCGGACGCCCTGGGAGCTCCATTCGCGCTGGGTCCGGGCCCTGGACACCAGGTCCGCCTTGGTGGAAGCGAACTCCTCATACTTCTCGCGCGCGTGCCGTCGCGCTACCGCACGTTCTTCGAGGAAGGCGTCATAGCCGCCGTCGTAGACGGCTACGGAGTTCTGCGCCAGGTCCAGTTCCACCACGGTGGTGACGCACCGGGCGAGGAACTCCCGGTCGTGGCTCACCAGGACCACGCCGCCGCGCAGTCCGCGGACAAAGTCCTCAAGCTTCGCAAGCCCGGCGAGGTCCAGGTCATTGGTGGGTTCGTCCAGGAGGACCACGTCGAAGCGGCTCAGCAGCAGGGCTGCGAGCGCCACGCGGGCTGCCTGGCCGCCGGACAAAGCCGTCATTACGGCGTCGGCGCCGGTCTCCAGGCCCAGGTCGGCGAGAACCGCCGGAATGCGGTCGTCGAGGTCCGCGGCACCGGAAGCCATCCAGCGGTCGAAAGCCCGCGCGTAGGCGTCATCGGCGCCGGGCGCACCGGAACCAAGGGCCTCAGCTGTGGATTCCATCTCGGCCGTGGCCTCGGCGCAGCCGGTCCGCCGGGCAATGTAGGCGGCAACTGATTCACCCGGAACACGCTCGTGCTCCTGGGGCAGCCACCCCACGAACGCGTCAGTGGGGGCCAGGCTGACAGCCCCGGCCTGCGGCTGGTCCACCCCGGCCAGCAGGCGCAGCAGGGTGGACTTACCGGCACCGTTGGCACCCACCACACCCACAACGTCGCCGGGGGCGACGGTGAGGGAAAGTTCGGAGAAGAGTAACCGGTGGTCGTGACCGCCGGAAACATCCTTCGCAACAAGGGTCGCAGTCATGGATCCATCCTTTCACCCGGGCGCACAGCAGGTCTGGCGCCTTTCGGCCCGCATAGCCTCTGCATGCCGTCGGGAGGACGGCGCCCGGAGCCCGGACATAAAGAACCCGCTGGTCCGGACTTGGGGGGTGTACGGACCAACGGGCTCGACCATTAAGCATAGTCGAAACAGGAGTGCAGGTAAAATCGGCGGGCCAACGGCAGGCTAAAATCGACACACCATCCGTTCTGCAGAGAGCCCTCCATGACCCTCCCCGCCAAGGCGTTCCAGCGCTGGCTGCAAGGCATCGCGCCGGATGCCAGCACGGCAGACGTCTGCAGGATCTCCGGTATCAAGCGGACCACCCTGGCACAACAGCTGGTCCGCGGGAAAGTCTCAGTAAGTACCGTGGTCAGTATCAGCCGCGCCTACAACATCAACCCGGTGACGGCACTGGCGGACTTCGAACCGTACCGGGAGCTCGCCGCTCCCCAGCCGCCGCCGGCCCGCTCGGAGCTGGTCAGCCAGATTTCCACCGCCGACCTCCTGCGCGCCATGCTGGCCCGCCCGGGGATGGACCAGGCCGGGGAACCGGGCGACAGGCCGCCCGCCTTATCGCCGGCGCCGCACGCCACTTCCGTCAAAAACTGGGTTGATGCCATTGACGACGGCGAAGTGCGGCACCGCGTTTCGGCCGCTACCGGCATCGCCCCACAGAATTACTCCGCGCAACTGACTGCCAACCGGCTATCGGCGGAGCTGGCCGTGGCCACGGCCAGGGCGGCAGGCGTTGCAGCAGCCAGCGGCCTGGTGGCCACCGGCCTGATCACGGAGGAAGAGGCCGGCTGGCCTCCCGATGCACGCCAGGCAGCATTGGACAGCCTGTCCGACGGCGACCTCGCCGTCCTGTCCGGTGATCGGCTGCAGGCATTGGGCAAGGTCCTACGCCGCCAGGAACATGACCAGGCGCAAACAGAAAAGATTTGGGAGAACCTGGGATGATCGAAATCCTTCAGTGGTCAACGCTGGCCACGTGCGGCCTGATCGCGGCGGCGCGGATACCCAGCGCGCTGCGTGGTGAGAACAGGTCCCTCTTCTATATCTTCGCCCTGATGACCGCAGCGATACTTTTGAGCATCGAGGCGCCCTACACTGCGGTGGACACAGCGCTGGGGGGCGTCAACCTCGCGAACCTGCTGTTGCGCTTCGTCATCTTCGCCACGATCTACTTCGTGGGGATACGGGTGACCCGCGGCTTTGGAGCAGAACATGCCTACCGGCTCATCACCGGAAAGGCGGGCATGCTGGTGCTCCTGGTTCTCTCCCTGGTGATGGTGGGCGTGTTTTTTATGATGGACACAGCCGGTTCCTCTGCCGGCCTGAGTGCTGTGGCGGGGAAGGACCAGAGGCACGGCGCCCTGGTGGAATACTACGGCGCAGCCGGGCGGGCCTACCCCTCCTACGTCTCCCTCGTCCTGCTTCCCGCCATGGTCCGTGCAGTGGGAAGCAGGCTGCCCGTGCTGGTCCGGCTCGCCGCCGCGCTTCTGGCCGTCGGCGGAGTTGCCATCGCCCTGACCCTGCTGTTCCCCGTGGTGCCGCCTGAGTGGGGCGCCGTGGAATTCGTCGTTAACTACACCGCAGTGCTCTGTTTTGTTGTTGGCCTGGCCCTCATCTGGGCAGCAAGGGTAAAAAACAGCAAGAGTTTCGGGCTGGCGAGGACATCTACCGAAACGTAACCTTTTGGGCTTTCACAAAATCATTAGAATGTGAAACAATCATGAATGTGTGAAGGTGGGGGTTGCCGGGCGTTTACGAACGGGGATACTTTCTTGAACGAATGCAGCCCCTGGGGGCCTTTGCACGCTTTGGGGGGATGAGTGGTGGCGGCCGTTGGGGACCGCCCCCACTCAGCCATTTAAGGCCCCTTTTCTGTAGTCCTGCGCAGATTCCTGCCCGGCGCCGGGCCTATTGCCTGCCGCGGACAAACCTGAGGGTCACCAGGTGGAACGGCCGAAGCTCCAGTTCCGCTCCGTCCGGACCGGCTTCCACGCCGGTGGCCTTATCCGGCCGCTCCAGCAGGTCAACGGTGGTGACCCGCCGTAGCGGGAAGTTCGCAGTGACACTTCCGGCCGAACGCTGCCCCAACGACTCGTACAACCGGAGAATCACATCTCCGGAGCCGTCCTCCGCCAGCTTTACGGCCTCGATGACCAACGCCGGGTTGGACACGGAAAACAGCGGCTCAACCGGAGAGGCGCCGGTGACCAGGCGCGGAGCAAGGTTTGTCCGGTAGCCTTCCTGGACAGCATCGGCAATGTCGGCGCCGGGGCGGACAGTGACCGTGAGCTCGTGGCGTCCGCGGTCCGCGTCCGGATCGGGGAACTTCGAGGCACGCAACAGCGACATCCGCACTGTGGTGGTGGTGCCGCCGTCGTTCTCCCTGATGCTCCTGGTGACGTCGTGGCCGTAGGTGGACGAGTTGGAAACGGCGACGCCGTAGCCCGGCTCTGCCACGTGGATCCAGCGGTGCGCACAGATTTCGAACTTGGCCGCTTCCCAGGACGTGTTGGTGTGCGTGGCGCGGAAGACGTGCCCGAACTGCGTTTCCGCCGCAGACCGGTCCGCCCGTACATCCAGGGCGAATCCGAGCTTCAACAGCTTTTCCCGCTCCTGCCAGTCCACTGACGTGGTGATGGAAAGCGAAGGGCTTCCGGCAGCAAGGCTGATGCGCTGGGTAATGGCGGAGGACCCGGCCATCCGCTCCACCACTACGGCAGCCCCGCCGTCCCCGTCCTCGAGCCACACTGACTCCGCGCACGTCAACGGCGTGACGTTGCGGCGGTAGAACTCGTCAATGTCCCACGCGTCCCACTCGTTGGGGGTGTCCCGGTGGAGTTCCAGCAGGTTGCCGCGCTCCCCCGGGGCGATCGCCTCGCGGCCGGTAGCGTGGTCCCGCAGGGATGTGAGCAGGCCGTCCGCATCCAAAACTGCCCGGATGATGCCGTTGTCCAGAACGAAGCCGGCGCCGTGGGCTGCGGCCCGGGACGGTACCGGCGGGGACACCGGTACGCCCGCTGCCAGCGCCGGCACACCGTCGCGGGCATGCGGCGCTGCGTTCAGGAGGAACTGCCGGTCACCGCGGCCCAGCACTGCCTGTGCTGCCTGGGCGATGAGTGCTTCGAGGGCGGCCTCGATTGCCTGGTAATTGCGTTCTGCGTCCTGGTGCACCCAGGCAATGGAGCTGCCCGGAAGGATGTCGTGGAACTGCTGGAGCAGCACCAGCCGCCACAGCCTCTTAAGCTCGACGGCGGGATAGGCGTAGGTGCCGGCGGTGCGGACTGCGGCCGTTGCACACCAGAGTTCCGCTTCGCGCAGCAGGTGTTCGCTGCGCCGGTTGCCCTTCTTGGTCCGGGCCTGGCTGGTGTACGTGCCGCGGTGCAGCTCGAGGTACATCTCGCCCACCCACACCGGCAATGACGGATATTCGTCCTCGGCCTGTTTAAAGAAGCTCTCGGCGGATCCGATCCGTACCTTCGGTGAGCCTTCCAGGTCCGCTGTCCTGGCGGCGGCTGCCAGCATTTCCCGGGTGGGGCCGCCGCCGCCGTCGCCATACCCAAAGGGCACCAGCGACACCGTACCGCGGCCGTGGTCGCGGTAGTTCCGCTCGGCGTGGGCGAGTTCGCGTCCGCTGAGCTGGGAATTGTAGGTGTCTACCGGCGGGAAGTGCGTGAAGAGCCGCGTGCCGTCGATTCCCTCCCAATTGAAGGTGTGGTGCGGCATCCTGTTGGTCTGGTTCCACGAGATTTTCTGGGTGAGGAACCACCGGCTGCCGGCGGATTTGACGATCTGGGGCAGGGCTGCGGAGTATCCGAAGGAGTCCGGCAGCCACGCTTCCTGGCAGTCCACGCCGAATTCGGCCAGGAAGAAGCTCTTTCCCTCCACGAATTGGCGTGCCATCGCCTCGCCGCCGGGCATGTTGGTGTCCGACTCCACCCACATGCCGCCGACCGGCACGAACTGCCCTGCCCGCACCTTTTCCCGGATCCGTCCGAAAAGTTCGGGGTAGTACTCCTTGATCCAGGCCAGCTGCTGCGCCGAGGAGCAGGAGAAAACGAAGTCCGGGTATTCATCCATCAGCGCCACCACGTTGGAGAACGTCCTGGCGCATTTGCGGATGGTCTCCCGGACGGGCCACAGCCAGGCCGAGTCGATGTGTGCATGGCCGGTGGCAACGAGTTGGTGCGCCGAAGCGTACGCAGGCCGTGCCATCACCCCGGCGAGGGCTTCCCGCCCAGCTGCCGCGGTCCCGGCAATGTCGTCGGGATCCATCACGTCCATCATGCGCTCAAGCGCTCGAAGGATCTCATGCCGCCGGGGCAGCTCCAGGGGCAGCTCCGCCATCAGTCCGGACAGGGTCCAGACGTCCTGCTGGAGTTCCCAAACATTCTGGTTCAGCTCGGCGATGGCTATGGTGCCCAGCCTGTACTGGGGTGCCGTGCCGGCGGTTGACTTATCGCCGTACGGCGTGGGCGCGAACGTCCAGCCCTGGGCGACGTCGGGGTTGGCTGCGGCCTCCACGTAGAAGTCCACCGCCATGCCGCCTCCCAACAGCTTCACGGGAATGTACTGGTTCCGGGGCGAGACGGCTTTGATGATGGTCCCGTCGGCGCGCCAGGCGATGCCCTCGCACTGGAAGCCGGGCACTTCGATGGTGAAACCGAGGTCCACCACCACTTCAACGGTGGTGTCCGGTTCCGTGCCCCAGGACTCGGGGACCTCGCCCTGGAGGCGGAGCCACTTGGTACCCCACGGCTGTCCCCAGGGAGCGCAGGGTTCCTGCGGCTGGAATTCCTGCCGCATGGCTTCGAGGGCCGGGACGGGTTCGTCCGGTACGTCCCAGCTGCTCAGGGTGAGGGGAAGGCTCCGGCTGTACACGGCGGGGTTGATGCGTTCGCGGACGAATCTTTCGAGGCGGACTTCCGTGATCCGGCGGTCGTCATGCAATGTTGGCCCTCTTCAGCGATGTAAACGTGGACCAAGGTGTCCATTCGGTGGATAAAACTACCCGCTGGTAGCTTACTCGCCAATGCCTCCGGAGAACATCCCCAAAAAAGCGTTTTCCGAAAAAATGGCCGCGCCACAATCCGGAAGTCAGGGACGGGCGCCGGCGGGGGCCTGGGCCAGCGGCCTGACGATCCGGTGATCGCCTGCATAGATATTGAGGCTGGTTCCGCGGCTGAACCCGGCCAGCGTCAGGCCGCTGGCTTCCGCCAGTTCCACGGCAAGGCTTGACGGAGCGCTCACTGCTGCCAGCACCGGAATCCCGGCGAGCGCCGCTTTCTGCACCAGCTCAAAGGACGCCCGCCCTGAAACCTGGAGCACGGTGCCGCGGAGCGGCAGGAGACCTTCGCGCAGCGCCCAGCCCACTACCTTGTCAACGGCGTTGTGGCGTCCCACGTCTTCACGAAGGCACAAAAGTTCCACGCCGCCGTCGTCCTGGATCTTGAACAGCCCGGCCGCGTGCACTCCCCCGGTATCCTCGAAAAGGCGCTGGGACTTCCGCAGGAGAGCGGGCAGCGAGGCGAGAAGCTCCGCGTCGATGGTCAGCGGATCCGCGGCGGGGCTGTAGTGCGAGGACTTCTGGACTGAATCAATGGAATCAGTCCCGCAGATGCCGCAGGAACTTGACGTATAAATGTGGCGGCCAATGTCCGGGACTGTGACGTCGGGCCGCAGCTGGACCTCCACCACGTTGAACGTCTGGACGCCGTTCTCATCCTCACCGGCGCAGAAACGCAATGACACGAGCTGCCCGGAGTCCCAGATGATGCCCTCGGACACCAGGAAGCCGGCCACCAGGTCAAAGTCGTCCCCTGGCGTCCGCATGGTGACAGAGAAGGAGAGCCGGCCCAGCCGGATCTCCAGCGGCTCTTCAACGGCGAGAACGTCCTCACGGTGGCGTACCGGAAACTCCAGGGCCTTCGGCGATCCGTCGAGGACATACTTGTGCACCTTGCGGCGCTGGGTCACGCGGCCCATTGCCACCCCTGCCTATTCATTAGTCCATCATGGCAACTGCCGGGGCGGGATACCAGTCGGGCCTGCGGTGCCGGGTGCGTCATCAGCCAAGAAGCGCGCTCCAGTCCACCGGGCCCTTGGCCGCGGGTTTGGCGGCCGTCCTGCCCGGCCGTGCCGCAGTCCTGGCCTTTGCTTTGCCGGCAGGATCTGCGACTGCAGGGATGGGTGGTCCCCACGGCAGCGCCACTGCCGGCACGGGCTCGCCGAGCTGCACCCCGTGCGGCGGCACCACCATCACCCCGTCGGCCGACGCCAGCCCGCGCATCATGCCCGGGCCGGTGTGCTGCGCCGGCGACGCCATCCCATAGAGAAGCCTGAAGGGCATCAGGCGCGTGCGCCCAGGATCGGGTTCGATGATGCTTCCGCAGGGTACTTCGTGCACCGGCGGCAGGTTGCCGTGGCCCAGCGCAGCGAGCAGGGGCGCACCTACAGTGACCAGCGCCATCATCGCGGCGAGCGGGTTTCCCGGAAGGCCGAGCACAAATCGGCCGTCCGGCAGTTCCGCCAGGACAGCAGGGTGTCCTGGCCGCATGGCGATACCGTCGATGACAAGCCTGCCGCCCAGTTCCGCCACCGCCTGGCGGAGGTGATCCGTGCCTGAGAGGCCCGTCCCGCCCGTGGTGATAACGACGTCGGCCGGCAGGTCCGGAGCGCCGGGCACCTCGGGTACAACGTCCTCGAGGGCGGCCAGCCATTCGTCGTAGGAGTCCCCGATCCTCTGCTGTTCCCCCGCGATGCCTCCCAGCAGGTCCACCACAGCCGGCAGCTGTGGCCCGAAAGTGTCCCGCACCTGGCCGGGGACCGGCACTCCGTGGTCGACGACTTCGGAGCCGGTGAGCAGCAACCGGACCAGGGGTTTTCCCTGGACCTGCAGTTCGTCATAACCGGCAAGCGCGGCCAGCGCGAGATGGGCAGGGTTGAGCACCACTCCTGCCTTGACCAGTACGTCCCCGGCCAGGGCTTCCTCCCCGGCTTTCCGGATGTGCTGGCCGTTGCGCGGCTCGCCGGGCCGGGCGCTTCCGCCGGTCATGAGGACAGGCAGGCCGTCGTCGTCGGTGCCCAGCAGGGCGCTCTCGCTGCGCAGCACCGCTCTGCCGCCGGGCGGGATCAGCCCGCCGGTGACAATGAGGCTGGCCTGGTGGGGCGCCAGCCGTGTACCGGGTTCCACCAGGATCCACGGGCCGGTCCCGTTAACCGCCCAGCCGTCCATGGCCGAGGACGCGTAGTGGGGCATGTCCTGCAGGGCCGCAATGTCCTGGTCCAGCCTGCGGCCAAGGGCCAAATGCAGGGGAACCGGTCCGGATGGAATGGGCGTGGCTGCTTCGAACGCGGCCAGCCGTGCTTCGTCCCAGGTGTGGGCCAGGTGCCGCGGTGCCTCCGGCGGGTCCGTTGAACTCCGTTCTTCCCCGGGTTCCGCAGTCATTCGCCGGGAGTCCCGGCGGCTTCAGCATCGTAGTCGGTGGCCAGGGAACGCGCCACGGCCAGGGCCCCTTCCATGGACGCGGCATCTGTGCTGCTTCCGGCGGCCGAGGCCAGGCCAGCGGCGTAGCCGGCAATAAAGGTGGTCAGCGGCGCCGCCGGCCGCACAACGGAGTGGGCTGCTACACCAGCGAGGGCGAGGATGGCATTGACGTCCACCTGTACGTCTTCCAGCTCATAGGCCTGAAGCAGGGACCTGCACCATTCCTCCAGCGTTTCATCCTGGCTTTTCACGTACTGCCTCCCAATTCAACTGCTGCCGCGCCGGTCCGGGAACGGGTCCCGGCTGCCGGCGTCAACTCCTAGTGCGGCGGCATCATCCCAGGTATCCACATCGTCGGTGGAACCGGTGGGGACGGTGACAAGCTGCAGGTCAAGACTAGCAAGGAGCGCACGCATGGAACCGCTGATTAAGGCATCACGCGACGCCAGTTCCTTGACCGCCCTTGTTAACACGTCTGTGCGGTAAAACCCGGCGAGCTGCTGGGACCTGCCGTCTTCGCCGCACGCCATGAGTCCGTCGGCCCGAAACTCCCTTGATTCAAGGGCTTTCCTCAGCACCTGCACCGCTGACGAGATCCGGGGCATGTCGCAAGCCAGCACCAGGGTAAAGGCGCTTCCGCTGCCGGCATTCGCCAGCGCCTCCAGGCCAGCGGCCACAGCGGCAGCGGGTCCGGCAAACACCGGCTGCTCGCGGCAGGAGAGCACTCCCTCGGGGAGCAGACCGGGATCCGGACCAACCACTACCGCACGGGACGCCCCGGCGGCCGCGGCCAGGGATTTCTCCAGCAGGGTGGCACCTTGGAAGACCAGCCCTTGCTTGGGTACCCCGCCCAGCCGGGATGACCGGCCGCCGGCCAGGATCAGGGCGTCAAAGTCCAACCGGTATTGCTCCACTCCCCCAGCCTAGTCCGGGGGTGGCCGCGCCCAACGTTGAATCAGGCAGCGCGCTCGGGCAGCAGGAACGGATCCCAGGCCGGCGTCGGCTTTTCAAGTTCCTTGATCTGCCAGATGGTCCCATGCGGAGGCTCAGGGACAAACCGCAGTTTCCAGCCCATTTCCGCCGGGGTGTGGTCACCTTTGACGTTGTTGCACCTCAGGCAGGCAGCCACCAGGTTTTCCCAGGATTCGGCTCCTCCGCGTGACTTTGGGTGGACATGGTCGATGGTGTGCGCAGCTTTTCCGCAGTAGGCACATTTGTGCCCGTCGCGTCTGAGCACACCGCGCCGGCTGACGGCAGTGGACTGGTTGTATCTGGGGCGGATGTAGCGGTTCAGGAGGATCACGGACGGGCGGCCCAGAATCTCCTGGGGGCCCACTACGGGGTCCTCCCCTTCAGCCACAACGCTTGCCTTGCCCGTGAGCACAAGCACCAGCGCCCGGCGGAAAGTAATAACCGCCAGCGGTTCATATCCAGCATTCAGAACGAGAGTGCGCATGCACGTACCTCTTCACGGCCGCACCCGTCAGGGGCACGAGGGCCGGCTGCCCTCGGCATGGTCCGGGCTATGGATCGACACCACAAGAGTAAACAAAGAAGTGCATTATCAGCTAATTGCGGGTCCCGGCTTGCTGTATCCGGCAATTGCCGGGGTGGACCGCCCGCAGCTGCGCGGGGTTAAACAGACAGGACCCCTGCCGCGGCGGCGGGGGTCCTGTGTTCGGTACTGCTCAACCGCGCAAGCGCGGCTGCGAGGTGTCAGTTGACGCGGATGAATACCGGGCCGGAACCTACGTTGGCGCTGAACACAACGGTCTGGTTGCCGTTGTAGCCACCGTGGACTGCCTGGCCGTTGCCGGCGTAGACAGCGATGTGGGCCATGCCGGAACCGCCGTTGGCGTAGTAGATGAGGTCGCCCGGCTGAGCCTCGGCAGCGCTCACGGTGCGGCCCAGGCCGAGGTAGCCTGCCGGCCAGTCGTGGAAGTTGATGCCCACGGCAGCCAGGGAGTTGGTCACCAGCATGGTGCAGTCCTGCGTGACGCCGAGCTGGGCGTAGGCGGCGGACAGGATGGCTGCACCCTTGCCGCTTGCCGAGGCGGGAGCAGCGGGGGCGGCGGCAGCCGGAGCCGTGGCGGTCACCTTGGCTACAGCCGCCGTCTTTGCGGCGGGAGCAGGCGCCGGAGCGGCTTCCTGAACCTCAACCTCGGGCTCCGGGGCTTCCACAACGGGAGCCGGCGTGGTGGTCACAGCAGGCTTCTCGAAGGAGATGGCGATGGTGGAAGCAGCGGAGATCGGAGCTTCAACCGTTGACTCAACTTCCAGGGTGGAAGCCGGAGCGGAGTCCCGCTGAACGTTGGCGTCAGCAGCATTGGCGGCGAGGCCGCTGGTCAGGACCAGGCCGGAAGCGGCTGCGATAACAGCTGCCTGGCGTCCTACGCCGCCGGCGTTGTCGCCGACAGCCTTGGCAATGATGGCCAGCGAGTTGGTCTTGGTGACCTCGGCGCGGTGCCGTGCGGTTGCACGAGTAGTCATCAGTTCTCTCTTTCGTTGTCCTTCACACCGCCGGTAGGCAGCCGAAGGGGACTGGACGCGCCGGCATCTTGGGGGTACGCCGGCACGCCCCGAACGGGGATGTGGTGATTTAGCGAAAAGCGTGTTTGGGCAAAGAAAAAGCCCTTGGACCGTGAGGTCGAAGAACTAGTTCATGGTGTAGAACGAGGAGGTGCCGGTAGCAGCTACCGAGTGCAGCAGCGTTCCCTGGGAGGGGTTCAAAGCGCTGATCATCATGCCGTTGCCGACGTAGATGCCAACGTGTGCGCCACCGTTCTGCATGACCAGGTCACCGGGCTGCGGCGTGGACGTGGGCTTCATTGCGGTCCACGCGTTCACGCGGGGGATGCTGATGCCGGCCTGGGCGTAAACCCACTGGGTGAAGCCGGAGCAGTCCCAGCCGTTGGGGGTGGTGCCGCCCCAGACGTACGGGCGGCCGATGCCGGTGTACGCGATGGCAGCAATTCCGGAGGTGGAAGCCGAGGCGACGGTTTCGGCGAGCTTCTCTTCAGCGGATGCCGGAGCTGCAGCGGTGGTGGCTGCCGTGTTGCCGGTGGTGGCAGCCCGGTTACCGGAGGTGGTGGACAGCGTCCGCACCGTTTCGATCTTCGGCGCTGCGGTGGTCTTGACCACCGGGCGCTCGAAGGAAACGGTAGCCGTGGGCGCCGCAGTTACGGCGAGGGCCGGCTGCGATCCGGACTCGGTGGAAGCGGAGACACCAGCGGTGGTATCCGCGGCGTTGGCCGGCAGGCCCATGGTCAGGATGAGGCCGGATGCAGCTGCGATAACTGCAGCCTGGCGACCTACCGTCCCGGCATTGGCACTAACAGCCTTGGACATGGTGTCCAGGGGGTTGGTACGAACCGTTTGCGCACGGTGGCGCGCAGAATTATGGCGTGAAGACACGAAGGTAGCCTCTCCCAATGCCTACGAGGTGAGCTGTCGGATTCGGATGGGAGTCACCCGGCCGCGCGGCTTCTGGGAAGCTTTTGCGACTTAACCCCAAGGCCTTCAGACTCGAAGGCCAAAATTGGTTCCCCCGCCCCTGCCAGACGATGAAATGCGAACGGACCTTGAGCGGTGGCAGAGTTAGGCAATCCGCACAAGAGCGTCAACTTCGGAAAAGTTGACGCGAGTTAGACGGTACAGCAGTTTCGAACGAATGTCACATTCAGGTCACGGCAGGTCAACATCATTTGATAGCTCACCGTCACTTGACTCAGAGCCAGCCGGTCGGGTCAACGACTTCGCCGTTGACCTGGACCTCGAAGTGCAGATGGCAGCCCGTGGAGGCTCCTGTGGTGCCGCTGAGGGCCACAACATCCCCGCGGGATACCGTTTGCCCCTCCTTCACGCTGAAGGACGAGAGGTGGTTGTACGTGGTTTCCAGGCCATTGCCGTGGTCCACCACCACCCGGTTGCCGCCACCGTACTGGTGCCAGCCAACGAAAGTAACGGTTCCGGTAGCCGCAGCCAGAACCGAGGTGCCGCATTGGGCAACGTAGTCCTGTCCGCGGTGGAAGTCACCGGAGCCACCCGTGATCGGGCTGACGCGGTAGCCGAACGGCGAGGCAGTGCTCATTGCAGCGAGCGGGGCACCGAGGCTTCCGGCGGAAGCGGCGCGGGTGATGGCGCCTGCGGACTGGGCGCTGAGCAGCTGCTTCAGCTTCCCGTCCGGGTCCGCCTGCGTGACCACAGCAGAACGGCTGAAGTCGATCTGGGCTTCCGCTTCCGCGGAAACCTGGGGCTGCGGGGCAACAGAGGACGCTGCAACAGGAGAGGATCCTGAGGCGTCGGTGGCCATCACGGGACTGGTCGCCGGTACGGTCACGGTGAGCACCAGTCCGGTGGCGGCCAAGGCGACGCCGGCCTTCTGGCCGATCCCGCTGGCAGCAGCAAACTCTGTGATCTGGCGGAAGGGACCACGACGCCGGCGCGCATCACGGTGCGGATCGCGGGGGCGTTCCGAGGTGATGACTTCGACAACGCGCGGTGTCGAAGCAGGGACCGCCGCGCGGCGGCGTCCCCTGGGATTCTGCATGGTCAAGAAGGGTTCCTCTCTGGAAAGCCTGCGAAGTTAGCTGTCGGATTCGGGTCAGAGAGTTCAAAGACCCGGTCCGCCGTAAGCAAGCTTCGGCACAGAGATATCCCCGGAGGAATCCTTCACTGGAAGAGGCTTGCTGCTGACGGACTTCACCCCAAGGCAGTCCCCCGGCTGCCGTGTGTGGTTCCCCCGCCTCTGCCAGTTACGACTCGTGCTCCCGATCCGCTGGCAGAGCTCGGCTCCAGATCAGGTAACGCTTTAATATCAACGCTTCGGTTCAACTATAGAGGCTTAAGGCCCAAAGTAACAATTCCGTTATCTTTGCGTAGCCCAGCTCACATGGGGTAGGGAAGCGGACATCAGGCTCTCTAGCGGATTGCTACGAACACGTGCGCGGCCACCTCGGGGGGCAGTTCAAGCGCTCCTTCGATACCCGGAACCCGGACGGAGATGTAGTCGCCCACCCGCTCCAGCGACACAGCAGCCCCTGGCCGGATGCCGCCCTCGTCCAGCTGCGAGAGCAGTTCAGGCTCCACCTGGATAGGCTCGGCAAGCCGGCTGACAGTTACAGCGGAGGCAGGACCATAGGACTTCATCGCTTCCAGGAGGCTGATCGCTCCATCCGCGAAGCCAAGGGAGGGCCCGCCACCCAAGGCAGCCAACCCGGGAATCGGGTTCCCGTACGGAGACTCGGTGGGGTGGTTCAGCAACTCGTAGATGCGCCGTTCCACCCGCTCGCTCATCACATGTTCCCAGCGGCAGGCTTCATCGTGGACGTAGGCCCAGTCCAGCCCGATAACGTCGGCGAGGAGCCGTTCAGCCAGGCGGTGCTTGCGCATCACTTCCGTGGCGCGCTTCCGGCCGGTCTCCGTAAGCTCCAGGTGGCGGTCACCCGACACCACCACCAGGCCGTCCCGCTCCATTCTGCCGATGGTCTGGGAAACGGTCGGCCCGGAGTGCCGCAGCCGTTCGGCAATGCGCGCCCGAAGGGCAACAATGTTCTCTTCCTCGAGCTCCAGAATGGTCCGAAGGTACATCTCCGTAGTATCGATCAGATCCGTCATCCAGCTCAGCTCCTCGAGCGCAGTACCTTGCGTTGTCCCACCGTACCGCCTTCAACGCGGCGTAGTCCGTGGAAAAGCTTAGCCTATTTTGACTTTGTCCAAATAGTTGAAGATGGCGGTGGGAGCGTCTCATTGGATGGACTATGACGGTTCCGGTTCCCGCTGAAACAGCCCAACAGGGCAGAATAAGGGAGGCCCTGGTTGCAGCCGTCACCGGCTGCCGGCCACCAACACCCGTCCGGACCAAAAGCCGTGTCCATGCCGAAATTGGAGCACCTGTGAGCGAAACCAGCATCACGATCCCCGCCGACCTTCTGCCCAAGGATGGACGGTTCGGCGCCGGGCCGTCGAAGGTCAGGCCGGAGCAGATCGATGCGCTGTCCGCGGCGTCCAGGAACATCCTGGGCACGTCGCATCGGCAGGCCCCGGTCAAGAACCTCGTTGGCTCCGTCCGCGAGGGCCTCAGCCAGTTCTTCCGCGCTCCCGAAGGGTACGAAGTTGTACTCGGCGTCGGCGGCTCCACGGCGTTCTGGGATATTGCAAGCTTCGGCCTTGTGGAGAAGAAGGCACAGCACCTGTCCTTCGGCGAGTTCGGCTCGAAGTTCGCCGCGGCAACCAACAAGGCGCCCTTCCTGGATTCCTCTTCCATCATCAAGTCTGACCCCGGCACACGCCCGGCGGCCCAGGCCGAAGCAGGCGTGGACGTCTACGCCTGGCCGCAAAACGAGACCAGCACCGGCGTTGCAGCCCCCGTGCAGCGCGTTGCCGGGGCCGACGAGGGCGCACTGGTGCTCGTCGACGCCACGTCCGCGGCAGGCGGACTGGACGTGGACGTTGCCCAGAGCGATGTCTACTATTTCGCCCCGCAGAAAAACTTTGCCTCCGACGGCGGGCTTTGGCTTGGCCTCTTCTCCCCTGCCGCCCTGGAACGCGCAGCGCGGATCAAGTCCAGCGACCGTTGGATTCCGGATTTCCTGGATCTGCAGACGGCCATTGACAACTCACGCCTGAACCAGACGTACAACACCCCGTCGCTGTCCACGCTGGTTACCCTGGACGTCCAGGTGCAGTGGTTGAACTCCAACGGCGGCCTCGGCTTCGCTTCCGCCCGCACGGCAGATTCTGCCGGCCGTATCTACAGCTGGGCGGACGCCTCGGACTACGCCACTCCGTTCGTCACCAACCCGGACGAGCGCTCAAACGTCATCGCCACCATCGACTTCGATGAGACCGTGGATGCCGCAGTGGTGGCCAAGGTCCTGCGCGCCAATGGCATCGTGGACACCGAGCCGTACCGCAAGCTCGGCCGCAACCAGCTGCGCATTGCAACGTTCGTGGCCATCGAGCCCGCAGACGTTTCCGCCCTCCTGGCCAGCATCGATTACGTGGTGGGCGAACTGCGCAAGTGATGCAGCTGCGCAAGCAGCCCGCTGACGCAACGCATCAGCATTAACGCACGACGGCGCCGCCCGGGTCCTGCCCGGTCGGCGCCGTTGGTGCTTCGCAGCCCAGTCCGTGCCCTGGCACGGCTCCGTGCCAGGGGCTGTTCCGTGCCTTAGTTTGTTGCGTCCTGCGCTGTGCGCTGTTCCGGTACGACTCCGGCGTCCGCAGCCCCGGCTTCGCGGTTCGGGTCTGCACCCTGCTCCGCTTCCCCGACCTGGTCTTGCCCGTCCTGGTCCTCTCCGTCCAGCACGCCGACGGCCTCCCGTGCCGCAGCATCCCCGTCCGCGGGCTCAGCGGCACCAGCGTGCGCCATGTCGGCCTGGTCCGTACCGGCATAGGGCTCCTCTGCCTGTGGTGCGCCGGGTTCCAGTGGGCCGACCTCAGGCTCACCGGCGTGGTGGCCGCCGGTTTCCAGGTCCGCTTCCTGCTCATCCTCGGGCCTGACCCGTTCCGCCCACGGAACCCATTCCGGGGCGAGGATGGAGTCTTCGGACGGCAAGAGGCCGAGCTCGTTGATTGTGACCACCTTGGACCGCGAATTCCGGGTCACCACGGCGAACCACTGCCAGCCTGCGTAGCCGGGCAGCCTGCATTCAAAGAGGTGCGTTACCAGGCGGTCGCCTTCGCTCTTTGCTGCCAGGTGCCGCCCGATGTCGGATGCCGCGGTGATGCCTGCAATGGCCGTCCGTGCCGTGTCCACGGCGGCAGCGAGGAAGGCGTCCGGCTTGCCGGTCCGCCAGACAGGCACTCCGGCCCGGCGCTTGGCCGTTTTACCCGCCCCAGCCGCCGGGGCGGCAACAATACCGGCGGCACGGCCCGTTGTGGCACCTGCCTGCAGCGCCACCAGGTCCACCGAAGCCGGGTCCACCGACACCGGTTCCACCAACTCGATTTCCAGTGCTTCCGGCGACGCCAACCCGGGGTCCACGGACGCCGTGCTTGTTGGCTCCAGGTCCACTGGCTGCGGGTCCTGCTGATCAGCTTGCGGGTTCATGAGGGCCTAAACGTCCAGCTCGTCGGCAACCTTACGCAGGGCGGCGGCGATGGCCTTGCCCTTATTGCCTTCCGGGTATTTGCCTTTGGAAAGGGTTCCGGACAGGTTGTCCAGGACGGTCACGAGGTCCTGCACCAGCGGTGCGAGGTCCTTGGCGCTGGGCCGCTTGGCCTTGGCAATGGACGGCGTTTTGTCCAGCACGCGCAGGCCCAATGCCTGGGCTCCCTTGCGGCCGTCGGCCACACCGAACTCGACACGGGTGCCGGCCTTCAGCTCTGTTACGCCCTCGGGCAGCGACGATTTGGGCAGGAAGACTTCCTGGCCGTCTTCGCCCGCGAGGAATCCGAAGCCTTTTTCCTTGTCATACCACTTGACCTTGCCGGTAGGCACGTAATCAACCTTCTTCGTTCTGACGTCTTGAGACACGGCCCGCCGTCACCGCATCCGCATTGCTGTGCGGGTTCAGGGTATGACGGCCGGAGACCGTGTTGGTCTGTATCCCCCAAGGTTATCCTGCCCGGTGCCGTAATCCCGCTTCCGAAGGCTCTCCGCAACGGCAACCGCGCACCCTTGGCGGAGCTGTCAGACCGGGCTGTTAGCGTTACGTTCATGACACCCTCGCGTTACCGGCGTCCCCTGACGATCCTCGCCGCAGTTATAGCCGTGCTTTCACTGGTGGCGGTGGCAGCCGTCATGGCATTCGCCTTCGCTGGTTCCGTGGCCCCGGCCTGGGTCACGTACACCGCACTGTATGGCCTGCCGCTGGCGTTCCTGCTGATGCTGTTCCTTGTCCTGGACAACGTTGCCGGCCGCCGCCGGGCAGGAAAACCGGGCGGACGGTAACGTTGGACTGATGTCCCTCATTCGCGCGCTCAGCAAGGATCTGGAGGCCCGCAGCGACGACTCGTTGCGGGCGCTGTTCGACGCGCGGCCGGACCTCATCTCCCCCGCAGTACCGGACTTCGCCGCCCTCGCTGCCCGGGCCAGCGGGCGCGTCAGCGTCCAGCGCGCGCTGGAGCGCCTCAACCGGCCCCAAATGCAGGTGCTGGAAACCCTCCATCTGTGCACTAACACGGACACCGAGCACAGCGCCTCCGCCGCAGGATTGCGCAAGCTGATATCGGGTTCCACCATTGCCGCCGTGGAACGGATCCTGGCCTCGCTCCAGGAATTGGCCCTGGTCCACCGTGCCGAACCCCCGCACGGAGCAACGGTCACCGGCAACCGGCAGCGGTACTATCTCCCCGTTGGCAGCCTTAAGGACGTCGTGGGGATCTACCCCGCCGGGCTTGGCCGCAGCTACACGGAGCTGGTGCGCCTCCAGCCGGCCTTCGCGCAGCGGGCGGTCCACCTCGTTTCCGAGCTTCACCGAAGCGGAGCAGCCATCCACGGGGCCACAACACCCATGGAGGCAGCGCTTGCCCTGCAGCACTGGACGTCCTCGCCCGAAGCCCTCCAGGAGATCCTGGCCGCGGCTCCGGAACGGACCACCGCCTTGCTCGCCCGGTTCCGGAACTGGGCCATGGGGGCCGTCCCCCAGGCGCAACGCAAGGCGTCCGTCACCACCGAGGGGTCCGACGTCGGGCCCATCGATTGGCTCCTGGCCCGGGGCCTGCTGGTGCCTTTGGACGCCGCCCATGTGGAACTGCCGCACAGCGTAGGGCTCTCGCTGCGCGGCGGTGCCATCATCAACGACTTCCACCTTTCGCCGCCGGTACCGGAGCTCGGCCGGACCAGCGCCGCTTTGCGGCGGAACGCGGCCCTGGGTGCCATCAGTGAGACTTTGCGGCTGGTGGGCGAAGTACTTCATGGCGTGCGGGAACAGCCCCTGGCCACCCTGCGCAGCGGCGGCGTGGGCGTCCGTGAGATGAGGCGGCTGGCTGAGCTTCTCCGGATCGACCAGCCCCGCGCCGGGCTTCTCCTGGAGC
Organism: Pseudarthrobacter sp. NPDC058329; assembly: GCF_042879835.1. NCBI lineage: Bacteria > Bacillati > Actinomycetota > Actinomycetes > Micrococcales > Micrococcaceae > Pseudarthrobacter > Pseudarthrobacter sp. NPDC058329. Next base: position 122,579 of record NZ_JBHVZR010000010.1, read on the forward strand.
TCTGCGGCCTGGCGGGGCTGATCCGCCTGGACGTCGATTCGTCCTCGTGGGTCCAGCCGCCGGAACTTGAATGGCTCGTGCTGCCGCGGCAGGAACAATGGCTCTGGCTGGTCAACGCCTGGCTGGCCAGCGAGCGCGTGCCGTCACTGGTGGGGCAGCCGATCAATGGAACTCCGGGAGCAACTGCGCACCGCGCGGCTTCCGGGAGCACCATCATCGCGTTGTCGGCCGAGGCCCAGCGGCCGGACGCCCCCGTGGTGCGCAAACGGATCCTGGAGATCCTGAACGAACTCACGTGTGAGGCAGCCGCCCCGGACGGAACAGCGCCGGTCCTGGACGCCGCAGCGGTGCTCCAGCGCGCCGAGTGGGTCCAGCCCCGCATGGCGCGGCGCTTCAGCTCCCTGATCCGCGGAGTCCTGGCCGAAGCCGAGATACTCGGACTGCTGGGCTCGGGAGCCCTGAGCCAGCTCGGAAGTGCCATCGCGGACGACGAACCGGACGCCGCCCTCTCCATCCTGGGCGAGCACCTGCCCGCGGAGTTGAACCACGTGCTGCTCCAGGCCGACCTCACCGCCGTGGCACCCGGATATCTTGCCCCGGCGCTGACCGAAAAGCTGCTGCTGATGGCCGACGCCGAAGGCCAGGGGCCGGCCACCATCTACCGGTTCTCACCCGGCTCGATCCGCCGGGCGCTGGACGCCGGCCACGACGCCCCCGCCGTCCTGGAGTTCCTGCGGGAGCACTCGGCCACCGCTGTACCCCAGCCCCTGCAGTACCTGGTGGAGGATACGGCCGCCCGGCACGGCCGGCTGCGGGTGGGCACAGCGGCCAGCTTTGTCCAGAGCGAGGATGAAGCCTCACTCCTGGAGCTGCTGTCCGGACCCAAGACGGAGACGCTGGGCCTGGTACGGATTGCCCCCACAGTCCTCATCTCGTCCGCGCCGCCGCGTGAAACAGCGCAGGTCCTCCGGAGCCTGGGACTCTCCCCCTCCATTGACGATTCAGAGCAGCCGGTGCTCCGGCTGCGCCGCGCTCCTGCGCCGCATACCCCGTCCCGGCCCGTGTACACGGCCCCGCGGACAGCCCCACCGGCGGTAGAAGTCCAAGCCCAACTTGACGTGCTGCGGCACCGTCCTGCCGCCGTCGGGAATCATCACGGCCCGGAGGGAGACCCTACTGGGGAAGCAGCCACGCAGCTTGGACTGGAGGCCCTGCAGCGGGCCATCAGGCTCAAGCAGCGCATCAGTATGAACGTGGTGGACGGCATGGGGAATGCCAACCTGGAAATTGTTGTTCCCCTCTCAGTGAGCGGCGGACGGGTGCGGGTCTTTGACCCCGCAAAGGACACCGAACGGGTGTTGTCCATCCACCGCATTATTGATATTGAGGCCGCAGAGGAACTGCGCCAGTGAAGGACGCCCCCGCGTGAACGACGGACCCCTGATAGTCCAGAGCGATAAAACCATCCTCCTCGAGGTGGACCACGAGCTCGCAACCGAAGCCCGGCATGCCATCGCGCCGTTCGCAGAGCTGGAACGGGCCCCCGAGCACGTCCACAGTTACCGGCTCACCCCGTTGGGCCTGTGGAATGCCCGCGCGGCCGGACTGGATGCCGAAAGGGTCCTTGACACCCTGTTGAAGTATTCGCGGTTCCCGGTGCCGCATTCGCTGCTCATCGACGTCGAGGAGACCATGTCGAGGTACGGCCGGCTGCGCCTGGAAAAGGACACGCAGCACGGACTGGTCATGCGGACTGATGACTATCCGGTCCTGGAGGAAGTGATCCGCTCCAAGAAGATTCAGCCGCTGCTCGGGCCCCGCATCGATGGCGAAACCGTAGTGGTGCACGCGTCCCAGCGCGGACAGCTCAAGCAGCTCCTGCTCAAGATCGGGTGGCCGGCGGAGGACCTGGCCGGCTACGTGGACGGCACCCCGCACCTGATTGCGCTCAATGAGGACGGCTGGAAACTGCGGCCGTACCAGAAAATGGCCAGCGACAACTTCTGGGCCGGAGGCAGCGGGGTTGTGGTGCTGCCCTGCGGTGCGGGCAAAACGCTGGTTGGCGCAGCGGCCATGGCAACCGGCTCCACCACCACCCTGATCCTGGTCACCAACACCGTGGCCGCCCGGCAATGGAAGGACGAGCTGCTCAGGCGCACGTCCCTCACCGAGGACGAGATCGGCGAATATTCGGGGGCGGTGAAGGAAGTCCGGCCGGTGACCATTGCCACGTACCAGGTACTCACCATGAAGCGCGGCGGCCTCTATCCGCATCTTGAACTGGTGGACGGACACGACTGGGGTCTCATCATTTATGACGAGGTCCATCTGCTGCCCGCCCCGATCTTCCGGATGACCGCGGACCTGCAGGCCAGGCGCCGTCTTGGCCTCACGGCTACCCTGGTGCGGGAAGACGGCCGAGAGGGCGAGGTGTTCAGCCTGATAGGACCCAAACGCTACGACGCGCCCTGGAAGGACATTGAGTCGCAGGGCTACATCGCCCCGGCGGACTGCATCGAGGTGCGCGTGGACCTGCCGCGGGACGAACGCTCGGCCTATGCCATGGCCGATGATGCAGACAAGTACCGGCTTTGCGCCACCTCCGAGTCCAAAACGCGGGTGGTGGAGCAGCTCGTCACCCGGCACGCCGGGGAGCAACTGCTGGTCATCGGCCAGTACATCGACCAGCTGGATGACCTCGGGGAGCGATTGAAGGCACCGGTCATCAAGGGGGACACGTCCGTGAAGGTGCGCCAGAAGCTTTTTGATGCCTTCCGCGCGGGTGGGATCCAGACGCTCGTGGTTTCCAAGGTGGCCAACTTTTCCATCGACCTCCCGGAAGCCTCGGTGGCCATCCAGGTTTCCGGTTCCTTCGGTTCGAGGCAGGAGGAGGCGCAGCGGCTGGGCAGGCTCCTGCGGCCCAAGAAGGACGGCCGGTCAGCCCGGTTCTACTCCCTGGTGGCACGTGACACCCTGGACCAGGACTTCGCCGCCAAGCGCCAGCGGTTCCTCGCGGAGCAGGGCTACGCCTACCGCATTATGGATGCGAAGGACGTGGAAACGGCCGAGTAGCACCGTGCCCTCCGTGACGCCCTGTCCAGTGCGGACCAGACGGATGGGGCGCACACTGGAGGCATGCATTCTGAAAGAAGGCCCGCCATTCCCCTGCCGGGTCAGGAATCCGTGTGGGACTATCCCCGGCCGCCACGGATAGAGCCCAACACGGAACGGATCCGGATCTATTTGGGCGGCGAGCTGATCCTGGACACCACCGACTCGCTCCGGGTTCTGGAGACGAGCCACCCGCCGGCCTACTACCTGCCCCGGTCAGAGTTCCGCCCAGGTGCACTGGAGCCCGCTCCCGGGAGCAGCTTCTGCGAGTTCAAAGGCCCAGCGAAGTACCTCACCGTCCGCGGCGGCGGAGAGGTCAGGGAAAAGGCAGCATGGTTCTACCCCAACCCGGTCGCCGCATACGCTGCACTGCTGGACCGCGTTGCGGTCTACCCGGGCAGGATGGATTACTGCGAGGTCGAGGGTGAGCGGGTGCGCCCCCAGGCCGGAGGCTACTACGGGGGCTGGATCACCGGGCGCGTGACGGGCCCCTTCAAAGGCGGACCCGGCTCGCTTGGTTGGTAGAAACAACTGTGCCCCTACACCTTGCTCACAAGAAGCACCCAGACAACTCCCAGTGTCTGGGAGCATGATGGGAATATGAACAAGAACGGCCCTGAAGCGAAGCTCCTGGTGGTGGATGACGAACCCAACATCCGGGAGTTGCTCTCCACGTCCCTCCGCTTTGCCGGATTCGACGTCGTCTCCGCCGCAAACGGACGCGATGCCCTTGCTGCTGCCGACCTGCACGCCCCGGACCTCGCCGTCCTGGACGTGATGCTCCCGGACATGGACGGGTTCACCGTCACCCGCCGCCTCAGGGCCTCGGGCAAGCACTTCCCAGTTCTGTTCCTGACAGCCAAGGATGACACGGAGGACAAGGTCACGGGCCTCACCGTCGGCGGGGACGATTACGTCACCAAACCCTTCAGCCTCGATGAGGTGGTCGCCAGGATCCGGGCCGTGCTGCGCCGGACGCAGCCCCTGCTCGACGACGACGCCGTTATCCGCGTCGACGATCTCGAACTGGACGACGACGCCCATGAAGTGCGGCGCGGCGGCACTGTCATCGAGCTGTCGCCCACGGAGTTCAAGCTCCTCCGCTACCTCATGCTCAACCCCAACCGGGTGCTGTCAAAGTCGCAGATCCTGGACCACGTCTGGGAGTACAACTTCAACGGTGATGCCTCCATCGTGGAGTCGTACATCTCCTACCTGCGCCGAAAAGTGGACATTGACCCTGCAGCTCCGGCCCTTATCCAGACCAAGCGCGGCGTGGGGTACGTGCTCCGGACGGCAGAAAAGCGCTGACCTTGCTGCAGCGGTGGAAATCGGCCTCACTCAGGTCACAGCTGGTGGCCATGATCATGGCACTGCTTATTGTTGCCCTTACGGCCACAGGGGCGGGCACGCTGGCCCTGCTTCACAGCTACCTGCAGGACCAGGTGGACCAAAAGCTGTACGCAGCAGTTGAGCTGGCGGGCAGGCAGCGGTCCTTCTCGCCGCTGCAGGCACCCACGGTACCCACCGATTATTCGCTGATTCTGTTTGTGCCCGGCGAAGAGCCTTTTCCGTTCGGGGCTGAACCGGACAGCGGGCCGGAAATCAGTTCCATGACGGTGGAGCAGGCCCAGGCGCGGGGCAAGGAGCCCTACCAGGTGCGCGGCACCGACGGCGAGAACTGGCGCGTGATAGCCGTGACGATCCAAAACAACCAGACCACAGCGGTGGTGGTCATCGGCCTGCCGCTGGAGAGCGTCGACGACGTCCTGGAGCACGCCACCCTTGTTGTCCTCGGAGTGGGCCTGCTGACGCTGCTGCTGGCGTCACTGATCGCCAGCTGGACTGTTTCGCGTGCCTTCCGGCCGCTTGCGCGGGTGGAAAAGACCGCCGCAGCCATTGCCGCCGGGGACCTGTCCCGCCGCGTGGACGTGGAAAATCCCGGCACCGAGCTGGGCCGGCTCAGCAGCTCACTGAACGCCATGCTCGCCCACATCGAAACAGCTTTCTCCGCCCGCACGGCCTCGGAGGCGAGGATGCGCCGGTTCGCGGCCGATGCCTCCCACGAACTGCGTACCCCGCTGGTGACGATCCGGGGCTTCTCGGAGCTGTACCGGCATGGGGCGTTGGCCACGAACGAGGACGTGGCCACTGCCATGGGAAGGATCGAAAGCGAAGCCAAGCGCATGGGCTCCATGGTGGAGGACCTGCTGCTGCTGGCCCGCCTTGATGAACAGCGCCCGCTGCAGCAAAAGCCGGTTGACCTTCAGTTGATCGCCCATGACGCGGTGGTTGATACCCAGGCCAGCGCCCGGTCCCGGGTGATCTCTCTCGTGGGGCTCGACGGCGGCCCGGCAGCTCCTGCACCCGTGCTGGGTGACGAAGCGAAACTTCGCCAGGTGGTGGGCAACCTGGTAGGCAACGCCTTGCGCTACACCCCTGAGGGCAGCCCGATTGAGCTGGCGGTTGGCGTCCGCGCCGTGGACGGCGGGCAACTGCGCTCAGTCATCGAAGTCCGCGACCACGGGCCCGGCATCTCCGAGGAGGACGCGTCCAAGGTCTTCGAGCGCTTTTACCGGGCCGATACGTCCCGTACGCGTGAGACGGGGGGCAGCGGGCTGGGGCTCGCCATTGTGGCCGCCATCGTCGGTTCTCACAGCGGCTCCGTCCGGGTAGAAACCACCGCCGGCGGTGGTGCTACCCTCGTGGTCACCCTCCCGAACCGCGAGGACGCACCGGAGAACGGGTCCGCGGACGCCGGAGTGGAGAGCCTAGGCTCATTTCCCAAGCCTGCCGGCCACGCCGCCCGGGGCAGCGACGGACGGGTTATCCACATATAGCCTCCCTGTCATGGCACGGTTCGCACCCGCCTCCGTAGGCTCGTCAACGTGGCCCGGAGAGTCCGGGTGCGGGAGCAAACGCTGCCCGTTCCAGCGAAAGGCACTGCCATGAGCATCATTTCCGTCGACACCGAACTGCTCCAGCTCAAGTCCGCCAACGTCCAGGCAACAGTGGACCGGATCAGCGCCGACGTCCAGGCCATGAAGCGGGGGCTGGACGAGCTTCAGGGCAGTTGGCGGGGCTCTGCAGCCACCAACTTCCAGGCACTTATCACGGAGTGGACCATCACTCAGGGCAGGGTGGAGGCTTCACTGGCTTCGATCAACATGGCGCTCTCATCGGCCGCGGCCACGTACGCGCAGGCTGAGCAGGGAAACACCCAGAGGTTTAGCTGACCCGCTGCCTGCCGGGGCCTAGGCTTCGGGGGTGCCCTGATGGAACCGCAGCCGCCAACGTCCGCCGTCCAGCACCCACAGTGAGCTTCTGAGGGTTGTACCGGAACGCGCGTAGCTTCGGTACGTCAGCAGGACGGCGCCGGGGCCGATGCGGTCGGCGCCGAGGATCTCGATGTCGGTCCGCTCGCCCGGGTCTTCTTCGAGCGCCATCATCATGGCGTCCCGTGTCCAGACCCTGCCCGAGCTGCCGATCTCCAGGAAGTCAGGGTGCAGCAGGACAGCCGTCCTGCCGATATCGCCGCGCACCAAGGGGCCGAGCAGTTCCCGCTCCAGCTCTTCCACCAGCGCTTCGGGCGCGGCTGTTCCCGCCCGGCCTGCTCCGGCCAGTTCAAAGGCACCGTCCAGCTGGGTAAAGTCCAGCTGGGTAAATCCTCCTTGAGCGATATCCTCTTGCGCGAGGTCCTCTTGCCTGAGGTCCTCTTGCGAGAGGTCCTGCTGGGCGGACTCCTTCTGGGCGGACTCCTTCCCGGCAACGCCCTGCCCGGCAACACTTTGCCGGCCAACGTCCTGCTGCGTTATGACCTGCTGGCTGAACAGGTCAAGCTCGCCGGGGGCGGCTGCTGGCGTAGCTCCGGCAGGGGCTTTCCCGGCTGCCGGGTTTCCGGAAGCCGGGGCTCCGGAAGCCGATGCGTGGTGGGCGCCTGGGAAACCCGGTCCCGACCGGGCCGCAACCCCCTGCTGGTAGGCGGTCGCGGCGGCCCGGGCCCGCTCATCGGCGGCTTCGTTCAGGTCATGCCCGGCGTGCCCCTTGACCCACTCGAACCTGTACTTCCGCCCGGCGAGCTCCCGGTCCAGCTCCTTGAGCAGATCGACGTTCAGCACCGGCTTGCCGTCCGCCTTCCGCCAGCCCTTCCGCTTCCATCCCGGCATCCATTTGGTGATCGAGTTGATGACGTACTGGCTGTCGCAGAGGATGTGCAGGTCCTCGTGGCGAAGGTGTGCGGTGGCCCGCAGCAGATCCAGGACGGCCATGAGTTCGCCCTGGTTGTTGGTGCCGTGGGGCCAGCCGCCGGCACGCCAGCAATCGTCATTCACGTACCAGGCCCAGCCGGCCGGGCCAGGGTTTCCCAAAGCCGAACCGTCGGCCGCTGCAGTAATCGTCACCGGTCCATCCTGCCAGAAGCGGACGACAATGCGGTGATACCTGCACAGGGCAGCACCGCAGAATGGCACAGTCCAGGGGATCGTGTGCATGTGCGGGAAGCCTCCCGCAACAACCCGGAAAGCGTTTACCGATACCTCTTGACGCGGGTGCTGGAGCCCGGGCACAATCGGATGTCATACTAGAAAACGTTTTCTCACTTATTCCCCCTAGTGACGATGCCGCCGGGAAAGCTCCAGGAAGCGGATTCAACAGAACAAGGAAGGCACATCAATGACGATTCCAACTGTTAGCCGGAGAAGGTTCCAACTCGGCGCAGCAGCCGTTGCCCTCTCACTGCTCGCAACCGGATGTGGCACCTCCGCCAGTTCGAACAGCAACGAGGAAGTGACTCTCCGGTTTGCCTGGTGGGGCAACGAGTACCTCAATGCCCAGACTGCGAAGGCCATCGAGGCCTTCGAAGCAGAGCATCCGAATATCAACATTGAATCCGAACCCGGCGAATGGGCCAGCTACTGGGACAAGCTGGCCACGAAGACAGCGGCCAATGACGCCCCTGACGTCATCCAAATGGACCAGAAGTACATTGCCGAATACGGCGGACGCGGTGCCTTGCTGGACCTGTCCAGGCAGGACGGCATTGATACATCAAAGCTGGACAAGGAAGCCTTGGCATCAGGCCAGTATGACGGCGCCCAGTACGGCCTGAGCACCGGCCAGAACGCTTACGTCATCATGGCGAACACCCAGGTCTTTGAGGCCGCCAACGTGCCCCTGCCGGACGACAGCAAGTGGACCTGGGACGAGTTCATGGAGACTGCGTCAAAGATCAGCGCCGCGGGAGACGGCAAGAACTACGGCGCAGCCTACGGCAGCAACGAAGCGGACCTGATCATCTGGCTGCGGCAGCATGGCGAGGACCTTTACTCCCAGGACGGCAAGCTGGACTTCGAAACCTCAACCGCTGCCTCCTTCTGGGAACGCCTGAAGGAACAGCGTGATTCGAAAGCCAGCCCGCCGGCGACGGTCGCCACCGAAGACTCCGGTGCCGGGCTTGAAGAAAGCCTCTTCGGCACCAACAGAGTGGGCATGGCATGGTGGTGGACCAACCAGCTCGGCTCCTTGGAGGCGACCACCGGCAGCAGCATCAAAATGCTCCGGGCGCCCAGCACCGGCGGCTCCGCGGCAGGCAACGGCATGTACTACAAGCCCACCATGTTCTGGTCGGCTTCTTCACGTTCCAAGGATCCTGAAGCAGCGGCCACGTTTATCAACTACCTGACCAACAGCCCGGAGGCCGGAGCCATCCTGATGACCGACCGGGGCGTGCCCACCAACCCGGAGATCGTTGACAGCATTACGCCCTCCCTCAAGCCTGCCGACACCACCGTGGTCAATTACCTGAAGGCCATTGCCCCCGACATGAAGGACGCACCACCCGTTCCCCCGGTGGGCGCGGGCAGCGTGCAGAACGTCATCAAGCGGTACACCGACGAAGTCCTCTACGACCGCCTCACCCCGCAAGCCGCTGCTGAAGCATTCAAGAAGGAAGTGGAAGGGATGCTCGCCAGCGCCAGGAAGTAGGGGCACCCTGGCGTTTTTGGAGAGTTACTGGGACCTCCGGGGCGCACAAGTCCGGGTACGTAACCAACAACTCCTGTGGACGTAAAAAATGCGGCCCCCTCGCGAGAGGGGGCCGCATTTTTGTGCTGGCGGGACAGGCCCGGCAGGGAAGGCTTAGAAGCCGCCCATGCCGCCCATGTCGTCGCCGCCGCCAACCGGAGCAGCGTTCTTCTCCGGCTTGTCGGCCACAACTGCCTCGGTGGTGAGGAAGAGACCGGCAATGGAGGCCGCGTTCTGCAGGGCAGAGCGGGTTACCTTGACCGGATCGTTCACACCGGCAGCCAGCAGGTCGACGTATTCGCCGGTTGCGGCGTTCAGGCCGTGGCCGGCGGGGAGGCCGCGGACCTTGTCGACCACAACGCCCGGCTCCAGGCCGGCGTTGAAGGCGATCTGCTTCAGCGGGGCATCGATGGCAACGCGGACGATGTTGGCACCGGTTGCCTCGTCGCCCGAGAGCTGCAGGTTGGCAAATGCCTTGGCACCGGCCTGGATGAGGGCCACGCCGCCACCGGCGACGATGCCTTCCTCAACAGCTGCCTTGGCGTTGCGCACTGCGTCTTCGATGCGGTGCTTGCGCTCCTTGAGTTCAACCTCGGTTGCGGCACCGGCCTTGATGACTGCCACGCCGCCGGCCAGCTTGGCCAGGCGTTCCTGCAGCTTCTCGCGGTCGTAGTCGGAATCGGAGTTCTCGATCTCGGCACGGATCTGGGATACGCGGCCGGCGATCTGATCGGCGTCGCCGGCACCTTCGACGATGGTGGTCTCGTCCTTGGTGACAACAACCTTGCGTGCCTTGCCCAGGAGTTCCAGGCCAGCGGTTTCCAGCTTGAGGCCAACTTCCTCGGCGATGACCTGGCCACCGGTGAGGACGGCGATGTCGGCAAGCTGTGCCTTGCGGCGGTCGCCGAAGCCCGGGGCCTTGACGGCAACGGACTTGAAGGTGCCGCGGATCTTGTTGACGATCAGAGTGGCCAGGGCCTCGCCTTCGATGTCCTCAGCGATGATCAGCAGCGGCTTGTTGGACTGCATGACCTTCTCGAGGACAGCAACCAGTTCCTTGACGTTGGAGATCTTGGAGTTGACGATCAGGATGTACGGATCCTCGAGGACCGTCTCCTGGCGCTCGGTGTCCGTGACGAAGTAGGCGGAGATGTAGCCCTTGTCGAAGCGCATGCCTTCGGTGAGCTCAAGCTCCAGTCCGAAGGTGTTGGACTCCTCGACCGTGATAACGCCTTCCTTGCCCACCTTGTCCAGGGCTTCGGCGATCAGGGCACCGATTTCGTCGTCACCGGCGGAGATGGACGCCGTGGCGGCAATCTCTTCCTTGGTTTCGATTTCCTTGGCGGAGTTCAGCAGCTCGGCCGTAACGGCCTCAACAGCCTTCTCGATGCCGCGCTTGAGGGACAGCGGGTCGGCGCCGGCAGCAACGTTGCGCAGGCCTTCCTTCACCAGTGCCTGTGCCAGCACGGTAGCCGTGGTGGTGCCGTCGCCGGCGACGTCGTCCGTCTTCTTGGCAACTTCCTTGACCAGCTCGGCGCCGATCTTCTCGTAAGGATCGTCCAGTTCGATCTCCTTGGCGATGGAAACACCATCGTTGGTGATCGTGGGGGCGCCCCACTTCTTTTCGAGGACGACGTTGCGTCCACGCGGGCCGAGGGTGACCTTAACGGCGTCGGCGAGGATGTTCAGGCCCCGCTCAAGGCCGCGGCGTGCCTCTTCATCAAATGCAATGATCTTGGCCATAACGGCAATAGTCCTTTCGGGACAGTCGTTAAGAATGAACCTTCGCTGCAGTGCCCGCGACGGACGATCCTTCACCGTTGGCCTCTGTATGCCTCCGGATGCGGATCTCACTCCAGTTAGGTGTTTCTCGCTCCTCGACCGGTGCACGGCGCCGCTGGCCGGAACCAGCTTCGCTTAGCAGTCGGTGCGTCAGAGTGCTAACTCAATAATTAGCACTCCCCACGTGAGAGTGCAAGCGAAAGGACACGGAAAACGGAGCTTCCGGGCCCCGCGGCGAGGTTCAGCCCGAAGCCCGTCCCGCCGTCTCAAGGCCGCTCACGGTTGGGTTGTTGTCAGCTGCATAGGCGAAGGCCGTGAAGGTGGCCGTGGTGATGTCTCCATTGGCATCAAAGGCAACCGGCCCGGATTCGCCGTCGTAGTTGGCATCCGGCCCGGATTTCAGCCGGGCCAGGCAGTCCTTGAAGGAAAGGCATGCCTCACCGGGGCCCTCCCCCGCCGTTTGCCCGGCGGTGCCGCCCGAAACAGCGATGAGGTTGGCGGCGATTGACCGGCCGGCATCGTCCTGGGCCCTCGCGGCTGCAAGGGCTGCCACTGTTACGGCGTCATAGGCTTCGGCGGCGAAAGATACGTCCTTCAGCCCGGGGTCCACCGTCAGGAGCCTTGCCTGGAAGTCGGCGTCGGGTAGCTGTCCGGGGACCACGGCGCGGGCACCCTCCAGGTACCCCGCTGCCAGATCTGAACCGTAGCGGCCGAAGGCGCCGTCACTGAGGATGAGGCGCTTTCCGTCCACACCTGAGTTCGCCAGTTCCACCAGGGCGCCCTGCGCACCATCGCGGGCGATGAGTATGACGGCGCCCGGTTCAGCCGCGCGGGCCGCATCGGCCACGCTGCCCGCATCGCCGGGCTTGAAGCTGGCAGTGGCCAGCACTTCCAGCCCCGCCTGCCCGGCAGAGGCGGCAACGGCGTCCGAAAGGTCTTTGCCGTACGAACCCTCCTGGTACAGCACGGCGACCGACGTGGCGCCGGCGTCCTTGGCCAGCTTCACGAGGACAGGGCCCTGCGCGACGTCGGCCGGTGCGGTCCTGAAGTAGTAGCCGCCGCTGCTGATGCCGCTGAGCCCGGCGGCGGTGTTGGCGGGCGAGATGAGCGGGGTGCGGGCACGGGAGAGGACGTCGATCGCCGCTGCGGCGTGGCTTGAATCGGTGGGACCGACCACGACGTCCGCTTTCGCGTCGGCCAGCGCCTGGGCCTGTTCTGCCACACTCTGCCCTGCAAGGGCGGGAAGGAGCTCCACCGGCCGGCCCTTGTGGCCGCCGGCCGCGTTGATCTCCTGCACAGCGAGCTTGGCTGCCGCAAGTTGCGGTGCATTGAGGAAGCCGTTTCCGCCGGCGTTGTCCAGGATCAGGCCCACGCGGAGGGTGCCGTCGCCCGAAGCCTCCGCAGCTTCCACCCGGGCATTGCCGGTGGCCCCGGAACAGGCGGTCAGAGCCAGGGCGGAGCACAGGGCAGCCGTTGAAAGCGCCCGGCGGAGGTTTGCAGGGCGGAGGTTCGGGTCAGTCACTCGGCCGGCCGGACGCTTTCAGCCTGCGGGCCCTTCTCGCCTTCGCCCACTTCGAGTTCCACCCGCTGGCCCTCGTCCAGGGCCCGGTACCCTTCACCCTGGATGGCAGACCAATGGACAAAGATGTCATCGCCGGAGCCGTCAACGGTGATGAAGCCGTAGCCCTTTTCAGCGTTGAACCATTTGACGGTTCCCTGTGCCATGCTGACCACTCTTTCCGTTGTGTCCGGTGCCCACGCCGCTGTGTGCCGACAGGCTCCAGCCGCACCTGAATTCACTCTAGCCAATGCCTGCCCGGGGGTAGCCGGATGGGGCCGGGCCGTCCGCAAAAGTTATTCAGGCGTAACCGCCTGCCGCGGAACGCGAGGTCAGGGGGTTACCGGTAGCCCGGCCCCAGCACTACAACCAGCGGCACCTGGAAGTCGGCGCTGTTTACCACAGTAGGAATGCCGAGGAGCGCCGCCAGGGCCCGGGCACCGGGCAATTGCGCTGCCCCCTGGTAGTAGATGACAGAGGCCTGCTGCGGGGCGCCCGCCCAGTTGCCCACCTGTCCCAGGGTCCAGCCGTCGGCCTGGACTGTTCCGCCCACCCGGCCGGCAAGTCCTGCCGTCCCGGCGGCGTTGTAAATGGCGACGCTTTGCGACTTATCGATGAATACGGGAGCTGCGGTTGGCTCGTCCAGTTCCGGTTCGGCGTCCGTGCCGGGGTCGGCCTCGCCGGGCCCGGCCTCGCTGGTGGCGGAAGGTGTTGGCTCTGCAGAGGGTTCCGGGGAAGCCTCCGGGGTGGCCGTAGGGGTGGACCCGGTAACGGCCAACGGGGCTGCTTCCTGGCTTGACGAGGCCTGGCTGTCCGGCGTGCTGAAACCGAGCTTGGGGAGAATCAGGAAGGACACCAGTCCAATCGCCAGAGCGGCAATACCCACCGCGAGAATGGGCCAGAGCCGCACCCGTGACGGGGCGGAAGCCGTGCGGTGGACACCTTGTCGCGACGCAGTCTCCGGGACCTTGTCGAATTCATCGCGGGCGTATTTGGTCATGGAGATATCCTTGTTTATTGCTGCTGGCGGCCCAGCTGGGAGCGTCTTACGCGTCAGACCCCAGGCGCCGTGCGGTACGTGCACGGTGACGCGACGTACGTAGTCTACGCAATCGCTTGACCAGCATGGGATCGTGGGCCAGCGCATCCTCGCTGTCGATCAGTGCATTGAGAAGCTGGTAGTAGTGGGTTGCGGAGAGGTCGAAAAGCTCCCGGATGGCCTGTTCCTTGGCGCCGGCGTACTTCCACCACTGCCGCTCCAACGCAAGCATCTGCTGGTCACGCTCGCCCAGCGGTGAGTCTTTGAGCTTGAAGTCGACCAGGAGGGACTGCCGGGATTCCGGCTCCGGCAGGTGCTCCCGAGCTGGTTCCGCCACGGCGCACTCCTTAGCTGGTTACGTAAAATGTCTGACCCCCATGCTACGGACGAATAACAGCCTTGTCATTTGCGGTGGGGGCAGCACGCGGGCCCCGCCCCAGGACACCCTGCAAGAATGGGACCGTGTTTGACTCTGATGCCCTGTTCGAAATCGAGCCGGAACCTGCGCACGGCGCGGGCTTCGCCGAACTGGCGCTGCTCCCGCTGGAGGAGCTGATGGCGCCCGACTGGGCCGCCGCCCTGGCAGGCGTGGAAAACGAACTTCGGGAGGTGCTCACCTTCCTCGCCGGCGAAGTGGCAGCGGGGCACGAGGTGCTGCCGGCGCCGTCGAACGTCCTGCGTGTCTTCCGGCAGCCGCTCGCCCGGGTAAAGGTCCTGCTCGTCGGCCAGGATCCCTATCCGACACCCGGGCATGCGGTGGGATTGTCCTTCTCCGTGGACCCGGGCACGCGGCCCATCCCCCGGAGCCTTGCGAATATTTACCGGGAGCTGGAAACGGATCTCGGGCTGCCGGCGAGGGTTCACGGCGACCTGTCCGCCTGGGCTGACGAGGGTGTGCTGCTCCTGAACCGCGTCATGACGGTGCGGGCAGGGTCCGCCGGCTCGCACCGCGGCAAAGGCTGGGAGAAGATCACGACGGCGGCTGTCTCCACAGTCGCCCACCGACGGAACCAGGACGGATCCAGGATGCCGCTGGTGGCGGTCCTGTGGGGGAAGGACGCCGAAAGCGTCCGCCCCCTCCTGGACGGGGCACCGGCGGTGGCAAGCGCCCACCCCAGTCCCTTGTCCGCATCCCGCGGCTTTTTTGGATCCCGGCCCTTCAGCCGCGTCAACGAACTCCTGTTGGGGCAGGGTGCCCCCGGCGTAACCTGGGAGCTCCCCCCGGCACCCTAGCTTAGGCTTGCCTTATGAGCACCGTTCCCGCCGCTACCAGCGCCACGAAGAAAAGCCGTCCGCAGATCAACCTCGCCGTGGTGCGCCGGGAAGAGCTTTCCCCGCACATGGTTCGGATCGTTGCCGGCGGCGATGGCTTCGCGGACTTCGTCAACAACGGCTTCGTGGACCGCTACGTAAAGATCGTTTTTCCCCAGCCAGGCGTGAAGTATTCCACCCCGCTGGATTTGTGGAGCATCCGGGAGACGATGCCGCGGGAACAGTGGCCGTTCACCCGGACGTACACCATCCGCTGGGTGGATCCGGTGGCGCGTGAGCTGGCCATCGATTTTGTGGTGCACGGCGATGAAGGCCTCGCTGGCCCGTGGGCAGCCAAGGCACAGCCCGGCGACACCCTGACGTTCACCGGCCCCGGCGGCGCCTACAACCCGGCACCGGACGCCGACTGGTATCTTTTCGCCGGGGACGAGGCGGCGCTGCCCGCGATTGCGGCCTGCCTGGAGTCCCTGCCGGGGGAAGCAGCGGGCCTGGCCTTTGTGGAGGTGGACTCCGACGCCGACATCCAGCCGATCGCCGCTCCGGCCGGAGTCACAATTCACTGGCTGGCCCGCAACGGTGTCCCCGCGGGCGAGAGCGACGTTCTGGTTCAGGCGGTGGCAGCCGCCGAATGGCCTGCGGGCCGGGTGGACGTGTTTGCCCATGGCGAGCGCGGCTACATGAAGGCCCTGCGTGCGGTCTTTTTTGATCAGCGCGGCCTGGAACGCAGCCAGGTTTCTCTGTCGGGCTACTGGGCCAAGGGCCGGGTGGAGGATGCGTTCCAGGCGGAGAAAAAACTTCCGGTGGGACAGATCTAGCCGCACGGCCCCCGGTCAGCGGCGGCGGGCCCGCCGCCGCTCATTGCTGGCCAGGCTGCGCGTCAGCGGCCTCGCAAGGGTGTCCCCGAGGACAATACCGCCCGCTGTCCCCAGGACGATGGCACCGGCGTTGAGCATCCCCCCGGCACCGAGCAGGATTTCGGCTTCCTCAATGGTGAGCACATACATGGACCGGAAGATGGTCAGGCCGGGCAGCAGGATCAGTGCTGCGGGGACGGCAACCACCAGCTGCGGCGCTCCCATCCTCAGCGCGACCACCCGCGCCAGCAGGCCAATGACCACGGCCGCCAGTGCCGGTGAAAAACGGTCACCCACGCCGAGCTGGCCCGCCGCGAGCAGTACAAGGTAGCCGGCCACTCCCACGGCAGCTGTGGGCAGCAGCAGCTGCCAGCTGGTCTGTTCGGTGATGCCGATGGCCATCACTGCCACTGCCACGAAGATCACCAGGACCCACAAATCGTAGGCCGGCGGGAACGTTTCTGTAATGTCGATGCGCTGCATCCCGGTGAGCTCACCCACCACGAACGCGACGGCGATGCCGGCCACGATGGCGCCGAAGGTCAACAGCGTTGACAGGAACCGGCCCGCGGCCGTTACCGGGAAGCCGTTGATGGCGTCCTGCACCGACGAGACGAGGCGGCCGGTCGGCAGGAGCAGGAGGATGCCGCCCACCACCACAATGGCCGGCGACGTGGTCAGCCCGAACTGCCACAGCACCAGCGCCAGCTGCGTCACCACAAAGGAGCAGCTGGCCGTGATAAAGAAGTCCGGCACGCGCCACCTTCCCAGCTGGCGGGCCAACAGGCTGATGCCGATGTTGGCCACAAATGCGATGGCCGAGGCCACCGGTCCGCCGCCCAGGACACCCACGAAGACAGCCGCGAAAGTGCCGAACGCCACCGTGACCATCCAGCGCGGGAAGGGCTTGGGGCTGGTGATGGCCTCATCGAGCCGGCGGATCGCCTCGTCCCGGCCCACTCCCCCGGCCACAATGTCCGTCACCAGCTGATGCACCTTCGCCAGGCCGGCGTAGTTGTTGGTCCAGGAACGCACCACGCGCAGCAGTGCGACGGGCGTCTGGTCCTTGGGTGCGTAGTTAATGCCAACGGACTGGTTGGTGATGTCCACTTCGATGTTCTTAAGGCCCAGCGCAGCGGTGACGGCGATGATGCTCGTCTCCACCTCAAGGGCACCGGCCCCGTACCGGAACATGGTTTCGGCCAGGTGCAGGGCGAAGTCGAGGGTCTTGCGGGCGGAGGTGTCAACGCCGCCCACCTGGATCATCGGGTTGGCGTAGGGGCTTCCGGTCAGCCGGTCCACAATGCTCATCGGCGCGGTGGGCGGGTTTTCGCCCTGCACGAGGCGTCGCAGCATCCTTTTGGCGGCGGCGTTCTGCCGGACCTGGGCAGGGGTCAGCGGCTCTGTTTTGGGCAGGCCGTCCGTGTGCGGCCTGCGCCCGGGACGTTCGGGCCGGTCAGTCATGGTTGCCTCCTCCCGGTGTGGTGCTGTCGGCTTTTCAGGTGGAACGCTTCAGGGGCAGTTTGCCCAGCAGTGTGCGGGCAGCGGCGGCTGCCGCGCGGGCCAGCCTGTTGGCGTGGAAGACGGCAGGCCGGACCGGCGCCACGAAGTCGCCCACCAGCTGGACCACTTCTCCCCCGAAGCCCTTTTTGAACTCGTACCCGCCGTGGCCTTCCTCGTCCTGGCCGGAAATGCCGAATGTCCCGTAGAAGTTGTAACGGGGGTACCCCTTCTCCAGTGCATGCAGCATCATGCCCCAATACAGGGAGGTGGCGCCGTTGAAGTAGATGTAGTCCTGCACGGTGCCGCCGATGACGCACACCACCTCGTCGCCGTAGCAGACAAAGTGGATGGCGGCCACGGTGGCAACTCCCACGGAGTCGGGGAACCGCTCGATGTCCTTCAGGCTCCGTTCATAGCTGTCCACAAGGTCCTGGACCACTTTGAGCCGGTTGGCTTTTTTCTTGCTGCCGGTCTCTTCCACCTCGCGGCGCAGTTCGGCCGCCGCCGCCGATTCCGCCTCCAGCCGCTCCGTGATGGACTTCCGGTACGCCGGAATGTCGATCTTGGCCATCATCAGCTTCGTGAACTCTGCGGAGGTGGTCCGGAGCAGGTGCTCGTAGTAGGCGCGTTCACGGTAGACGAAGCCCTTTTCGTCCCCGGCCCTGCTCAGCGCACCGTAGAACTCGTCAAGGGTTTCAAGGGTTGCCTGTTCCAGGAAGACGCCGTTCTTCTCCGCTTTGCGGATGGCCTTGCGGGTCCGGTAGCTGGCGCCCATGATGAGCTCTTCGGCGTCGTTGACGCCCGCAAGGCTTTTGATGAACATCCAGTTCACGTTGACGAAGTTCATGTCCAGTCCCTGGTGCCGGAATCCCAGCCCGGCAAGCCGGGCCACCAGCGGGCGGTTGTCTTCGACCTCGGGGTGTTCCGCGCCGTCGGCGTCGCGGGCTATGTATTTGAGGTTGGGGGAAATCCGCAGCTCGGCGGCTTTGCGTTCCGCGGCGTGTTTGCGGAGGAGTCCGACGACGGCGCGCACCAGGTCTGCGTCCGCGTAGTCCATCAGGGGTCCCTTGGCGCATTCGCACACTGTGTAGCCCAGACGGGTTGTGGTGTAGTTCAGTTTCCCCGCTGCCACCAGTTCACCGTTGCGGCGAACGCCGAAAAGTTCCACCTGCTGGCCGCGGGCCTGCTGGAACGCCGCGAAGTCGACGGACTGGAAGAAGCTGTTTTGCGGGTGCTTCAGGGCAAAGGCCTCGAAGTCGGCGTCGCTGAGGATGGCGAATTCAAGATCGGTGCCGGTGGTGACTGGATTCAAGGGATTTCCTCATTCGCTGTTGTGCGGCCTTGCAGTGGCAGGCGCAGGGCAATGATGGCTACGGGGCGGACCAGCGGTTCAGGGAGCGGCCCGGGCGCGTTCGGTCAGTAAAACTGCTGGCCAATCCGCGCAGTTTCGATCCGGCGGAAGACTTTTTCTGCGCCCTTGACCCAGAGGCGGTGCTTCAGGGGAGCAAGAACGTAGTCGTGGCAGCCCACAAAATCGGTGACCGTTTTGGTGAAGCTGGTCTTGAACATGCCCATGCCGTACAGGTTGTGGCTCTTGTCCTTGATCCGGACGGCAGGCGGAGTGCCGCAGAAGTCGTATTCTGTGCAGCCGAGCTCCTGCATGCGCTTGATGGCTGCCCACTGGACGAGGTGCGAGTCGCCGTACTGTTTGCGGTTCTGGGTGGAACCGCCGTCCTTGTACGTGGCTTTGGCTCCGTAGTTGATGACGAACGCGCCCACGCTGGGTTTGCCGTCCTCGTAAACGAAGAAGAAGTTGCCTTGGCCGCGGTTGCAGAACTCGTCCCAGAACGCCGCGTAGTACTCGTAGCTGCGCAGCGGCATGGAGCCTTTGGCGTTGACGGTGTCCGCCATCAGGTCGTAGAGCGTTCGGTAGGCCTCCGGGCCGTGTTCCTTCCGGAGTACTTCGCAGCCTTCCCGCTCGGCGCGGCGGATAGCGTTGCGGGCGCGGGAGGAGATCGCCTTAAAGACGGCTTCTTCCGGGCCGGAGATGTCCAGCAGGGCCGTGGAGTCGTTGGACTGGATGTTGGGAGCCTTGACCAGGCCGGCAACGGCCAGGTGAGCCTGGGCTTCGGCTGAATCAACGACGTCCGGTTCGATCTTTATGGTAAAGACGTTGAGTTTCCTGGCGCGGGCAAACTCGGCGCAGGCCTGGAGGGCGGCTTTCAGGTCACCGGAGTCAGCGAGGTCGGGGCCTTTGATGAGGTACCAGAGCCGGCCCAGCACCGGGAACCGCTTTTCGAGAACCAGGTTGTAGCTGGCTGCGCCGGAACTTTCCAGCACCAGGAAGCGGACCTTCCAGCCAGTGCCGTTCTTAACCGACGCATACGCTGCCGACTGCAGCATGTTGCCGCCGTTCGGGTTGGCAGTGACGTGCTTGTCCCAGTTTTCAATTTCCTCGGCGGTGGCAAAACGTGCGGTGAATTCTCGCAAGGGGGCCGTGTCCAATCAGGGTTGTGCGCGGTTCTGTACTCGTGGCTGCGTGCGGACATGCAGCCTCAAGTCTAAAGCCTGGCGGCGTTCGGGCATTCCAGCCTGGCGGGCAGGGGGCTTTTCTAGCGGCACGGGCCGGCCCCGTTCCACCCATGCCACACCTGCTTGACTCCGGGAAGGGTGTTGGCGAGGGTTGAAGCATGCAGCCGCACCCCGGAAAGTTGACGCTCCCGCAGGATAACGACGCTGAACCGCCGGGTGCGGGCAGGCAAGCGCTGGCTTTAGTCGCCCTCCTGGCTGCGTCGTTCCTGGTTGCGGGGCTCGGGTCCATTGCCACTTTCAACAACGTGGACGGCTGGTACACCACCGCCGATAAGGCCCCTTGGTCACCGCCCAACAGTGTCTTCGGCCCGGTCTGGACTTTCCTCTACACGGCGATGGCGGTCGCCGCCTGGCTGGTGTGGCGGACGCGGGCACCGTGGACCAAGCGGGCTCTGACGGCCTACGGAATCCAACTGGCACTGAACCTGGCGTGGACTCCTGTGTTTTTCGGTCTTTACCCCGCCCTCGGCACGGCTGCCCTGTGGCTGGCGCTGGGGATCATCCTTGCCCTTATTGCCGCCGTCTCCGTGACCGTGATGTATTTCGGCCCCATCAGCCGCGCCGCCGGGCTGCTCCTGCTGCCGTACATCAGCTGGCTGGTGTTCGCCGCCACGCTCAACTGGTGGGCCGCCGTCCACAACTGACGGGGGCGTCCCACGTCAACAGCACGTCCACTGCGGACGCCGGCCTTTTAGCATTCGACGACGTTGACGGCGAGGCCGCCCATGGCCGTTTCCTTGTATTTGGAGCTCATGTCCTTACCGGTCTCGCGCATGGTCACAATGACTTCGTCGAGGGATACCCGGTGTGAGCCGTCGCCCCAGAGCGCCATCTTTGCCGCGTTGATCGCCTTCGCGGCGGCGATCGCGTTCCGTTCGATGCAGGGCACCTGGACCAGGCCGCCGATCGGGTCACAGGTCAGGCCGAGGTTGTGCTCCATCGCGATCTCGGCGGCGTTCTCCACCTGCGCCGGGGTCCCGCCCATCACCTCGGCCAGTCCCGCGGCGGCCATCGACGACGCCGATCCCACCTCGCCCTGGCAGCCCACCTCGGCACCGGAGATGGATGCCTGCTCCTTGTAGAGGACTCCGACGGCGGCGGCGGTGAGCAGGAACTTCACCACCACGTCCTCGCGGTCCTCCTGGGTGGCGTTTTCCATCCCGGGCGCAAAATGCAGCGCGTAGTACAGCACCGCCGGGATGATCCCGGCCGCCCCGTTCGTGGGCGCGGTGACCACCCGGCCGCCGGAGGCGTTCTCCTCGTTCACCGCCAGGGCGATCAAGTTAACCCACTCCTGCCAATACTTCGGGTCATGGAAGGCCTCGTCCTCGCCTTCGCTGTCCGGGTTGCCCGAAGCGGGGCGGGAACTTTCCTTTTTCAGCCGGTCGTACCAGTCAGGGGCGCGGCGGCGGACCTTCAGCCCGCCGGGCAGCACACCTTCCCGCTTCAGGCTGGTAGCCACGCAGCCCTCCATCACGGAGTAGATATGCAGCAGGCCCGCCCGGATTTCCTCGGGAGTGCGGCTGTCTTCCTCGTTGACCCGCATCACGTCGCTGATCCCCAGCCCCGTTGCGCGGCAGTGCTCCAGCAGCTCGGCGGCGGTGCGGAAGGGCAGCGGCAGGTCCTTCTTGGACTCCTCCAACTCCTGCTGCGCAGCATCCTCCTCGCCCTCGCGGACAATGAAGCCGCCACCCACGGAAAAGAACGTGGCCGTGTGCAGGATCTCGTCCGCTGCGTCGAAGATGGTGAAGGTCATGCCATTGGTGTGCCGCGGCAGGATGGTCAGCGGCCGCAGCACCATGTCCTTCACCCCATACCGCAGCGGAACAGCACCGGCCAGCTGCAACGTGCCGGTCTCCTCGATCGCCGCCAGCCGCTCCTCCACCTCGTCCGGCAGGATCAGCTCCGGATGGAACCCCTCCAACCCCAGCAAAATGGCGGTCATCGTCCCGTGCCCGTGCCCCGTCGCCGCCAGCGAACCGTACAGATCCACCCGCAGCGATGACACACGGTCCAGGGCGCCGGAGGATTTCAGCTCCTCAGCGAATACGGCAGCAGCCCGCATCGGCCCCACAGTATGAGAACTAGAGGGCCCAATCCCGATCGAAAAAAGGTCAAAGACTCCAACAGCCATTGCGGTTCCTAACTAGATACTTCGTGGTCGGGTTGGGAGGCGGGTGACCGAATTCCTCCGCGTGCTGGCTCGTTCCTCGCCTCTGACGCACGCTTCCGGAATCCGGTCACCCACCGTGGGCCCATGCACCCAGCGAAACACTCGCACAAGGGGCCCGCGGAGCCGGACTTTTCGAAAGCCTGCGTCAAAGCGACGAAGGAGCAGCAGGCGTGAAAATGTCCGGTCCGCCGGTCCCGAAGCTAACCACGAAAACCTACTTGGCCCGCTTGTAGAACGGGAGGTTGACCACTTCGAACGGCTCTGGTTTCCCGCGGAGGTCAACCTCCAGGGCGGTACCCACTTCGGTGAACTGGACGTCCACGTACGCCATGGCGATGGGGTATGCCAGGGTGGGTGAAGGCTGGCCTGAAGTGACTTCGCCGACGACGCTGCCGTCCTTGAGGACCGGGTAGTGGGCGCGGCCTGCGCGCCGGCCCAGGCCTTTGAGGCCCACGAGCCTGCGGCCGGACGTGGTACCGGCACCGGCTTCCTTTCGGGCGGCCAGCGCGGCCTTGCCCACAAAGTCGCCTTCCTTGGAGAGCCCGACAACGGGTCCCAGGCCTGCGGAAAACGGGTCGCCCTGGAGGGAGAGTTCGTTGCCGTACAGCGGCATCCCCGCTTCCAGGCGGAGGGAATCGCGGGAGGCCAGGCCCGCGGGCGTCAACTCCCCCTCCTCCGCAATGGCGACGAGAGCCTGCCAAAGGCCGGGGGCGTCGTCGTTCGCTACAAAGATCTCGAACCCGTCCTCGCCGGTGTAGCCGGTGCGCGCGAGCAGGAGGTCCAGCCCCGCGCCGGCCACCAGGAACGGGACCTCGACAGCGGCGTAGTACTTGAGGTCCCTCACCAGGCTGTGCCGGGCCGCCGGAACCAGGCGGAGCAGCAGCTCCTGCGCCTTCGGGCCCTGGACAGCGATCAGCGAGGTCGCGTCTGAAGCGTCATTGACCACGACGTCGAATCCTGCTGCCCGTTCGCTGAGGGCATCAGCCACCACCGTGGCGTTGCCTGCATTGGGCACCACCAGGAAAACGTCGGTACCGTCGCTGCCTGTGCCTGCGGCCGCGGGGCGCCGGTAGATGATGAGGTCGTCGATGATGCCGCCGTCCTCGTTGCAGATCAGTGAGTACTTGGCCTTGCCCACGGGCATGGCCGAAATCTTTCCTACCAGCGCGTAGTCCAGGAACGCCGCCGCTTGAGGACCGGTGACCCAGACCTCACCCATGTGGGAGAGGTCGAAGAGGCCGGCGCTTTTGCGGACGGCGTGGTGCTCGGCGAGTTCGGAGCTGTACTTCAGGGGCATCTGCCAGCCGCCGAAGTCGGTGAAGGATGCGCCCAGCTTCTTGTGCTCGTCGTGGAGAGCGGTGTACTTCTCACTCATGGCGGAGCCTTAGTTTTCGAACTCGGAAAGCGGCGGGCAGGAGCAGATCAGGTTGCGGTCCCCTGCCGCGCCGTCGATGCGGCCCACGGGCGGGAAGTACTTGTCCTGCTTGAGCGCCTTCACGGGGAACACCGCCTGCTCACGCGGGTAGGCGCGGTCCCAGTCGCTGCTGATGGCCGCGGCGGCGGTGTGCGGTGCGTTGCGCAGCGGGCTCTCGGTAACAGTGAAGTCCCCCTGCTCCACCTGGTCGATTTCGGCGCGGATGGACATCATGGCCTCAATAAAGCGATCGATCTCGCCGAGGTCCTCGGACTCCGTGGGCTCCACCATCAGGGTGCCGGCAACGGGGAACGCCAGGGTAGGAGCGTGGAAGCCGTAGTCAATGAGGCGCTTGGCCACATCCTCGGCGGTGACCCCGGTCCTCGCGGTCAGTTCACGCAGGTCCAGGATGCACTCATGCGCCACCAGCCCGCCTTCTCCCGTGTACAGGACCGGGAAGAAATCATTCAGGCGCGCCGCGATGTAGTTCGCGGCGAGCAGCGCGGACTTGGTGGCTTCGGTGAGCCCCTGGCCGCCCATGAGCTTCACGTACGCCCACGAGATGGGGAGCACGCCGGCGGAACCGTACTTCGACGCCGAGATCGGCACGTCGTTGCCTTCGGTCCAGGTGGCCGCGTTGCCGGGCATAAACGGTGCCAGGTGTGCCTTGGCGGCCACCGGTCCGACGCCGGGTCCGCCGCCGCCGTGCGGGATGCAGAACGTCTTGTGCAGGTTCAGGTGCGACACATCGCCACCGAACTTGCCGGGCTGGGCCAGTCCGACCAGCGCATTGAGGTTGGCACCGTCGATGTACACCTGGCCGCCGGCTGCGTGGATGGCATCGCAGACTTCGCGGACGTCGGCGTCGTACACGCCGTGGGTGGACGGGTAGGTGATCATGATGCAGGACAGCGCATCCCTGTTGGCCTCGATCTTGGCGTACAGGTCCGCGTGGTCGATGGTGCCGTCGGCGGCCGTGGCCACCACCACCACCTTCATGCCCGCCAGGACAGCGGACGCTGCGTTGGTGCCGTGCGCGGAGGCCGGGATCAGGCAGACGTTGCGCTGGGCCTCGCCGCGGGAGTGGTGGTAGCCGCGGATCGCCAGCAGGCCCGCGAGCTCGCCCTGGGACCCGGCGTTGGGCTGGATGGACACCTGGTCGTACCCGGTAATCTCGGTGAGCTGAGCCTCCAGGTCCGCGATCAGTTCGCGCCAGCCCTCGGTTTGGGAATCCGGGGCGAACGGGTGGATGGAGGCAAACTCCGGCCAGGAGATGGCTTCCATCTCGGCGGTGGCGTTCAGCTTCATGGTGCAGGAACCCAGCGGGATCATGGTGCGGTCCAGCGCCAGGTCCCGGTCCGAAAGCTTCCGGATGTAGCGCAGCAGCTGGGTCTCGGACCGGTAGGTGTTGAACACCGGGTGCTGCAGGAAGGTCGAGGAACGTTCGACGGCGGCGTCCAGGCCAAAGCCGGCGTCACCTTCGGAGCCGGCTGAGACGCCGAAGGCGTCCAGCAGCCGGGCGGAGATATCCGTCGTCGTGGTTTCATCAGTGGAGAAGCCCACCGTGTCCGCGTCGATGCTGCGCAGGTTGATGCCCTTTGCCTCGGCGGCGGCCACGATGCCCGCAGCCTTGCCCGGCACCGAGACTGTAACGGTGTCGAAGAAGCTGGTGTGCAGCACCTCGAGACCGGCGGCCTTGAGCGCGGCGGCGAGATTCCTGGCATGGCTGTGGGCGGACTCGGCAATCGCCTTCAGCCCCTCGGGGCCGTGGTACACCGCGTACATCGAGGCCACGATGGCCAGCAGTGCCTGCGCAGTGCAGATGTTGGACGTGGCCTTCTCCCGGCGGATGTGCTGCTCCCGGGTTTGCAGTGCCAGGCGGTAGGCAGGAACCCCGGCGGAGTCCTTGGAAACGCCCACCAGGCGGCCGGGCATGGAACGCTCCAGGCCCTTTTGCACTGCCATGTAGGCGGCGTGCGGTCCGCCGTAGAACAGGGGAACACCGAAGCGCTGCGCCGAGCCGACGGCGATATCCGCTCCCTGCTCGCCCGGAGGCGTGATCAGGGTCAGGGCGAGCAAATCGGCGGCAACGGTCACCAGCGCGCCGCGCTCCTTGGCGTCGGCGATCACTTCGCTGTGGTCGAAGACCCGGCCGGAAGCCCCGGGCTGCTGAAGCACGACACCGTTGACGGCGCCGTCGGGCAGTCCCTTGGAGAGATCCGCCACCTCGACTTCGAAGCCCAGCGCCTCAGCCCGGCCCTTGACGATGGCGATGGTCTGCGGCAGGCAGTCGGCGTCCAGAACCGTCTTGCCGTCGCGCGCATCCTTGTTTTTGTTGGCGCGGCGCATCATCAGCACGGCTTCAGCCACAGCGGTGGCTTCGTCCAGCAAGGAGGCGTTGGCGATGGGCAGGCCCACCAAATCCTGGACCATGGTCTGGAAGTTCAGCAGCGCCTCGAGCCTGCCCTGGGAAATCTCGGGCTGGTACGGGGTGTACGCGGTGTACCAGGCCGGGCCCTCAAGGATGTTGCGGCGGATCACCGGGGGCGTCACGGTGTCGTAGTAGCCCTGGCCGATCATCTGCACGGCGGTCTTGTTCCTGGCTGCCAGCCGGCGGAGTTCAGCGAGTGCCTCCACCTCGCTGAGGGCGCCTGCAAGTTCCAGTGCGGAGTCCTGCCGGATGTCCTTGGGGACGGCGGTATCCACCAGCGCGTCCACGGTGTGGTAGCCCACGGCCTTGAGCATGGTGTCGACGTCGGCCTCCCGGCGCGCGCCGATATGCCGGTCAACGAAGGTCGCGGCGGAAGAAGCCTGGGGGCCGGAGGCCGGGTAGGCGGGGGCCGGGGAGGCGGGGGCCGGGAAGGCGGAGGCCGGAGATACAGTCACGAGGAACTCCATAACTAAGGCGGCGCAGGGTACGCCACATCGATTCGGGTCCTCCCCGCTCTGTATTGGACCTGAGAGTTTCCGCGTTGCCTGCTTCAGCGGGCCCCGCTTGCACCGTCGGTGAGCCCAGCAGTCCAGGTTATCCGGGACCGGATATCCAGGCGGACGGCCTGCTACTTTCCAGAGGTGCCTCGCCGCGGCGGTACATGGGCCTGTGAGATTCCTGGGGAGGATTTGCTCCTACGGCGCCTGCTTGTACCTTCTGGCAGAACTCTCCCGCCGCAGATCAAAGGCTATTCACTTGGGTTGTTTTCAAGGGCCAGGGACGGCCCACACATTCAGTAATTCTCCTATGCCGCGGGCTGTGGGGCAAATGCCCGTCAGCCCCTCAACCGCTCCACGGCGGCAAGAAGTTCATCCACGTCGGCCTGCCTTCCGCCGGCTTGTCCGGAGGGCCCGCTTTCCCACATCGCATTGAAATACAGCCCGTCCCCCATGTAGAGCACGGCCTTTGCCATCGCCGGGCCCACGTCTTTTCCGATGAGCTCCAGCCATTGCTGCTGGATGGCAGCAAAGCGGCGGCGGGCGTCCTCGTGGGCCACCTCGGCCAGGCGCGTCGCGGCTACAAAGGAACGGTCCATGGGCGTATCGGACCAGAGCGATGACCGGATGAAATACGCTGCCGCCCCTTCCGGCGCAGCTGCCATAACGGCGAGGTCCTCCCCTGCCAGGCGGTCAAGCCGCTCAAGGGTGGCGGAGATCAGGGCTTCCTTGTTGGGGAAGTGGTACAAAAGGCCGCCTTTGGAGACGCCGGCACGCTTCGCCACCGCGTCCAGGGTGGCAGCCCTTTCCCCCACATCGATCAGGAGTTCTTCAAAGGCATCGAGGACTGCATCTCGCGCTACGGGTTTTCGGGGCATGGTTTCAATCATCCATTGTTGAATCGGGTTTTATAACTATACCGTCCGGACGGTATAGTTACGGGATGTTGTCTTCAGCCGCCTCCCCACAGAACATCACCCGCAGTGCTCCATCCGCTCCAGTTGAGCCGGCTCCCGGCGGAACATGGCGCGACTGGCTCGCCCTGGGGTTGCTGATGTTTCCTGTCCTCCTGGTAGCCGTTGACAACACGGCGCTGACCTTCGCACTGCCCGCGATCGCGGGCGCACTGGGCACGTCCGGGGTTGAGCTCCTGT
The DNA here is from genome assembly GCF_042879835.1 of Pseudarthrobacter sp. NPDC058329. NCBI lineage: Bacteria > Bacillati > Actinomycetota > Actinomycetes > Micrococcales > Micrococcaceae > Pseudarthrobacter > Pseudarthrobacter sp. NPDC058329. The sequence goes on from NZ_JBHVZR010000010.1 coordinate 149,980, forward strand.
GGATTGTGGACGCCTACCCGCTGGTACTGGCCGGGCTGCTTGTGGCAATGGGCAGCCTGGGCGACCGCATTGGGCGGCGCCGACTCCTGATCACCGGCAGCATCGGTTTCGCCGCAGTGTCAGCAGTAACGGCCTTTGCCCCCACCGCCGGCTGGCTCATTGCCGGCCGAGCCGCCCTGGGCTTCTTCGGCGCCATGCTGATGCCCTCCACGCTGTCCCTGATCCGCAACATCTTTGTGGATCCCAACCGCCGGCGGCTGGCCATCGCCATCTGGGCTGCAGGGTTCTCCGGCGGCGCCGCGCTGGGGCCAATCTTTGGCGGGTGGCTCGTGGAGCAGTTCTGGTGGGGAGCAATCCTGCTGGTGGCCGTGCCCATCATGCTGCCGCTGCTGGCCTTCGGCCCGGCCTTCATCCCGGAATCCAAGGACCCCGCACCGGGACGGGTGGACGCGCCCAGCATCCTGCTGTCCCTGCTCACCATGGTTCCGGTGGTCTACGGCATCAAGGAATTCGCCACCGAAGGTGCCGGCCCGCCGGCGCTGGGAAGCATCGCGTTCGGCCTGGCCATGGGCACGGCCTTTGTCCGCAGGCAGCAGCGGTTGGCAAACCCCCTGCTGGACATGTCCCTGTTCCGCAACCGGGTGTTCAGCATGGCCATCACCGCCAATATCCTGGCGCTGTTCTCCTTCAACGGTTTCATCCTCTTCCTTGCCCAGCACCTTCAGCTCCTTGAAGGCATGTCCCCGTCCTCGGCGGGAGTGGCGATGATTCCGGCGCTGGTGGCAACAGTGGTGGCCGGCCTTGCGGTGGTTCCGGTGGTACGAAGGATCCGGCCCGGTTTCGTAGTGGGCGCCGGGCTCGCCATGAGTGCCGCCGGCTACAGCATGGTGACGTTCGGCAGCCATAACAATGGACCTGCGCTGCTGCTCGCAGCCCTGCTGGTCCTGGCACTGGGCGTGGGAACGGCCGAGACGATCTCCAACGACCTCATTCTCGGCAGCGTACCGGCGGAAAAATCGGGCGCAGCCTCAGCGATCTCGGAGACAGGGTACGAAGTGGGTGCGCTGCTCGGAACTGCCGTTCTGGGCTCCATCCTCACGGCCTCCTACCAGCACAACCTGCGGCTCCCGGAGGGTCTCGCGGCGGCCGCCTCCGGCCACGGCACTGCACACGCCGGCGAAACGTTGGCAGGAGCCATGGAACTGGCAGCGGGCCTGCCGGCACCCCTGGCCGACGCTGTCCGGCAGGCAGCCGGCGCCGCCTTCGACTCCGGCGTCCACGTCACCGCGGCGATCGGGCTGGTACTGATGGCGACGGCGGCAGTGCTCGCCGCCGTCGTGCTGCGGAAGGTACCCAAGGCGCAATAGGGGGCCCGGCTGGCACAGTGGAATGCCCGCCGCCGGCGCAAAGACAGCGCCCGCCACAACAACAGCGCCCGGCACCGGACCCAAGGGTCCGGCGCCGGGCGCTGAAAGGCCGTGTTGCGCTGGTATCAGGCTACTGCGCGTCAGGCGCCGTGACGCTCGCGGAAGCCTTCATGGTTTCCGCGTTCACCATCCAGGCGAACTGCTCGAGCTTGGCGATGAACTCGTGGAGCAGGTCGGCAGACGTGGGGTCTTCCTCGTCGACTTCATCGTGGACCTTCCGCATGGTGCCCACGGCAGCTTCGAGGGCAGCAACAATCCGCTCGATGGCATCCTTGGTGCTGATGAGGCCCTCCGGGAAGGGAGCGAGACTGGTGGACCCGGCCACGGTGGAACTGCGGCCGTCCGGCAGGGCGTGCAGGGCGCGCATCCGCTCAGCCGTATCATCAGCGAACTGGCGCGCGGCGTCAACAATTTCATCGAGCTGCAGGTGAAGGTCCCGGAAGTTGGTTCCCACGATGTTCCAGTGGGCCTGCTTGCCCTGGATGTGCAGCTCAATTAGGTCCGTGAGCACAGCCTGCAGGTTGTTGGTCAGGGTCGGTGAAGCTTTCATGCGTCCTCCTCGATTGGTCCAGTAATCCCGACGGTACCAGCCCCGCACCCGGCAAAAGCCGGACCCGGGGAAATTTCTCAGTGAGCTTACTATCCTACTTTTTCGGGACGTAAACGAACGCGGTTCATATTTCCCCCTTGCGCCCAGGCGGATCAAACCGCATACTAAATGAACGTCATTCATTTAGTGACCGTCGTCTCACTGGAGTAGCAAACATGATTGAAATTTCCTGCCTCGACGCCCCTGCCTCCCTGGCCCGGACATCGCCGTCCAGCCGGCCTGCCCTGCGCGTCGGCGTAGTCCAGCACCGGTGGCAAGCAGACCGTGCCGCCGTCGAGGCCGAACTGAACGAGGGCATTGGCCGGGCCGCCCGACTTGGCGCCTCCGTGGTTTTCCTGCCCGAGCTGACGCTTTCGCGGTACCCGGCCGACACACTGCCGCGCAACGATGCCGCCGGGGGTCCCACCCGCTCCCGGCCCTCGGACACCGCCGAAGACCTGCTCACCGGCCCCACCTTCCGGTTCGCAGCGGACGCCGCCCGGCGCCACGGGGTATCCGTCCACGCGTCCCTGTACCAGCGGGCCGAAGACCCGGACGGCCAGGACGATGGACTGGGCTTGAACACAGCCATCCTGGTTTCGCCGAAGGGCGAGCTCCTCGCGCGGACGCACAAGCTCCACATCCCGGTCACCGCCGGCTACTACGAGGACAAGTTCTTCCGCAAGGGCCCGGCCGCCGCTGACGCCTACGAGGTCCATGCCCCGGCGGAGCTCGGCGGCGCCCGCCTGGGCATGCCCACCTGCTGGGACGAATGGTTCCCCGAAGTGGCCCGGCTGTACTCTTTGGGCGGCGCGGAAATCCTGGTCTACCCCACGGCCATCGGCTCCGAACCCGACCACCCGGATTTCGATACCCAGCCGCTCTGGCAGCAGGTGATTGCTGGAAACGGCATCGCCAACGGGCTCTTTATGATCGCGCCGAACCGCTGGGGCAGCGAAGGCACCCTGGACTTCTACGGTTCGTCCTTCATCTCAGATCCCTACGGCCGGATCCTCGCCCAGGCACCCCGCGATGCGTCCGCCGTGTTGGTGGCTGACCTGGACCTGGACCAGCGGAAGGACTGGCTGACCCTGTTCCCCTTCCTGGCGACGCGTCGCCCGGACACCTACGGCCGCCTCACCGAGCCCGTCCGCCCGGATGAACCCATCGGCGGCGAGCGCGGCTTCGCTGAGGTGTGCTCGTGACCGCCGCCGCAGCGCACCAGGACGGCGGGCCCCCGGAGCAATCCGGGCAAGCCCCGCACTGGCGGATGCCGGCCGAAACGGCGCCCCAGGAACGGCTCTGGATGGCTTTTCCTGCCCGCGGATACACGCTTGGCGAGTCGGCCGAAGCCGCGCACGCGGCGCGTGCCACGTGGGCTGCGGTAGCGAATGCCGCCGTCGAATTCCAGCCGGTCACCATGGTGGTGGATCCCGACGACGTCGATACGTCCGCCGCCTACCTGCACCCTGACGTTGAGGTGCTTGCGGCCCCGCTGAACGACGCGTGGATGCGCGACATCGGCCCCACTTTTGTCCTGGACGGCGGGGGGCAACTTGGTGCCGTGGACTGGGTGTTCAACGGCTGGGGCGGGCAGGACTGGGCGCAGTGGGACAAGGATGCGCTGATCGCCGGCGAGGTGGCCGGACGCTCGGGCGCACACCACCTCGTGTCCTCACTGGTGAACGAGGGCGGCGGCATCCACGTGGACGGCCAGGGTACGGTCCTCGTCACGGAAACCGTCCAGCTGGATCCTGGACGCAATCCCGGCCTCAGCCGGGCCGACGTCGAGCGCGAGTTAGCCCGGACCATTGGTGCCACCCATGTGGTGTGGCTGCCGCGCGGACTGACCCGCGACTCCGAGCGGTTCGGCACCCGCGGACACGTGGACATTGTGGCCGCCATCCCGTCTCCGGGCACGCTCCTGGTCCATTCGCAGGAGAACCCGGAGCATCCGGACTTTAAGGTCTCCCGGGAGGTCATCGACTTCCTGCGCGGCACCACGGACGCCGCCGGGCGGCAGTGGAACATCATCAAGGTCCCCGCCCCCGAAACACTGCGGGATGACGAAGGCTTCGTGGACTACAGCTACATCAACCACGTGGTGGTCAACGGCGGAGTCATCGCCTGCAGCTTCAACGACCCCCAGGACGACAAGGCCCTGCAGATCCTGGCGGAGGCCTACCCCGGACGGCGCATCGTCGCCATCGACGCACGGGAGCTGTTTGCCCGTGGCGGCGGGATCCACTGCATCACCCAACAGCAGCCAGCTGCCTCGCAGAAAGTGGTGTCATGACAGAAACCATCCGCACGGGTGGCTCCGCCGCAGGCGGTGCAGGACAGCATGCCCCCGGTACCGCCCACGGAATTACCCCGAAGGGCCTGAAGGGCGGGCAGCTGGGGCTCCTCGCCGTCGTCGTTCTCGGTATCTCCACCATCGCCCCGGCGTACACCCTCACCAGCGCGCTGGGTCCCACCGTCAATGAAGCAGGGCTGCAGCTGCCGGTGATTTTCCTGATCGGGTTCATCCCGATGATCCTGGTCTCGCTGGCCTACCGGGAGCTCAACGCCGACTCCCCGGACAGCGGCACCACCTTCACCTGGGTCACCAAGGCCTTCGGCCCCTGGGTGGGCTGGATGGGCGGATGGGGCCTGCTCGCTGCAAACATCATTGTCTTGTCCAACCTTGCCGGCGTGGCCGTCGACTTTTTCTACCTCTTCCTGTCCCAGCTCACGGGCTCCCCGGAGCTCGCCGACCTGGCCGCCAACAAGCCGCTGAACGTGCTGACCTGCTTTGTGTTTGTGGCCCTTGCCGTGTGGGTGAGCTACCGCGGGCTGCACACCACCAAGCTGGTGCAGTACGGCCTGGTGGGTTTCCAATTGCTGGTGCTGGGACTGTTCGTGGCCATGGCGTTCGCCAACTGGTCCACCTCCGAAACGGCAATCCCCTTCAGTTGGGACTGGTTCGACGTCACCAAAATCGAGACGTTCGGGCAGATCGCCGCGGGCATCTCGCTGTCCATCTTTGTGTACTGGGGCTGGGACGTCTGCCTGACCGTGAACGAGGAAACAGCCAACGGGAAAAAGACGGCGGGCCTCGCCGGCACCCTGACCGCCCTGATCGTCCTGGCGATCTACCTGCTGGTGACCATCGCCACCATGATGTTCGCCGGCGTCGGGGACACCGGCAACGGGCTGAACAACACCGAGAACCACGAGAACATCTTCACTGCGCTGGCCTCCCCCATCATGGGCCCCTTCGCCATCCTGATGTCCCTGGCGGTGCTGTCCAGTTCCGCCGCCTCACTGCAGTCCACCTTTATGTCCCCGTCCCGCAGCCTGCTGGCCATGGCCCACTACGGGGCATTGCCGGAGCCGTTCAGCCGGGTGAGCAAGCGGTTTGCGACGCCGGGCTACGCCACGGTTGCCGCCGGTTTCCTGTCCGCGGGGTTCTACGCCGTGATGCACGTGGTCAGCGAAAACGTCCTGAATGACACCATCCTGGCTCTGGGCCTGATGATCTGTTTCTACTACGGGCTGACGGCGATCTCCTGCGCGTGGTACTTCCGCAGCAGTGCGTTCAGCAACCTCCGCAATTTCCTGCTGCGGTTCCTTTGCCCGGTGCTCGGCGGCGTAGGCCTGTTCGTGGTGTTCGTGCAGACTGCCGTGGACAGCTGGGCCCCTGAGTTCGGCAGCGGCTCTGAAGTGTATGGAGTAGGGCTGGTGTTTGTCCTCGGTGTGGGCATCCTGGTCCTGGGGGCCGTGGTCATGCTGGTTATGTCCCGGTTGCGTCCCGGCTTCTTCCGGGGAGAGACCCTCAGGCGGGACACCCCCGCTCTGGTGGTTCCGGAGTAGGTCCGGGCTCCTTTGCAGCGCGCAGGAAAGGTGCCGTGCCCTGGATCATCGGGGCACGGCACCTTTTTTGCTCTTACCGCTGTGCAGTTATCGCTGTCGCTGTGCGGCGACCGTCACCAGAAGTGGGCGACGTCCACCACCAGCCGGGATCCGGACCCTGGTCCGTCCAGTGTCAGGACCCGGAAGGGCAGCCGGGCGCGGACGCCCACACCAACGGTGGTGTAGCCCTCGAAGCTTCCGGCGTAAACCGCCTGCCGGAAGGTCTGGTAAGCGGACACGTTGGACAGTTCTGTCCTGTTCCGGGGACTGTACGTGGCATTGCCGTTCTGATCGTAGGCGGGTGCCTTCAGGGTCAGCTGCAGTCGTGCACCACCCCGGACAGGGATGATTGCGCCGGAGCCGTCTTGCGTGATGTCGCTGACGTAGCCAACGGTGTAGCCCTTGACCGGGCCGTTGAGGTCAATCACCATCCGGTCGAAGCAGTAGTGCTGCCCGGTCCGGACGTTGGTGACGGAGGCGGTGCTGAAATCGGGTCCGGCTTTTGCGAGGGATCCCCATTGAAGACCGCAATACGACGTGGCAGCGGAGGCGGGCCCCGGAACCAGGATTCCCAGCCCGACAGCCATCAGGAGCGCCGTGAGCCAGATGAGGAGTTTTTTCATTGGGTGCCATCCAGAGGAGTGGAGCGATGTGGATAGGTCCAGAGTAGGAGCGTTTCAGGCCCGAAACGAGGGTTGTGGCCGCTTCGGGGCGCAACCGTGAGGAACGTTGAATCTGCATCACGCGGCTGTAAATCAAGGGCCTTTTTGCCGCCGTCCTTAACCTTTCCGGTGCCGTTTCTGGACCCGGCTGTTATACCGGATAACGACGTCGAAAAGACAAAACAGCGCCGGTCACCCGAGGGGTGGCCGGCGCTGTTTCGCGGACGTAGTAGTTTCAGCCTTCGCAGTCGCGGCAGTACTTCATGCCGTTCTTTTCGCGGGCCACCTGGGACCGGTGGCGGACCAGGAAGCATGAGGAGCAGGTGAACTCATCCGACTGCTCCGGAACAACAATGACAGTCAGTTCCTCGTTGGAAAGATCGGCACCGGGCAGGTCAATGCCCTCGGCCGTATCGTTTTCCTCGACGTCGATCACCGCGGTCTGCGCGTTGCCGCCACGTGAGGCCTGCAGGGCCTCGAGGGAGTCGGCAGTCGACTCTTCTTCTTGCTTGCGTGGAGCATCGTAATCGGTAGCCATAGCGTGTTCACTTTCGTTGCTGCACGGCACCATTTCAGGCACCTCAGTGAAGCAGTTTAGGTCATTATGCCTTCAGGCGCGCAAAAGTGTGTTCAAGCAGACATTCCGCCTGGTTCGGCCGCGGATTTTTCGTACTGTTCCCGTGCATGGCCCGCTCCGACTGCCACCCCGCTCAGTGCCGGCAGCCAGCCCCAGCGTGTCGCATCCGCCATGGCATCTGCCGCCTGGTCCGGGGTCTCGCAGTAGAAGGTATCCGCGAACCAGGCACGGACACGGGCAGGCAATTGAGCTGTCATGCCTGCGACGGTACGCAGCCTATGTTGTGGCCGCGTTTCGTCCTTGTCTCGCAGATATTAATCCGGCGCTGCTGCCCGAAGGGGGATAAACACAGACTGTTGACCCACCCGCTGAACTGCTCCTAGACTCCCGGCATCGGCAATCCCGGTGGGTTGTCCCAGCCCTTCGATCTGGAAGTAGCAGCGATGGCTACAGTTCATCAAAACCATCCGGAACGTGAAGTCCAGCAGTTACTGCATGAGTTACGTGGACGGCTGCAGGGATCGTTGCTTGAGCCGCAGGATCCGCTGTACGAGGAAGCGCGGACGGTGTGGAACGGCATGGTTGACCTCCGCCCCCGCGCCATCGTAAGGGCTGGAGCTGTCTCCGACATCGACATTGTGCTGGCTGCCGCCCGGCGCAGCGGCCTGGCGTTGGCGGTACGCGGCGGAGGACACAACGTTGCCGGCCATGGCACTGTGGACGGCGGCCTGGTCCTTGACCTGGGCGCGCTCCGGGCTGTCACGGTGGACGTCGGCAGCAGGCTGGTCACCGTCGAGCCGGGGGCCACCCTGGCTGATGTGGACGGGGCTACCACCGTCCATGGGTTGGCGGTTCCTCTGGGAGTCATCAGCGGAACCGGCGTGGCAGGACTCACCCTTGGCGGCGGGGTGGGCTGGCTGACGCGAACCGGCGGGCTGAGCCTGGACAACCTTGAATCCGTTGACCTCGTGACCCCCGGGGGCGGGCACCGGCACGCCAGCGGGAGCGAGAACCCGGAGTTGTTCTGGGGGCTGCGCGGCGGTGGCGGGAACTTCGGCGTCGTATCTTCTTTCACATTCCGCGCCCTTCCCCTGCCTTCGGAACCCCTCGGCGGCAATCTTTTCTACCGGCAACAGCACTGGAAGGCAACGCTGGTTGCCTTTGATGCCTGGACCCGTAACCTGCCGGACGACATGAACCCGATCATCTCGATCCTGGTTCTCCCTCCCCAGTTCGGCATGGGCAACGAGCCCTGGCTGATGCTTGGATTCACCTGGGCCGGCGCCGATCACCAGGCGGGCCTTGACCTCATCGACCAGTTCCGCGCTATTGCTCCGCCTGACGAAGAGGAGGTGGGACCAACGTCGTGGCCGGAGTGGCAAAAAGCTATGGACGTGGTGTTTCCCAAGGGCTCACGCGGTTACTGGAAAAACGTTTCGTTCTCGCGTCTGGACGAGGAGGTGGCAGAAGTTGTGGTGGGCTTCGCCTCCGAGGTGGTGTGGGAAGGAACCGGTATAGACATCCATCATCTGGAGGGCGTCTTCGGTCGGGTCCCGGGAGAAGCAACGGCCTTCCCGAACCGGTCGGCACGGTACTGGCTCAACGTTTACGGGTTCTGGCGGGACGCGGCCGAGGACGAGCGGCTGACAGCTTTCGCCCGCAAGGCCTACGCGCTGATGCGCCCGTTCGCCGAGGAGGGCGAGTACGTCAACTTCCTGGGGGCGGAGCCGGGAGTCGAGGAGGCAAACGCGGCGCGCATTGCCTACGGCCAGGACAAGTACCAGCGGCTCGTTGCCCTCAAGGACCAGTACGATCCGCAGAATCTCCTGCGCTTGAACCACAACATCCGGCCGACGGGTGCGTAGGGCGGGCCATCCGGATTTGCGGGCCAGGAAGACAGTCGGAGCCCCCTGTCGGATTCGAACCGACGACCCCCGCTTTACAAGAGCGGTGCTCTGGCCAACTGAGCTAAGGAGGCGTGCCCTGGCGGGCGGGCACCTGAACGGCGCTAGATAAGGTTAGCCCAAGTCCTCCCGGTGGTAAAAACGCCGGTTCTGGTGTCCGCGGAAGATGCCGGTGCAAAAGACAGGGCCCGCCTCCGGAACCTGTCCGGGGGCGGGCCCTGTAGCCCTGCGAAACTCTAGGCCTTGGCGTCGATTGCCGCCTGGATCTCAGCGTTCAGGTCCGCGGCGCCGTCCCACTGCTTGCCGTCGATGAAGACGGTGGGCGTTCCGGTGATGCCGGTGCGGTTGGCGAGCTCGGTGGAGTACTTCACGTAGGGGCGGAAAGTCTTGTCGTCCACGCAGCTGTTGATGTCGGCGTCGATGTCACCGGCCAGGGACTTCAGCTTGTCGTCAGAGAGTCCGGCTCCGCCTTCGGCAGGCTGGTTGGCAAACAGGAGGTCTACGTATTCGGAGTACTTTTCCGGTGCCTTGTCGGCTACGCAGGCAGCGGCGTTGGCTGCGCGTGAGGAGTAGTTGGTGGTGGACTGCCGGTCCAGGAAGCCCAGCGGACGGTACTCCATGGAGATCTTGCCCTCATTACGGAGCGTAGTGAGCGCCTCGTTGTAGGTGTTCTCGAACCGCAGGCAGACAGGGCAGATGAAGTCGATGTAGGCGATGACCTTTACCGGCTGGCCAGCTTCCGCCTCGGCGCCCGGCGCCACCACGGGGCTGGGCTGCGCATCAGGCTTGGCCGGAAGGCTGGCAATGTCCACTGTGGCCGGGTCTGTTTTTTTGACCTCGGTGTTGGCCAGCAATGTCACACCGCCGTTGACGTTGGCACTGGCCGGCACCGGCCCCTGGTCCGCGACGGGGGTGTTCTGCCGGATGCTGGTGGTCACCACCAACGCGATCACTGCCAGGATGGCCACAACGGCCGCCACAATTCCCCAGCCGATCAGCAGCTTGTTGCGCTTGTCCTTTTTCAGCTGGGCTTCACGGATCAGCCGCGCTTTCTCGCGGGCCTCCGCGGTGCGCTCAGCTTTGGACTTACGTACTTCGTTTGCGGGGCTCATGTGTTCCTTGGGTCGATCGACGAGGGGGACCAGTTCGTGGCAACCCTCTCATTTTAGGGGAGAAAACTGAGAGCTTGCCTGTTCAAGTATTCTGCCGGATTGACCAACGGACGAATAGCACGGAAGATTCCGTCCCGTTAGGGTGAACTAAGAGGCACTAGCAACCCCAGGGGGCCGCAATGCAAACACCCGTCCAGGAAAAACCTGCCACCGCAGCCGGGTCCGGCGCCGCCGGCTCCGGCCACAGCGGGGAAACAAAGTATGACTTCATGGTGGTCTCGAACAGGCTGCCGGTGGACCGCTGCGCCCCTGATGAAAGCGGCGGTGACGGCTCCGGGTGGCGCCGCTCCCCCGGCGGCCTGGTGACCGCGCTGGCACCGATGATGACCAAGTCCGACGGCGCCTGGGTGGGCTGGCACGGCGCCCCGGACGAGACGGTGGAACCCTTCAGCCACGGCGGCATGGACCTGGTCCCGGTACAGCTCAGCGCCGACGACGTCGAGCTCTACTACGAGGGCTTCTCCAACGCCACACTGTGGCCGCTTTACCATGACGTCATCGCCCCGCCTGAGTTCCACCGGACGTGGTGGGACGCCTACCGCAAGGTCAACAGAAGGTTCGCCGACGCCGTCATACGCCATGCCGACGAGGGCGCCACGGTGTGGATCCAGGACTACCAGCTGCAGCTGGTGCCACGGCTGCTCCGGGAAGCCCGGCCGGACCTCCGCATCGGTTTCTTCAACCACATTCCGTTCCCGCCGCCAGAGATCTTCGCCCAGCTGCCTTGGCGCCAGGCCATCATCGACGGCCTCCTCGGCGCCGACCTGGTGGGCTTCCAGCGTGCCAGCGATGCTGGAAACTTCATGCGTTCCGCCCGCCGCTTCCTGGGCGCCAGCGTCAAGCAGCAGCAGGTGCATGTCAAGGGCCAGGACGGGGAAATTACGCACATCGCCCGTGCCCAGGCGTTCCCCATTTCGATCGACGTCCAGCAGATCAGTGAGCTGGCCCAAAAGCCGGAGATCATTGAGCGGGCGCGCCAGATCCGCCAGGACCTTGGCAACCCGAAAACCATCCTGCTGGGCGTGGACCGGCTGGACTACACCAAGGGCATCCGGCACCGGCTGAAGGCGTTCGAAGAGCTCCTGGCCGACGGCAAGCTGTCTGTCGCGGACGCCACCCTGATCCAGGTTGCCAGCCCCAGCCGCGAGCGCGTTGAGCAGTACCGGCTCCTACGTGAGGAAGTGGAGGGCACGGTAGGCCACATCAACGGCACCTACGACACCCTTGAGAACACGGCGGTCCGCTACCTGCACCACAGCTACCCCGTGGAGGAGATGGTGGCCCTGTACCTGGCGGCCGACGTGATGCTGGTAACCGCCCTGCGGGACGGCATGAACCTGGTGGCCAAGGAGTACGTCACGGCCCGCACCAACAACGACGGTGCGTTGGTGCTCAGCGAGTTCGCCGGCGCCGCCGACCAGCTCAAGCAGGCGCTGCTGATGAATCCGCACGACATCGATGGCCTGAAGGGCGCGATCATGCGGGCGGTTGAGATGTCGCCCCGGGACGCCTCCCGGCGCATGCGAGCCATGCGCAAGCAGATCCTTGAGCACGACGTGGATTACTGGTCTGCGGAGTTCCTGCGTGCACTCGACGAGAAAGCGGTCCGTGATGACTCCTGACGGCCGGGCCGGCAACGGCAAGTTGACGCTGGCACCGGAACTTCGCGAGGCCCTTCGGCGCATCGCTGCGACCGATCATCTGCTGGTGGCCATGGACTTCGACGGCACCATGGCTCCCATCGTGGGCCATGCCGACGACGCCCGCCCCCTTCCGCGCGCAGCCACGGCGTTCGCCGGGCTCGCCGCCCTTCCCCGCACGACGACGGCGCTCATCTCCGGACGCGCCCTCGCCAGCCTGCGCGCAGTGGCGTCGCCGCCGGTGGACACGCTGCTGATCGGCAGCCACGGAGCAGAGGCCTGGCTGGGGCCGGGATCGACCGGATTGACGCTGGACCAGGATCAAAAGGTCCTGCTGGCCGAGGTCCGGACCATCCTGGCTGAGATTGCCGCGGAGGCGCCCGGCACCATGCTGGAGGACAAGCCGGCCGGTGTGGTCCTGCATACCCGCCTGGCCGAGGACGACGTCGCCCAGGACGCGGTATCAGCTGCACGTTCGCTGCTGCAGGACCGCAAGGGCGTCTTCCTCAAGGACGGAAAGCGGGTCCTGGAAACTTCAGTGGTGAACGCCTCCAAGGGCGAGGGGGTAACCTTCCTGCGGCAGGTCACCGGGGCCACGGCCCTCCTCTTTGCCGGTGACGACACCACGGATGAGGATGCGCTGGCCCGCCTGGGGCCTGGTGATGTAGGCGTGAAGGTAGGCCTGGATTTCACCCAGGCCCAGTACCGCGTGGAGGCACCGGTGCACGTGGCGGAGCTGCTGGAAGTACTGCTTCACGAGCGCAGCCTGGCCGTTGCCGAGGAAGACCAGCAGGGGTTCCACGGCAGAAGTTGAGCAAGGTCATATGTGACGTCCGTAACATTTGGAACGAAATGCTCAATATCTGACATACTCTTGCTTGTGATGTGGCGCACAAGAACCGTGCGGCGTCACTCGATGCTCCTCGGCCTGGCCGGGGAGCGTCTGCAAGACAAAACTGAACCAACATGAACCATTCACAACGGATCGTCCGGCACGTACCTGCCGGTGAAGGGATTGATAACTGTGGCTACAGTTACTTTTGATAACGCTACGCGTCTGTACCCGGGCACAGAAAAGCCCGCCGTCGATAAGCTCAACATCGACATCGCCGATGGCGAATTCCTTGTCCTCGTTGGACCCTCCGGTTGCGGTAAGTCCACCTCCCTGCGCATGCTCGCAGGCCTCGAGGACGTCAACGCAGGCCGTATCCTCATTGGCGACCGCGACGTCACCGACGTCCCGCCGAAGGACCGCGACATCGCGATGGTGTTCCAGAACTACGCGCTGTACCCGCACATGACTGTCGCGGACAACATGGGCTTCGCACTGAAGATCGCCGGTGTCTCCAAGGAAGAGCGTGCCGAGCGCGTCCGTGAAGCCGCCAAGCTTCTTGACCTTGAGCCGTACCTTGACCGCAAGCCGAAGGCACTCTCCGGCGGCCAGCGCCAGCGTGTTGCCATGGGCCGCGCCATCGTCCGTAACCCGCAGGTCTTCCTTATGGATGAGCCGCTGTCCAACCTTGACGCCAAGCTCCGCGTTCAGACCCGCACCCAGATCGCATCCCTGACCCGCCGCCTGGGCGTCACCACCGTTTACGTGACGCACGACCAGGTTGAGGCCATGACCATGGGCGACCGCGTGGCTGTGCTGAAGGACGGCCTGCTGATGCAGGTTGACACCCCGCGCAACCTCTACGACCGGCCCAAGAACGTCTTTGTTGCCGGCTTCATCGGCTCACCCGCCATGAACCTGCTCGAACTGCCGGTTGTCGACGGCGGCGTGCAGTTCGGCGGCACCGTTTACCCGGTACCGCGCGACGTCCTCGAAGAAGCACACGGCTCCACCGTGACGCTGGGCTCCCGCCCGGAGGACCTCGAGACTGCTCCGCACGGTGAAGGCCTGAAGGTGGAGGTCGACGTCGTCGAGGAACTCGGTGCCGACGCTTACGTCTACGGTCACACCACGCTTGACGGCAAGGACCACGACATCGTGGCACGCGTCGACGGCCGCCGCCCCCCGCTGAAGGGCGAGTCCATCTACGTCCGTCCGCAGTCGGGCCACGTGCACCTCTTCGACACCAAGACCGGCCTGCGCCTGGGCGACTAACATCCAGCCCTAATCCACTGACGGCGGCCCTCCTTCCTGGACGGGCCGCCGTCGGCGTTAACCCCTAATGTTTAGGCGAGCCGCCCTATGTACGAAAGAATTGACCCATGACCGAGGAAAACAGCGCCCAGTGGCACGACGAACCCACCGACTATGCGCAGATCGGCAAGCTGCCGCGGTTTGAGGCGGCCAGCGCCAATGACAGCAAGCTGTCCGCGGTCTCCAGCTCACTGAACATCACAGCGGCCGCCGCCGATCCCGAGCTCCTGGACCTCCCCTGGCACATCGCACTGGAGGACTGGCCGGCTGAAAACCTGGCAGCACTCCCCCGCGGCATCTCCCGGCATATCGTCCGCTTCGCGCACCTCGGCGGCTCCGTGATCGCCATCAAGGAAACCTCCGAGCACGTCGCCCGGCATGAATACCACATGCTCCGCAAACTGGCGCGGCTGGACGTTCCCTGCGTTGAACCGGTCGCCGTCATCACCGGCCGCACCACGCTGGACGGGCGGCCGTTGAACCCGGTGCTGGTCACCCGGCACCTGAAATTCTCTATGCCGTACCGTGCCCTCTTCTCGCAGATGCTGCGTAAGGACACACTCACGCGCCTGATTGATGCGCAGGCCCTGCTGATGGTGCGGCTGCACCTGATCGGCTTCTACTGGGGCGATGTTTCGCTGTCCAACACACTGTTCCGCCGCGACGCCGGCGCTTTCGCCGCCTACCTGGTGGACGCTGAAACCGGCGAGCTCTACCCGGACCTGTCCACCGGCCAGCGCGAATACGACCTTGAAATCGCGCGGGTGAACATTGCCGGTGAGCTGATGGACCTGCTGGACGGCGGGCTCATCGAGGAAAAGGTGGATCCGGTGGCCACCAGCGAGCTGATTATGGACAGCTACCGCCGCCTCTGGGCCGAGCTCACGGAAAAGGAATCCTTCGAACTCGGCGAACGCTGGCGGGTGGGCGCAAGGATCCGGCGGCTCAACGAACTCGGGTTCGACGTCGAGGAATACGCCATTAAAACCACCCAGAACGGGTCCACTATCCAGCTGCAGCCAAAGGTGGTTGACGCCGGGCACCACCAGCGCCGCCTGCTGCGCCTCACGGGTTTGGACGCGCAGGAAAATCAGGCGCGCCGGCTCCTCAACGACATGGATTCTTTCCGGGCGGACAATAACCCGGAGATGGACGAGGAATATAGCGCCCACCTGTGGGTCAGCCAGATCTTCGAGCCCATTGTCCGCTCCATTCCCCGCGACCTGTCCGGCAAGCTGGAGCCTGCCGAAGCGGTGCATGAGGTCCTGGAGCACCGCTGGTACATGTCCGAAAAGCAGGAGCGGCACATTCCCCTGGCGGAAGCAGTGCAGTCCTACATCGACTCCATCCTCCGGCACCGCCGGGATGAAGCCGCGATTATGCTCAACCCGGACACCGGGATGCTGAAGATCCTCGAGGTGGAAACCGAAGAGTCACGCTACGGTGATGACGAGTCGATCGACGAGTACCCGGACTCGGACGACTAACTAGATCGCCTTTCCTGGATTCAGGATGCCGGCCGGATCGAACAGGTCCTTGATCCGGCGCTGGAGCTCCCGGACCGGTTCCGGTTGTTCCTGGCCCAGCCACCGCAGCTTGTATTGCCCTACACCGTGTTCCCCGGTGATGGTGCCACCCATCTGCAGGGCTGCCGTGATGGATTCGTCAAGCACCTGCTGAAGCCTCGCCATGGCGCCTGTGTCCACCGTGCTGCCGTTCCGGTTTATCCAAAAAGTGGGGTGCAGGTTGCCGTCGCCGGCATGCGCCACTACCTTGAGGTGCACCCCGAAGCTGGCGGCCATGGCCTCCAGGGCAGCTACGTAGTCCACCAGGCGCGATCTGGGTACGGCGACGTCCTCTCCCACCCGGTACTCGTCGTCGACCTCCACACCCCTGCTGTGGCGCCTCAATTCCACCAGGCGTTCTGCCTCGGCGCTTGCCTCCGTGGTGACCGTTGCCCCGCCGGCTGCCAGTACTTCCCGGACCACTGCTGCCTCGGCGGCAGCGCCGAAGCCGTCCGTCTGGATCAGGAGCAGCGACCTGCCGCGCGACGTGAGGTCCGAGCCGTGGATTTCATCCAGCTGCGCCAGCGTGCCGCCGTCGAGCAATTCCATGATGGCCGGCTGCACCCGTGCCCTGCCCACGGCCAGGACCCCGGCCGCGGCGAGACGGAAGTCCGGGTAAAACGCCGCAATGGTGTGCACTTCGCGGGGAAGATACTTCAGGCGAACAGTCACCCCCACCACGATGCCAAGAGTTCCTTCCGAGCCAACAAACAGACCGGTCAGGTCGTAGCCGGCTACGCCCTTGAAGGTCTGGTGGCCGGTGTGAATGAGCGATCCGTCCGCCAGCACTATGTCCAGTGCGAGGATGGAGTCCCGGGTGACGCCGTACTTGGCGCACCGCAGGCCGCCTGCGTTGGTGGCCACATTGCCGCCAATTGTGGAGCTGCGGAAGCTGGCGGGGTCCGGTGCATACATCAGGCCGTGCGCCGCTGCTGCCTCGTTGAGCACGGCGTTGATGACTCCCGGTTGCACCACAGCTGTTTCGTCGTCAGGGCTCAGTTCCAGGATCCTGTCCATGCGTTCCAGGGACAGGATGACGCAGTCCTTGGTGGCGTGGGCGCCACCGGAAACACCTGTCCCGGCGCCCCGCGGCACGATGGGCACGGCACCGGTGGCGCAGATCCGCACTACCTCCTGCACGTCCGGTACCGACTCCGGGAAGACCACTGCCAGGGGCAGCTGGTAGTCGAGGATAGGCGCCTGGTCCACGGCGTACCGGCTCAGGGTTGCTTCTGTCCGGTCCACCTGGCCGGCGGCCAGTACCGTCTCCAGCTCCTCAACTACGCTTCCCACAAAGCCTCCACCCGTCGTCGCACATGTTTACCAGTGTAGGACCGGCCCAATGGGCGGTTTCATGAGGGCTCACTGCTGAAGAGGACGGATCCACTGTCCGGACATTTGGTGCAAGCGCTTCCAGTGTTGACCTGCGGAAAGGCAATTAATGACCGCGCAGCCTCCCGTGGACGCACTGGAAGCGTTTCCATGAAATAGGCCGGACAAGCTAAGCTTGCTTCCATGTCTGTCGAAACTGTGACGCCCAACACCGCTCCCCGGACCGGCCCGCTGAGCCTGATCCACTCTGATGACAGCCAGCCCGGCTGGTGGCGCTCAGCCGTGATCTACCAGGTGTATCCGCGTTCGTTCCGCGACCTCAATGGCGACGGCGTGGGAGACATTGCGGGCATTACGGAGGAACTGCCGCACCTGGCCGACCTCGGTGTCGACGCCATCTGGCTGTCTCCGTTTTTCCGCTCCCCGCAGCGTGACGCCGGCTACGATGTCAGCGACTACTGCGACGTGGACCCGATCTTCGGCACCCTTGGGGACTTCGACGTCATGATGGCGGAATCACACCGGCTGGGACTGCGGGTCATCGTGGACCTCGTGCCCAACCACTGCTCCGACCAGCACGCACTGTTCCAGGCAGCCCTGGCTGCGCCTGCCGGAAGCCCGGAGCGGGAAATGTTTATCTTCCGCGACGGCAACGGTCCCGAAGGCCATGAGCCGCCCAATAATTGGCAGTCCCACTTCGGCGGTCCGGCCTGGACCCGGGTAACCGGGCCCGATGGCCAGCCGGACCAGTGGTACCTGCACCTCTTTGATTCGTCCCAGCCCGACTTCAACTGGGACAACCCCGCCGTTCACACCGAGTTCGAACGGATTCTCCGGTTCTGGCTGGACCGGGGTGTTTCCGGTTTCCGTGTAGACGTCGCCCACGCGCTCGTCAAGGCACCGGGGCTCCCGGCATGGGGAGGGCGGGCTGACGGCGGAAGCTCAGACGGCTTCCCCGGCCATGAGGCACCGATGTTCGGCCAGCCGGCCATCCACGACATCTACCGCGCCTGGCGACGGATCCTGGACCAGTACGGCCCGGACCGGATCCTGTGCGCAGAAGCCAGCGTCGACCTCCCTCGGCTTGCCCACTGGGTCAGGGCCGACGAGATGCACCAGGCCTTCAACTTCCCGTACCTGCACGCCGGGCTGGATGTGCACCGGCTTCGGACGGTGATTACGGACTCGCTGACCGTCCTGGGCGCTGTGGGGGCTCCCAGCACCTGGGTGCTTTCCAACCACGACGTCGTCCGCCACGCCACCCGCTTCGGCTACAACGGGCAGGGGCCCCGCGACGGAGACGGCATCGGCCCCGCCGATCCTCAGCCCGACACACACCTGGGCCGGCACCGGGCTGCTGCCGCCTCCCTGTTTATGCTGGGGCTGCCCGGGGCTGCCTACCTTTACCAGGGTGAGGAGCTTGGGCTGCCCGACGGTATCGATATCCCGGGGAACCTGCGCCAGGATCCCACTTTCGCCCGGACAGGCGGGGAACGGCTGGGCCGGGACGGTTGCCGCGTTCCCCTGCCCTGGCGGGCTGCTGAACGCCACCTCGGCTTCGGCTCCGGCAAAAACCCCTGGCTGCCGCTTCCCCCCTCGTTTGCGGAATTGGCGAGGGACCTGCAGGCCGGCTCGCCGTCGTCGCACCTTTCCCTCTACCGGACCATGCTGGCAGCCCGCAGGGAGCTGGACCTGGGACGCGGATCCCTGGCATGGGCGGAGGACTGGTGCACGGATTCGTCCCTGGCCTATGTCAACGGCACTACGCTGGTGCTTATGAACCTCCACCACGAGCCACTGGAAATGCCCGCCGGCCAGGTCCTCGTCCGCAGTACGCTTTCCGGGCTGGAGGGCCTCCTGGCTTCGGGCGAAACAGCCTGGATCCGGATTGGACCGGACTCCTCCAGCGATTGAGCATGGCGGGGATAAAGGACGTCGCAGACAAAGCCGGTTTGTCGGTCGCAACAGTCTCGCGGGCGCTCAGCGGTAAATCGAACGTCTCCGCCAAGAGCCGGAAACTGGCGCTGGAGGCTGCGGGGGAACTGGGGTTCGTCCCGTCCTATCACGCCTCCAGCCTGGCCTCCGGGCGGAACCACAATGTAGGCCTCGTGGTACCGTCCATCCACCGCTGGTATTTCTCTTCCGTGCTGGAGGGTGTATCTGCCACCCTTCTGGACGCCGGTTACGACCTGACGCTTTACAACGTGGGCGACCAACCGGAGCGCCGCCAGAGCGTGTTGAACGATTTCCTGCTCCGGAAGCGCCTCGACGCTGTGATCGCCGTTGCGCTGGTGCTCAGCGACGACGAGATCCAGCAGCTACTGGCCGTCCACCGCCCGATTGTGGGCATCGGCGGCACTCTGCCCGGAGCCTCCACGATCAGGATCGACGACGAGCGGCTGGCCCGGAAGGCCACCGACCACCTGATCCGGCTCGGGCACACCCGGATAGCCCACGTCACCGGCGACGCCGCCATGAACCAGGACTTCAAGCTCCCGGGCATCCGGCAAGCGGGTTACCAACAGGCCATGCACATGGCGGGCTTGGAGATACGGCCGGAATGGCAGACCACGGCGGACTTCACCGTCCACGGCGCCTACATTGCCGCCCGCCAGCTCTTGGGAGCTGCAGCGGAGCGGCCCACAGCGGTGTTCGCCGCGTCCGACGAGATGGCCGTGGGCACTATCCTTGCCGCCCGCGATTTCGGCCTGCAGGTTCCGCGGGACCTCTCGGTGGTGGGCATGGACGGGCATGAACTGGGCGAGACTTTCGGCCTGACCACCGTGGATCAGGATCCCCGCGGGCAGGGCGCCCTTGCTGCCAGGACTGCACTGCGGTTGCTCGGGCCCAGGAGCGGATCCGACGACGCCTTGGCCGCACCGGAAGCCGATCTGGAGTTCAGGACAAACTTCGTGATCAGGACCAGCACTGCAGTGCCGCCGGACGAGCCCGGCCGACGGCGGCCCTCAACCTGACGCACTGGTGGGCGCGGTCATCCCTTCTCCTCGTCGGCCTCCGGGACGCCCATAAAACGGCAATACCGGGCAAGGACCAAGGGCCAGGCGGCAATGTACTGTTCACGGGTGGCGGCAGGGTTCTCGGCCCCTTCCCAGCCGTCGTGGAAGATGCGTACTTCCGTGCCGTCCTGGACGGCACGGAAGGCCACCCGCAGCTCGGTGGACCACAGCGCGCTGGAGCCGGGGTGCCAGGTCGCGTGGAAGGACAGCGGCGGCTGCCAGTCGTCAAGCGTGCCCCAAATGCTGGTCCGGCCGTCGTCGGCCGTTTCCAGGATGAGGTTTTCCTCGAACTCCACGTAAGAGCCCGCGCCGTACACACCGATTTTGTCCAGAGGCCACCAAAGGTGCGTGTGGTCGGTAAAGCCGGCGAAGGCGTGCGCAACGCTTCCCGGCACCACCACTGTGTGGACGACGGGTTCGAGGAGCTCGAGGGAACTCTCGTCATCGCTTCCAAACTTATCGTTGCCGTGGCTGAAGAGGCTGCTCATGGTGCCCCACTCTACCTGTGCCCACGCACGGCCAACGCTCAATCACTTCCTGCGGGTTTCCAGGCGACGCTCGATCATTTCCTGTCGCGTTTGCGCGGGTCCTCTATCAGTATGGGAGGGGTGCTCGACGGCGGTGCTGCCGCGGGTGGTGATAGGGCATCGTGGTTTGGGTTGCAGCAAGTGAGAGAGCGTCCCCGGGTTTCCTGCAGGAGGTGATAGAGCGTCCCCGGGTTCCCTGCGGGTGGGTGGTTAAAGCAGTAGGGCCCTGACGTCTTTTGTCAGGGCCCTACTGTAATTTATGTCCGGCGGTGACCTACTCTCCCACACCCTCCCGGGTGCAGTACCATCGGCGCTGTGGGTCTTAGCTTCCGGGTTCGGAATGGGACCGGGCGTT
>NZ_JBHVZR010000011.1:0-22987 GCF_042879835.1 Pseudarthrobacter sp. NPDC058329
AGCTTCGCTCGAACACCGGTTCCAGGCCAGCGCGAATGATCTCCTGCTCGTCACCCTTGCTGCCGAAGGACACCCCTGAGGCGAGCACGTACCGCACAGGGACGGTGATGCTGTCGAGCGCAGGGCCTAGCTTGCACTCCCGGGCGATCTTGCCGACCTCGATGTTGCTGGCGGCCATCTGTTCTGGGGTCATCCGCGGGGTCAGACCGGTCGGGCGCAGCAGCAGCATCAACATCCGCCGGAACATCTTGGGCATCCCCTGCTCCATGGCGTCGGTGAGCCAGTCGTATGGTTGCGCGCGTTCTGGCCATGAGCTGCCCTTCCTTTATAAATTACGGCTCGACCCATATCTTGATCGTATGAGAAGGGTTGGCGAACAGTTTCCCAGTGTCCGCTGAAGGCTCCCTTACCGCGCTGCTGCCGCTTTTAACGTTTGTCCGGGTGTTCGAATAGGCCGTCAAGGTAATGGTTGACGGTTAAGGCTTCGCGGGAGGCCACTGCCGCTGATTCTCTCTGTAGAAGGGCTGAAGCGCTTTCGAGGGCAGCGCGCCGCCGTAAATCTGATCGTTGCTCCAGAATGTGGTGTCGAGACGATCCCATTGATCATCCGTCAGGGATCCGAGTGAGACGATCCGCTTCGCGGCCGTGCCTGCGTCGATGAAGCTAGGGGCAGTTCGAAGTGACTCGAACAGTCCTTCAGTGACCGCTGTGCCCAGTTCCGGCAGCGCCGAGACCCAGCTGCTGATGATGGCGGCTACCTGTGCCGGATTTTGACCGGCAGCGCTTGGCCACTGATCTCTTCCGATAAACCCGGCAGGGTCAGCGCCATAACGCACGGCATAGAAGGGCACTCTGCGGCCTCGTGCCCAACCCACCTCTTGTTGACACCAAGGGCTGGAGTTGAACTCGGGATGGATGATGGCAACGAATGCTTGCATCGAGCGGAGCGCTTGTTCGATTTGTGACTGCCAGGGCTTGCTGAAAGCCATCGTGTCATGAGCAACAAAACCATGGACGCCGACGAGGGCAAGTTCGTCTGCAACCTCCCCTACGAACTTCTTATGTTTTGCAGAGTGAGAGAGGAAGACCCGCGCATAGTTGGGCTTCCAGCCCCCATCGTTTGTAGCTGATTCCACAACGTCGGCCACCGCATCGATGTCGATATTCATGACTAGGGCATAAAGCTCGGTTAGCGTCTCGTCGGTTACGTCAGCGATTATCTCCTCCAGCGAGGGATGATCGAACTGACCGGTGAATGGCTGCAGCTTGAACTCGCGTAGCAGCACGTTGACACGGTTTGAGTCCCATTCAAGTGTTCCGAACCCTTCAAGGAGTTGGGTCTTCATGTTGAATCGGTCTTTGCGTGACAGTGCCATGAAACCAACCATAGAGGGCTGATCCGTTGGCGGATGGCTCACAGCGCACAGACCACGCTTTCACTCCAAGGGGTCGCTGGCAAGATCCGACTGCCGGACGTTAATGGTGTAGGGGTAGCGATTACTCACGGATTCGATCGTGTCGGCTACCCATGACGGCGCATCTGGTGCTACATACACGCTCTGAATGAGCGTGTTCAGGTCCACCGAGATAGGAACCACGGCAGAAGGAGATTTACTTTCGGCCTCAAGAAAAGCCGCAAGCCTGACTTCCTTCTCGTGTTCGAAGCTAAGCCGTTTGTGGACGTAAGCGTCGAAGTTGTTGTCCTCGGGAATGTAGGAACTCGTGTAGTCGACGTATTTGACGCGTGCGCCGAAGATGGGCCGAGGATCGGTGATGCTGGCGGTTAGCGAGCCCCAAGTGGATCTGACGGCAACTCCACGGCCTTCTCGTTGGTAGATGTCCCACATCGCAACCGACTCGTACTCCCCAAGGTGCCAGCAGTTTAAGTAGGCATGGTTCCGGAACCAGGACCGCATGCGAGACCGAACGGTTGAGTCCATTGCCTCAATCTCAGGTGTGAACCAGGCAGGTCGCCGTTCTCGATTGGGCGCACCATAAGCGCCTTCCCAGCGGTCAGTCATCACCTCAGCTTGCGCAAAGTGGAGTGCTTGGTTCTCGAGGAGAGATAAGTAACGGGCAAGGTCCATGTACCGCCACACCGTGGCTGTCGCGGGAGGCTGATCGGTGAAACTTTCGTGCACTGGTTGGAACGGCATCCCATGACATTACAAGCCGAGAGCAAAGGGCTTAGGGTATGGCTTGATTTCACCCAGAATGGAAGGTTTCACACGGTGGAGGGCAGAGCATCACGGCCGGGCGGGTATTCCTTGAGTTCTAGCTAGCGAGGTCAAGACGGCGTCCGAAAGCCGGTCGATCACCGTGCCCTGGGAGCCCGCCCAGACGTTCCGCGCCGTTGCTGGCTGAGCCCATGTACGTAATACCCGCACGGTGATATGCACGCTGATGGTGGGATTACTGCAACTATGTTCCTTGTGACTGGAATGAAGATCGGCTATGCCGCGTCTCGACGAGCGATCAGGACCTGACCGCGCAACGAAACGCTCTCCTTAGCCTGGGTTTGAAGAGAAGCAGATCTTCGTCGACCACGGGCTGACGGGAACGAATCGGGTGCGCCCTGGTCTCCGTGAAGCGATGGCAGCGTGCCGGGGCGGCGATACGCTCGTGGTGACCAAATTCGACCGTTTGGCACCTTCCTTTCCGATGCCAGGGATATTGCCGATGAACTGACTGCCAAAGGCGTCGTGCTCAGTCTCGGCGGCAGCACCCACGATCCAACTGATCCGGTAGGCCGGCTGCTGTTCAACGTCTTGTGGATGGTGGCCGAGTTTGAGGCGGACCTGATCCGGATGCGCACCCGTGAGGGAATGGCGGTCACCAAGGCGAAGGGGCGGCTGAAAGGCAAGCAGCCAAAGTTATCCAAGACGCAGCGGAAGCATCTGCTGACGCTGCACGACGCCGGGGAGCATACGCAGGCTGAATTGGCGGAGCTGTTCGGGATATCCCGGACTACGGTGTACCGCGAGCTTCAGCGGCGTTCCGCCTGAGGAGCGATGGGGCACCTCGTCGAGATCCAGAAACTGATCGGCGCCTTACGCGCCACCGTGTACCGCTATCTGAAAATGGGAGATGCCCAGTGAATACCGGTACCGCTACCGCTGATGAGCTTTACCGTCTGCTGTTGGACGTACAGGACAGGCTGGTATCTGATCGAGGACGACCTCCTCACGCTGGCGCGGGATGCTGAACAGGCGCATAGCACGGCGCGTAATGCCGTGGGCGTGGCCGTGCATCACTTGGATGCAGCACGGCAGGTACTGGCGGTGCTGGAAACCAGGGTGCCTGGATAATTGACGTCCCGGCCGGGCTGCTGCGGTGGCTGGGCTGAGGAAGGCTGCGGCGGTGAAGCATGACCGCAGGCCTGTGATCCACGCACGGGCCAAGGGACAGTGGGGGCTGTGGAATCCTTGGATCATGATGGCGCTGAGTTGGCAGTTGATGACGACCGGCGTCTTCGTAGGTGGCGGCAGGTTGGCGGTTCCTCCCGCGGAGATCTGGCGCACGGATCCGGTGACGCTTCGGGACGTGGTCGTGGACCGGCGGGCAATGAGCGCCAGGCTGGGGGAGTATCCGAGCCTGGAGCGGGTCTGGGCGCTGTCCCTGCTGGGCCGTGACAGGCAGGCGGTTGCCGAAGGCCGCGTGCTGCTGGCTGGTTCGGCAGACAGGTTCCGGCCCTTGCTGGTCTTGGCCCATGCCTGCCGGCGCTCACACCGGTGGCATGAGGCGGCCTTGCTGCAGGAAGAGGCCCTGCGCCTTGCTTCGTCACCAGCCCAGGAAGCTCTGGTCCGGTACGAGATCGGTGTGCGCTTCTTTGACGAAGCCCTCTACCGGGACGCGGCAGCTGAACTGGAATGGGCTTATGACCTGTACCGGGCAGCGGGCCGTGAACGCATCGCCAGGCTTTGCCTGCCGGCGCTTGAACGGGCACGGGAGGTCTTGGCCCTGTCCCCGGCTCCTTGAAACCCGCCTATCTGATGCAGCAGGGCTCTTGCCGCCCGGACACCTGCCTTTCCCAAGATCTTGTAGACCAGCTGTGCGCTGACCGACCCTTCGCCGGGCGAGGAGGTTGCGCAGGCTCGTCCTCGCCCGGCAGGAAGATGGTGGGAAGCGAAAGGCGGGACGTTGCCTGTGTCTGCTAGTAAGGGAGCTCGACGTCGAAGTTCTCAGCTGGCCGTCCTGTCAGCTGGGCTGCCTGTGCCTTCACCAAGGAGGGTATTTCGTCCAGGTTCCGGGAAGTAGCGGTTAGGGTCGGCAGTTCAATAACACCGACAACCAGCTGCCCGTCGGTAGCACTGATGATGTAGGCGGTCAGCAGCAAAAAGCACCCCCCGTTCTCCTTCTTGCTTTTCAGGCTACAGTCCTGCCGGCACCCTGGTTTAGAACTTCATGTCCTTGTTTCGGTTGCCGGCGCGGTAGGAGGGGATGCCAGGCCTTCAGGCCGGGCCCGGCCACGTGGCCAATTGATTGCCTCACTCGCGGACAGCTCGGCTAGGCCAGGGGGTGGGCGGATGTGCTCCTGGCGGGCTGGGGGTCTCTTGCGTTAGATGCTGCTGCCGAGGTTGTCTATGTGCCCTCGACGGGCCAGCTTTGAGTGATCTTGGATCCTACAATGGGACGAACCAGAAAGCGTCTTAGAGGGGACCAAGGGTGGGGAAGTTCGGGTTATCAGCTACAGAAATTGGTTCTAGGATCGGCGCAAGCCCTATGGAAGTGAATCGCCTATTGAAGGACCAGGGGTTCCTCTACGGGGAGCCGGGGGCTTATGGCCTCACCTCAAAGGGTGAAGAGTTCGGCATTCAACGGTCCCATGACAATGGGTACGGTGGATACGCAGCGCGGTCTTGGGAGACGACCCATTTCGACCCCAGCATCACGGACGTCATTGATGCTTCGCCGGAAAAGCTAGCGAAAGTGCGGTCTGACATCTCCGCAGACAAGCAAGCACAGAGAGCGGCGAGGAAAGTTGCGCAGGCCGAGGGGGACGCGAACTTCCATGCATTCGAGGCCAAAAAGCCGGCGGCCGCAACCCCAGGGGAAATTGACCCGCAAAAAGCACTGCTCCTAGCTGCCGGCGCACTGGCGGTAGGCCTCACAGCCAAGGGTGTACAGAAGTGCGTCGGATGGTACAAGCGCCACAGGGCCGAGAAAGCGGAGCAGGCAGAATCCGAGCCGAGTGATTCGACCGGTCCTGAAGGGAACTAGCTCTCCTGTCTGCATTGCCGCATGGTGTTGACCTGTGAAGTTTGCCGGTAAATGGCGCACGTTTTGGCATAACATCTGGGACGTTCAAATTACGTGGAGCAAGGCGGATCGAGCTGCTGGGTGAGTGTCCCGCATGGTCCTGTCCCAGTTCCAAAAAAGTGGGACACGTTTGGCGATTGAAAGGGTGGGTCCCCGATAGGGCTCTTCCACCGGACAAGTCATTGCTGAGATGACGCTGTTTCGGGCCACCTGAGGAAGTGATTGTCCTGAAGCAGCCATAGGCTCATGTTCATGGATTTGGATAGCGCATTGGCAACCTTTGACAAGGTGGCGGTCAATCTGGAGAAGCTAGAGAAAATTTGGGATCGAGCCAGACCTTATGTACCCAGTGGCCCTCAACTCGGCAATGTCCCGGAGTACACGACTCTTGCTCGCAACTGGGACGACCTACTTCCTGGTCTACTTCCGATCGAGGGGTGGAGAATCACCGAGAGCCTGCCTGACATTGACGCTCTTGGACAAGCTTTCATGGATTACGGAGATATCGCAGAGCTTCCACGAGGAGCATGGGCCGAGGCGGAACGACCCGGCGAGGAGCTTGCGAAGTATCGCCATCTTCTTGATCGAGCAAGACGTCGGGTTATTGCCTCACGCCTAACAGAGTTGACTGACCAGGTTTCTCGGCTGATAGAGAAGATTATTCTCGGTATTCCAACCCTTGATGAGTGGAACGCGGCTCCTCTAGGTCCACGAGTCCGCATTGACACACCAGAAGTAGACGAGATAGAAAACTGCCTGGCCGAGATTGAGCGTCTGTTGGGCCAAACCGTCGAGCGGACGGGACGGTGGGGTGATCTGAATCGACACCTCCGCTTCGGAGAGGTCCACGATTGGCACGACATTTCAGCTCTGGATTGGCCGTCGGTGCTAGTGGATATTGAGGCAGCGAAGGTTGGTGAAGCGGACCCTATCCCTGTCCCCGACATCGACTTAGGTGAGATTGGAAAAGCTGAGCTGACTGGTCAAGCGACGACGGCATTAAGTTGGACGGTGTTGAATCCCGACGGCTTCGAGCGGCTCCTTTTCGATATCCTTCGTGATCTTGAGGGCTACCAAAACATCGAGTGGTTAATGAAAACGAACGCCCCAGATCGAGGACGTGACATCTCACTTCAACGGGTGATTCCCGATTCTTCCGGCTCGATCAGAACTGAGCGTGTAATCGTACAAGCGAAGCACTATACGTCGAAATCAGTAGGCCCGAGCGACATCCACGCTTCTCTTGCGAGCCTATCCATGTGGGAACCCCCAGTGGTCCGATCACTAATCATTGCAACCAGCAGCCGCTTCAGTAGTGACGCGGTGGCAATCGCCGAGAAGCACAACGAGAACGGCCTTCGACCCCATATAGAACTCTGGGCGGACAGCAAGCTGGAAACCTTGCTGTCCCAGAGGCCGAAGCTAGCGATCACTTACGAGCTTAGGTCATGAGCCTGGCCCAAAGGCGTCGTGAACGGTCAGTGTAAATTTTGGGAGATGCCCCTCCCCGGAATATCCGTCCTGTCTGAGCGTCTTGGAATCGATCTCGGTCCCGGTGTTTGGGCAGTCTTCCTTGTACGGCTCATAGTATTGAGACGAGCAATGAGTCATTTTGCGAGCCATTTTGCGCGTCCCATGCTCAACAGCAGCCGCTGCCGTGTGTTCTCAGTTTGTTTGGGGCATGCACTAACAAGAAAGTTGCACGAATGCACGGTTCCCGCGTTGGACGTCGACCATGAGCGCAACGGGTCCAAGGCCCCAACTGCAGTACGTCGTCCGAACTTGTGTCCCTGGCGACTTTGCTGAAGTAGTAGGACTGGGCGACAAGTACAAGGCGTCTCTCGGTCTTATGCGGTATGAGGCCTTCCGGGAGTACCTCGAAGCAGGAACGGTTTTTGGGGTCTATGCCGACGGTGAGCTATGCGCCTACGCTCTCTTCGCGCTTCCGCGCCGCGAGATCCGCTTGGCCCACCTTGTTGTTGAGGAAGCACACCGGGGCCAAGGTCTGGCGGCCATGCTTGTGGAAAGCATCCGAACGAAGTACTCGGATTTGCAAGGCATCTTTGTACGGTGTCGGCCGGACTGGGACGCGAACGCCATGTGGCCGCATCTAGGGTTTGTCCCCATGGCATCGCTGAAAGGCCGAGCAGCAAATGGTTCGGAGCTAACCTCTTGGCGACTGGACTTTGGCCATGGCGACTTATTCTCGGCCCAGGTTGAAGAGACAACCGCCCTGAAGGTCGTTTTAGATACAAATATTATTCTCGACCTTAAGCTTCCGAGAAATGGCGAGGAAAGCCAGGTTCTGGAGGCGCCGTGGTTAGCGGGCGAAGTCCTCTTCTGTACGACCAACGGGGTTCAGAACGAAGTAAACCAAATTCCAAACCAAGAGGACAGGAAACGCATTCTCTCCACGGTCAGCACCTATGCAAACCTGTACCGGCGTGAGCATGAACCCTTGGTGAAAGAGAAATTTGGGGAATGGATCGCCAGCATTCCTTCGTCAGAGTTGGATCAGGACCCGAGCCTCAGAAAAGACTGCCGACTAATTGCTGAGGCCGCAATTGCCGGGGCAGATGTGTTTGTAACGAGGGACCAACAGGCCGCACGGACCTTTGGTCCACTTGCTGCTTCGCTTGGTACGCGAGTGCTGTCGCCAACGGAGCTGGTTGTGCATGTGGATGAGTTACAACGCTCTGTGTTTTATGCTCCCGTTCAAATCCAAAACACTGCGGTCAGCATCTCAGAAGCTGCCGCAGGATCTGTCGAAAACCTACACGGGTTCCTCAATACGGGAGTGGGAGAGAAGCGAGCAGCATTCCGCAGACGCATAAGCGAGAGTGTGAGGAGTGATCAGGACCCGACGCGACGGAGGCGCTTGATCTACATGGGAGACTCCTCTGAACCCGCCGCGCTCCTCGCCACTAGTCAAGATGAGGCAACTGGCAGCCTGAACGTGCCGATGTTTCGGATAGCACGCGGAAAAATGACGCAGGCATTGACGCTGCAACTCCTCTATCTGCTTCGCTCCGAGGCCCGTGGCCTGAAGCTTCCGCACATTCACATAACTGATCCCGCTGTGGGGCCCGATCCCCGAGTCCAACAGTCCTTCCAAAGAGACGGCCTGTGGCAGACAAACCATGGCTGGTCAATGCTCGCAATTGAAGCCTGCGGTCCGTGGACTGAAGTTCAGCGGGCGGCATTGGTTGCTGCCCAAACGGGTGGAGTAGTTTCAGGCCCGTTCATGCAGATGCTGGACGGATCAGACGTCACGACTAACCCGCAAGCCGCCGCTGAAATAGAGAGATTGCTTTGGCCGGCCAAAATGACCGATAGTACATTGCCGACTTATATTGTTCCGATCCGTCCTACCGCCGCTAGCCAGTTGCTTGGTCATGATTTGACCTTGTTTGACCGACCGGCGGAGCTTGGCTTGAGCAGACGACACGTCTATTACAAGTCCAGAAACTACGTACCGAAGGCCCCTGGTCGCATCCTCTGGTACGTGAGCACGGCTCAGCTCATTTTAGGCTGTTCTCGACTTGTCAGTACCAGGGTAGGTACACCAACCAACCTCTACGAGAGATACAAGTCCTTCGGGGTATGGAACATCCAAGACGTGCGACAGGCTGCTGACCATCAGGGACTGGCTGCGGCGTTGATCTTCGCTGATACGGAGATCTTTGACAGACCGGTCACCTATCATCGAGCGGTGGACATTGCCTCCATGGAGGGAATTTCTCTAGGAACCCTGCCGGGAGCAAGGCCCGTCCCGACGGCGCTATTTGATCAAATTTATAGAGAAGGAACGCGTTATGACGCAGCATCAGTTGGTTAGGGAGCCCGCCCGCAGCGCAGTTCTAATCTCGATCCGATCCTCGTTTGTGGAGGCCATATTTTCAGGGGAAAAGACAGTGGAACTGCGACGCCACGCCCCGAAGGTAGCAATGGGAACCCCTATGGTTGTGTACTCCTCGGGACGAGACATGGCCATTCGTGGGTACGCCGTGATCGGCCAGATTCTAGCCTCGGACCCCGATAGCCTATGGGAGCTCGTGGGCCAGGAAACGGGCTTATCGAGGGCAGAATACGATGCTTATTTTGCGGGAGCAGAACGAGCGTATGCGATTCCCTTGGAAAGCATCTCTGAGGGAAAACAACAGGTTTCTTTAGCCGACATGAGAGCCGAGCATGGCTTGGAACCGCCACAGAGCTGGCGTTATTTAGGCATGGAATCTTTTGAACGAATCCGCAAGGCTGTGTCGGCGGCATAGCGGAGGGAGCTGGCATAATCCGGTCCTGCGCGCCTAAACATCTTGAAGGCCGTAGCATCACCTGATCAGAGGATGCGGGTTTTGAGTGAAGTTAGCTCGACGTGATTCACCTCGTTCTTATCCGGAGAAACAAGCACACTGAACTCGATGTCACCGGCACCGTCCACTGCGACGAGGGCGTAGTGGTCGTTGAAGTCTGCTTGCAGGGCATAGATTGCGGAATCTGAGTTGGACTCGGCAGCGTAATAGTCCCCTTTATCCATATACCCATCCACGGTGACGGTGAAGGGTGCTGCCATGTGGATCAGCTGTGCGCCATCCCGGAACTTCTCAATCAGCTTCCAAGTCATGAGGTCAGTGAGCGGGTCTACATGATAGATCGTTGGATTCTCCAGCTGAGCGGGAATCCATTCGGGCCTAGAGAAGTCGCCATCCTTCGTGTGGTGTTCCAAGGTCGAAGCGACAAGTTCCCCACACTCAAGGAGCAAGACTTCTCGAAGAAGCTCATCCAGGTCGGCCTTCGGGCTGTATCGCGGTGGGTAGCCCGACGTGGCTTTTTCTTGAGGATCTGCATTGGTTTCGTCTGCACTGCCCCGGCCCCCTGTGCTCAATCGCTCCTTCTCGGATGACGACGTAACTGACTGGTTATCCTCCTCAAGCAGCTTCTCTATCAACACGAATGCCGCAGTCAGATTCTCGCAATAACTCAGGTTGATGGCAGGCACGCTTCTAGACAAATCTTCACGGAGATCGTCATGTAACAATCCTTTCGATGCGAAATCTCGAGTGTTGTTGGATACAAAAATGAGATGCTCGTGGGCTGCGACTTGCCGCGCGCACTCCAAAGTGGTGGCCCATATCAAGGCGTCACGATATCCCTTACCGGACTGTCCAAAAGGCTTGCGCTGGCTCAGATCCCAGCTCAGTAGCTCTGCGTGCCCGATAAGTGGAAGCGCTGCAATCCTGCCCCCGATTCCAGCAATACGCGCGCGGAGCTTGTTTTCATAGTCGTGTTCCGTCTGAGAGATTCGGACAAGTTCCGCAGCATTCAGACCTACCGAGATGCCCAGCTGTCCTAAAGCGCGCTCAGTCTTCCGCAGACTCGGGATCGTTTTCTTGATCGCGGCCTCGTATGCCTCATTGTGGTGACGAACAGTCTCCTGAATTACTACTTCAGGCACCAGCCACTCGACCCGGTTACTCCGGATCTCCGTCGACAGCTTTGACCACCGAGCATCCTTTAGCGCGTATGCGTTATGAAGTTCAGTGGAGTCCGTGATGATGATGAAGCGTTTCGGCGATCCAGACGACATGTCCATCCGTCGATCTTAGGCATCAACCCTAATTCCCCGTGGACTGGAGGTCGAGATGCGTTGGAGATCTCTTAGAGGAGCACCGGCTGAGATGGGCCTTGGCTGTCGCATTCCTTGACCAAGGTGATCTGAAAGCATTCACGCTCATCAGCCACCACTGTTGCATGCATCGGTAACGGCAGTGATGCCTAACCCATGAAAAGATTCGTGGCCTTCTCCTGAGATGAGCGCCATGCGGGGGGAATCACCAGGTCAATGTAACAACCGCGCTGTTCAGGCGAAGACACCATTGCACGGCCCGGACGAACGATTGAGGGCAGCAGGGGCCGCAAATGTCCTATCCGAAGCAGGAGATGAAGGCCGTTTCTATAACGCAGCAGGCACCGAGCCCAGACCGTCCCGCTGGGGAACCCGGACCCGTCCGATAGGTCCTGGAGGCGCGGAGCGCGGTCCCCTTCTTTGACTGTCCTCTATGGAAGACTGTCTGGGTGCTAGATGTGCTTCGCGGAGACGATACGAACGATTTGAGAAAGGCCCGCGGGGCTTTCTTCACCCCTTCACCAGTGACCGATTACATTGCGAGCTGGGCTATGACCCATGGCACAACCCGTGTGCTGGAGCCTTCCTGCGGCGAAGCGGCGTTCCTCGTCTCCGCTGACAAGTTCGCCAAGGCACGAGAACTTCCCCCGGTGAGCTACTCCGGGGTGGAACTGTTCGAGACATCCGCCCGATTCGCGGAGATGATCCTGGCAGATGCCGGAATCGAAGCACACGTCCATGTCAGCGATTTTTTCAGTGTTATTCCAAACCCTGTACACGACTGCGTGATCGGAAACCCTCCTTACATCCGGTACCAAGAGCACACGGGGGAATCCCGTGAGAGATCACGGGCCGCAGCTGCCGCAGCCGGCGTAGGCCTAAGCGAGCTGGCCTCGAGTTGGGCCGCCTTCGTTGTTCACTCCGCACAGTTTCTTCGGCGCGGTGGTCGATTGGGACTCGTACTGCCGGCGGAGCTGTTATCGGTTAATTACGCAGCACCTGTCCGCAGGTTCCTCCTGGAAAGCTTCAAAAAGGTCGAGCTCGTGCTGTTCAGCGAACGAGTTTTCCCGACCGTTCAAGAAGAAGTTGTTTTGCTGCTGGCTGAAGGGTTCCAGGAAGGACCCACTGACCGTTTCGCGCTCTTCCAAGCGGAGAGTGTCCAGGACTTGTCCTCCATGGACGCGCCGAGTACCTGGATCCCCGGGGCTGCAGGGGAAAAATGGACGGCATCCATGGTTGGTCCTCGAGCGAGGACCATCTACGACGCCTTACTCTCAGGTACTGGATTTTCCGTCCTTCATGACTGGGGAGAGACCTCGCTCGGTGCGGTGACAGGAAATAATTCCTTCTTCGCACTCACTTGGGACCAGGTGAAAGAACGCGGACTCAACAGAAATGACCTCGTACGGATTTCCCCCCCGGGCAGTCGGCATCTGCGGGGCCTGGAATTGAGCGCACGGCGGTTGCGTCAGCTCAGCGAGGAGGGAAAGGCGACCTACTTGTTCCGTCCGGCAGGGGCCCCGTCACCCGCGGGAGAGGACCTCATCCGGGAGGGTGAAGCGGATAGGGTCAACGACGCCTACAAGTGTCGTGTCCGTTCCCCCTGGTGGAGGGTTCCCCTGGTGTCCATTCCGGACCTGTTCCTGACATATATGAATGCCGATACGCCGCGCCTGACGACCAACAACGCAGGAGTGCACCATCTCAATTCAGTTCACGGCGTGTACTTCCGTCTGGAACACAGGGAACTTGGGCGCGAGCTCTTGCCGATTGCGTCCATTAATACACTGACCATGTTGGGTGCTGAGACAGTGGGGCGAGCCTACGGGGGAGGGATGCTGAAAATCGAGCCCAAAGAAGCGGATCTGTTGCCTGTTCCAAGCCCAACTCTTGTCGCTGCGCAGGCAGAAGCCCTCCATGCGATCCGTTCACGCGTCGCATCCGCTCTGCGTAACGGTGACCTACCACAAGCCGTCGAGCTAGTCGATGACGTTATCCTCAAGTCCGGTCTGGGCCTTGCCGATTCCGACATCAAAGAACTCAAATCAGCCCAGTCCGCCCTGTACAGCCGGCGCAAGGCACGATCCAAGCCGGTCCTCCGTGGCTAGTCGCGACGCTTTTTCAGATTTTGACGCAATACTAGCCGGGGCGTCAACGACAAGTCCCTGGCAGCATCAGGCGGCTGGGCAGCAGCCGCTATTTGTACCGGACTATAGCCTGTTATGCAGCCTCCTGGCCGTGCCTTTGGCAGCCGGAGATAAGTCTCAGAGTGGCCGATTCGCTAAAGCCATCGACTCCTGGTTCGCACATGAATTGAGGCGGGCAGGGTTTGGACCTGATGAAGTGTGGCCACGGGCAAACCGGCCGCGAGTAGTGTCCCAGGACGTCATGGCACTCTTGGACAAGCTTCCCCGCAACCTGGCCACGGAAGTTAGGGAGTCCATCGTGTCGAGGGGCCTTGGCGCGGCGGACGCCAGAATTCTTGGGCGCGCCTACGTAAAGCAAGTCGATGTCGCTATTGCGCGGTGGGACCGCGGCCCCGAGCTGATTCTTTCAACCAAGGCCATGAGTTCATCGTTCGGGAAGAACCTTTCGAACCGCTTTGAAGAAGCCTACGGTGATGCCGGGAACCTCCGCGGAAGATACCCTTTGGCTGCTGTTGGATTCGGCTTCGTGCAACGAGGGACCATCGTGCAGGACGAACCTGGGGCCTTTGCCCGGACCGTTGACATGATGCGGAAACTCCGCGACCGTGGGGACGGAAACGGTTATACAACTACAGCCCTGGTCTTGGTGGATTGGGACGATGACGATCCTGCCGGCACGGCCAGACTTGTCGAGGAACAGGTCCCTGAGGACCTTGCAGCCGCACAGTTCATGAGGGCCCTCATAGAAACGATTTTGGAAGCCACACCCATCGATGAGCATGTACGCGTTCGAGAGCTCTACGAAAACCGCAGTCTGCCAGTCGAAGAAGCCGCCCTGCCGTTAGAACCCAACTGAACAAGTCCCAGGTGCGGGCTGTTCCCAGCGTCAGAGCGGCCAGTATCGGCGGCGAAACCAGGCCCTGCCATACCACTAGGCAGGATGCCCTCAATTGTCAGTGAGCGACTCAAGCAACCATCGCTCCGAGAGGGGATCACGGCGTAGCTCGAAGGTCCGGGGTGCCGAGGTTGAGGCTCCGAGACGAACCTGCACACGCCAGTGTTCAATATCGACGACGTTCCCAACGCCTACGGGCACGTTATGGCGGGTTTCCCACCATGAGTCCCTGGTGAACCAGTGGACGGGTTCTTCGGTGACGGCCCAGATGCGTCCGTCGTAGCGGACGGCCAGGGGAGTGCCGGCCTTGGTGAAACGGACGTCCACCGGGGCATTGAGGGTTGGTGCTTCTGGGGTGATGGTCATGTGCTTGTTGTCTTCCTGGGTGGTGCAGAGGGCTGGTCAGGCGGCTTTGACGAGGGGGAGTTCATCCCAGTGCGTGGTGTATCTGGGGGAGAGCATGTCCCGTTTCATGGTCCAGTCCGGCCCGCCCCGGATCCCGCCGTGGCCCAGGCCGATGGACCCGCGGCCGTACCGTCGGGTGACGTCTTCGAGCAGGGTTCCGATGTGGCGTTCTTCGTGCGGGTTTTCGAATAGTGACAGGGGTGCCTGGTTGCCGTTGGGGCGCAGGTCGGTGACCATGATCCCGGCCCTGGCGTACCGGACGCCCTCGACAATCCGGGGCAGAAGGGCGTGGCCGGCTTTGGTCAGGATCACCGGGTCCGCGGTGGGCATCGGCAAGGGCACGCAGACGGAGGGGTAGGAGGTGTCGTTGGGGTTGAAGTGCGAGGTGCCGGCGAACGCGGTGAGGACCTTGGCCTGCAGCCCGTGTTTGGCCAGGCGTGCCGATGCCTGCTGCCCGTACACGCTCATCACCTGCCGGATCCCCGCCGCGGTGGTGATGGGTTTGGCGAAGGACCGGGAGAAAATCAGCTGGTCCCGCCCGATCCGTTCTTCCTCCATGGGGATACAGGGGGTCCCCTGCAGTTCCAGGACGGTACGCATCATCACGACGGAGAACTTGTCCCGGATCTTGACCGGGTCGGCCTGGACCAGGTCGGCGATGGTGAAGATGCCCATCACGTTCAGCCGCCGGGTCAGTCGTCCGGCGATGCCCCAGACTTCCTCGACGGACAGCCGGCCCAGCAACGCCTCCCGCTCCGGGGCGGGGACGGAGTCCCAAGGGCACACCCCGCCGAAGGCCTTGTTGTTTTTTCCCCACTTGTTGGCCAGCTTCGCCAGCGTCTTCGTCGGCGCTATCCCAACGCAGACCGGCACGCCGACATTCCGCCGGACCGCGGCCTTCATAGACCGGCCCATGGCCAGCAGCTCGGCCGGGGTGCCTTTGACGCCGAGGAAGGCTTCGTCAATGCTGTAGACCTCCAACCAGGCCGAGTACCGGCCCAGCAGCTCCATTACCCGGGCGCTGAGATCCCCGTACAGCTCGTAGTTGCTGGAAAGCGCGACGAGGCCCCATTCCTTCGCCTGCGGGGCGAGCTTGAACCACGGCTCACCCATGCCGATGCCCAGGGCTTTGGCTTCGGGGGAGCGGGTGACCGCGCACCCGTCATTGTTGGACAGCACGATCACGGGCCTGCCCTCCAGGGACGGGTTGAAGGCCCGCTCCGCGGAGGCGTAGAAACAGTTCACGTCCACGTGCGCGATCTGCGGCATGTGCCGCATCAACGCCGGCTTAGACATGACAGGCCCCCTAAATGTGATGCAAGCAACGGACAGCCGTTCCCCAAATGGTCAGGTCGGACAGGGCCGGGACTTCGATGTCCGGGTACGCGGGGTTCTCCGCCTGCAGCATCACCCCTGTCGGGGTGATCCGCAGCCGCTTGATCGTCAGCTCTCCGTCCAGGACCGCGACGACCACCGCCCCGTCACGTGGCTCCAGCGCCCGGTTCACGATCAGCTCGTCCCCGTCGCTGATCCCGGCCCTTCCATCGACTCCCCAGACACCCGCACCACGTATGTGCTGGTGACGTCCTTGATCAGGTGCGCATTCAGGTCGATCCGGCCATCAAAGTAGTCCTGTGCCGGCGACGGAAACCCCGCCGCAACCCGCACCGGAGACACCAGCACCGACAACAACGAAACACCCGCATCTATCACACGAGGACCGACAACAACGCCCACAACACACCTTTATTCGAATATATGTTCGATTTAATCAGTGTACGCGCCAGGGCTGACAATGCGTCTTCCGCCATGTTGCACTGGCCGCAGGATGTGCGCGCTGATCCCGGGTCGGGGCCGCTGCCCACAACCGGGGACAATTCTTTCCCGGGTTATCCACCGCTACGGCTGCCGAAGGGAGCTTCCCAATGGCTCCCAAGAATATTCAGCCGTGGATAACCCGAATTGACCCCAATCGTGAACAGCGGTAGCGCTACTAGGTGCCGGGAGGCCTGGGGAGGGCCCGCACCTGGTGTGCCCTTCCGCGCCGAAGTCCGTGGTGAAGGTTTCGCATGCGGGGTCAGGACAGGCGGCGGAATCGACCGGGCTGGATCTGAACGAGGATGGGCAGCGCCAGTTGGGTGGGGTACTCGCCGATCGGTTCATCGAGCAGCTCATTAATGGAGGTCTGCCCTTCCAGTTCCCCGGACTTATTCCTTTCCACAGTCTGACCCTAGGCGGCACGACAGCCTCGGGCCCTGAAACACGCGGTTAGCTAACTGTTGGCATTCTCTGCCCGGACGTTCCTGAGGATTGCCGCCAGGCCGCGCACGGCCGCGGGGTCTTCCTCCCAGCGCCGCCCGTTGCGTGAACAGGCGTGCATCCCGGTGACGCCGGAGCCTTCGGCTGCTTCGGCGAGCTCGGCCCAGGCGTCCTGTAACTCTGCAAACTGCTCAGGCGTTAACGGCTCAGGCACTGCCGGGTCAATGACGACCGTTGAAACAGCCGTCTCGCCGGCTACTGCCGGGCGTCTCCCGAAAAAGCTTCGCAGCCCCATACCCTGCCCCTCTGAAATAGATGTCCCGCCAGGAGGAAAACTCCCCCGAGTTCCGCTTCGACTGGCGAGACGCTCCTACGCTACCAACGCCGACGGGATCCTCCAGAAGAAAGAGCGGGCCCGCATTCTAAGGAATGTGGGCCCGCTGCTTTGCAAACATCCTGCTGCTTACACCTTCGAGCATCCCACATAAGGAAGTTGCGGTGAAGTTTTAGGTCCGCCGTCACCGGCCAACTGGGGGGAGTGGCCGATGACGGAGGACGCTCTCATTTTACGCTCTCCAAGGCTGGTTTCCGCTGCGCTTCAACCAGTTGAGGGGCGTCCGCTGGCGCGGCCGGCTGTTGGGTCCAGGGCGCGCCGTCGCAAAGCTCCGGACCCCCTGGACCTGTCTTGTTGACGACGTCTTTTGGCTGCTGTCCTTCGGATTGTACGTGTCCGCTCCGGCCCGTCCAGCCCCTCCTTCGTCGGGGCCTGCGGTGCGGAATTCTTCGACGGCGCTCCTTCGTCGCTGATTTCCTTACGAAGATTTCCGCCCCTTGCCCTTCGGGTGGACGGGCCTCCGTCGGCCACAGCTCCGCAAGCTTCGCCAGCAGCCAAAAAACAACGGGGGGAGAAGGGGAGCTGGCCGGTCACCACACACCGCCCCACCCACCCACGCTTCTCGGACAAGAAGGAACAACACCATGAACGCAGTAACAAGGAAGACCGTGACCCTGGCCGACACCGGGGAAGCCATCGACGGGATGTCCGTGCTGGGCGATTACCACATGAACGGCGGCTACGACTGGATGGACCTCATCGAACAGCACGGCTGGACGGTGCTCTCCAGCTGGGGCTGCGATGGCTGGGACCTGGGCCAATGGCCCTACGTCATGGTCGCGGCCACCCGGACCGCTGACCGGATCGGGAACCTGTTCGGCGTTGCCACGTACTGCGAGGGTGACGTGACCTGCACCTACTACCGGACCAAAGCCCGGCAGTGGGACGCCATCACCGAACAGGCATTTTTCCACTGGAAGAACGGGCAGGCCCAAGGCCCGGACGACCTGCCCGAAGCCGCCGCCGAGCTCCCCAGCCGGTACCGCATGCCCTACACCGTCCACGCCGCCTAACCAGCACTGACAACCGCTGTACTGCCCGGCCCGGGCCGGGCAGTACAGCACCCCAACGCCTTCAAAGGAGCCAGCACATGAACAACGCCACCACCACCCCCAAAGGCATCACCGCCCTGATCTACCGCGACGCCCTGGGCACGAACTTCTCCAACCGGGGAATCTCCGCCCACGTCATGGAAGTAACCGTCATCGGCGAGGACATCGACCCGGTCTTCGAAGCGACCGAGGAACGGCCCGCCGTCCGGCTCGTCAAAAACGAGCACTTCCACCGCGAAACCGTGGTCCACGCCGAGCCCGCCGCCCCGAAAGGTGAAC
The DNA here is from genome assembly GCF_042879835.1 of Pseudarthrobacter sp. NPDC058329. Classification (NCBI taxonomy): domain Bacteria; kingdom Bacillati; phylum Actinomycetota; class Actinomycetes; order Micrococcales; family Micrococcaceae; genus Pseudarthrobacter; species Pseudarthrobacter sp. NPDC058329. Next base: position 18,317 of record NZ_JBHVZR010000011.1, read on the forward strand.
CTGCCCCGTGGTACATGTTCGGCGGCACCTTCATCTTCAGCAGCGACGCACGGTTCCGCCGCGCAGCCGGACACTATGGAGCGGTTCCGCTGCACGACCGCCGCGAATAGCGCAACGTGGTGGCCGGTCTTGCGGGGCCGGTCACCGCCGGGCGGTCCGCCGTCGTGGCCGGCTTTCGCTGGTGGTCGCCAGCGGCGGACCGCCATTCGCCAGGATCGGGTGCCTGGTCGGCGCCGCCGGCGGCAGGCCGGGGCTGCCGGTGCCGTTGGGTTCGCCGATGGCCGGGGAGGGTGTTCGCCAGGGCTCACACCGATAAGGGCGTCCGCTGGCGCGGCCGGCTGTTGGGTCCAGGGCGCGCCGTCGCAAAGCTCCGGACCCCCTGGACCTGTCTTGTTGACGACGTCTTTTGGCTGCTGTCCTTCGGATTGTACGTGTCCGCTCCGGCCCGTCCAGCCCCTCCTTCGTCGGGGCCTGCGGTGCGGAATTCTTCGACGGCGCTCCTTCGTCGCTGATTTCCTTACGAAGATTTCCGCCCCTTGCCCTTCGGGTGGACGGGCCTCCGTCGGCCACAGCTCCGCAAGCTTCGCCAGCAGCCAAAAAACAACGGGGGGAGAAGGGGAGCTGGCCGGTCACCACACACCGCCCCACCCACCCACGCTTCTCGGACAAGAAGGAACAACACCATGACTGAAAAACTGACCATCACCGGTTCCGCTGACCTGATCGCCGCCGTCCCGCACCTGCTGGGCAACCGGCCCAAGGAGTCATTTGTCGTGCTGACGACACGCCTCGGCTTCCTTGGCGCCAGCCTACGCATGGACGCACCGGCAGCGTCCACCCCGCTGGACTACGCGCAGATGATGACCACCTACGCCGCCAACGACGACAAGGCAACGGGGTCCTTTGTGATCGTTTACACCGACGAGAAACCGGCCTACGGCTTCCCCTACGCGGCGCACGTCCTCGCCCTCAGCACCGAGCTGGCCACCGCACGTATGCCCGTCAAGAGGGTCCTGTTGGTGACGGGCACCCACTGGGCAACCTACGGTACCGCGGAAAAGAACTCACTGGATGAAATCCGCGACAGCAACGCCAACGTCACGCTGACCTATTTCGGGTCCGCCCCGAACATCGAGGTGTACAACCCTGAATTGCTTGGCGATTGGGCGCCCCCAGTCGAAACACCGGAAGGCAGCGACGAGGACCTGCGTGGCGCCTGCGGGATGTGGGCCGCCGAACTGTACGACGACGGTACACCGGACATGGATACCGCCCGGCAGCTGGCGGCGGCATTCCAGCACCGGCACATCCGGGACTACCTGTTCCGGGACACCATCACCACCCACAACGGCAACTTCGGCGACGCGCTGATGGGCAAGTTCACGGCCCGTCCCGACTGGGACCGCGTGGACCGGGCCGAGGCTGTCGCGTTCGAACTGATGAAGGTTGTACCGGCCGGGCAGCGCGCACCGATGCTGACCCTGATGGGCTGGCTTCAGTGGCTCAAAGGCAGCGGATCCCAAGCGGACCGCTACCTAAAGCTCGCTGCCGAGGACGTTCCAGACTTCCGCCTGGCAGTGCTGTTGCGGGAACTGATCAACCGCGGCTACATCGCCGATGCCGCCATGGACCCTGAACAGTCCTACAAGCGCCGCCTGCTCTAACCGCAAAGGCCGGGACGGATCACCTGCAGGGTATCCGGCCCGGCTTTTTGCGGTGGCGGGGCGGCCTCCCCCGCTTCGCTCCGCCGGCCGCCGACCACGCTGACGCGGGCGCAGCGCCACACCCAGTAAGCGTTCAGGATCCTGGACTACAGTGGGCACAACCACTACAACGGGAGGGCGCGCACTGTGGGACACGAATACATCCTGACCGAGGACGACCAGCCCGCTGCCGACGCCAGCCTGGCCGAAGACATCATTGAACTGCAGCTGCTCACAGCCGGCCAAACAACCGGGCCCGTCGACGTTGGCCACGCCCAGGAACACCACAACTTCTAACACCCAGGCAGCAAGGACGCTGCACCACAAGTTTCCTTTGTCCGAGGAAAAACCGCGAAAGGCCGGCCCCGTGCCGGCCTTTCGTCATGTCCGTGCCATTCCGGATCTCCATCGCCACAACATCACGGCCGCCACACTGTTGAGCACCGCGATGAAAACATCGCCCCCAGCAGGCCGGCCAATGGCCAGGTCCACGGCCACCAGCACCAACGATCCAACCGCGGTGACAGTGAACACCACCACCAGGATCCGCAGCACACCACTTGGGTGGCCAAGACGCGGCGCCGGATCAGTCATGCCCCCACCCTAGGGCCCCAAAGGCGTGCGGGATAGGGGCATCGGCCGGCACGACACCGTCGTTTGAACCACACCAGCTGAGGTGAAGGGCATGCTCGAAGGGCTCGCACTGGTTTGCGCTCCCGCTTCAACCAGGTAGCGGGCGTCCGCAGGCGCGGCCGGCTGTCAGGGCCAGGGTGCGCCGTCGCAGAGCTCCGTCACCCCCTGGCGCTGTTGTTTACATGTTCCGGGCCGGTGGACACGCCCACGCCCAGGAACACCGCAACTTGTAGCACCAGACAGCAATAACGCTGCACCACAGGTTGCCTTTGTCCGAGGAACACCAAGAGTCGGCCCCAATTACGGTGCCGGCTCTTTGGCGCCCCTAAATACCTGTGGAGGATTGATCCCTTAAGGACGATAACGATCCGCCGGCGTTAAATAACACCAACTGTGACACTCGCCTGATCGATAGGTAAGACGAGCGGACTGCGGCCACTTGCTACGCGGATTTTGAGAGTCGGGCGAGCAACTCGTCCTGATCTTTCCGGGCTGCCTTGGTGCGCCGGTCGAGTTCAGGGTCCTGCAGACGTTCCGCGGTGTAGGCGTCGATGGCAGCCCTTAGCTGATCAGCGAGGGTGGTGGCGTCCAGGAGGGCAAGGCTGGTGCAGAAGTCGATGGTGCGTTGTTCCAGCCTCAACGTGACTTGCTTCTCGCTGCGCATGTCGCGGGGTGCGGTTCGGTCTGGATCCTTGGGAGTGCTGGGTTCTCCGGCAAGGAGTGAGGAAAAACCTTGACGGTAGCGCTCTACTGCGGCTTCAACCTTCGCCGGCAGTTCGGCATCCTTGAGTCGCTGCTTGATGTAGGCGTCCGAAGCAAGGCGTATCTGCTCGGCCACAGTCGTTTCGTCGATAACGGCCAGTGCGGTGATAAGTCCCAATCGTGCGTCGTCAAGCCGCACGTTTGCTGGTCGTTCCGCACGTCGTGGTTCTGCAGAGCGGGAACTCTGGGGACGGCGCGAGGCAACGTTGTGGACTTTCGGCATTTCGAGCCTCCATTTAGTGGGCCAATGACTAACGCGTCGACCCCATTGCAGATGCTGGCAGATCGACGCGATGCCCACACAGTACCACCGTTTGTAATCGAAATACAAGAGTTCAAAAATACATGATTGTGACTTACATTTGGCTATTAGCGGCGCGCGCGTGCCGTGCCCCCAACCGCCACCAGGAGGCACGTTGTGAAAGCACCACGAGATCATCACGATCACGACCCCACGTCAACACTGCATCGCCTTCTCCGGGAGGTCAGCATGATTCTGCACCGGCGGCTGCCGGAAGCAGTTGCGATGGGCCAATATCCAGCTGAGAACACTGTTATGGACCTCGATGACGAGTTCTACTTACGCAACATGCCGGAGCATGACCGGTGGAGCCACCTGAAACGCTTGATCGAGGCGGCTGACCCCCGTGAGCACCAGGAAGGCGGGGACCAAACCAAGAACGACGTCGCAGCCCATCTCTTGATCGGCACAGACCTGAAAGCTCTCATTGCTGGATCCGTTGTCGTCGGCGAGGAAGCATCAAAGCCCGACTGGGCAAGGTTCCGAGCGGCACCCCCGGGAACATTCGTGTGGGTGCTGGATGCTATCGACGGCAGCGCCCTCCAGGACACTGTTGGTTTCGGCTACTCAGCAAACGTTATTCTCTACCGGAAGCTGGACGGAAAACCGGAAGAGCCGCTCCTGATGGTCACGGTAACGTCATCATCGACGATGACAGGCTGGCTCTACACAGGCCAGGTCGGAGCCTCCCACCTCAACGCCGTGGACCCGCACACCGGTGAGCCGATGATCCTTGAACTGCTGGAGCCGGTCAAACCCTTGGCTCAGGTCCGGCAGGGCTGGGTAGCCGTCGTAGCCGCTCAGGCGAAAGATCGCGCCAGAGTTCGTACTCTCTTCGAGACCGACCTCAGCATTATGACTCTCGGCGGCGCGCCGGCCCTCCCAGGGCTACTCCTTGAAAGGTTGGCCGCCGTTGTTATACCGAGCCCCCAAACGAGGCATGACGCCCCGCTGTTGCCCTTGGCGTCACACATGGGTATGCACTTCATTGATATCGAAAGGTGCGAGTTCTACTCAGATGCTGAAATTAGGTCCTTCTTCGCCGGCGTTGTTCCTCCATATCACCCCAACTACAAGCCCGTTCCGGCCATGGTAGTTTCGCGAGACCCGCTCTTCGGCATGGAGCTGGCACACCGCATCCGCGCCGGCTGGGAAGCCGACGGGAGAGGGAAAGCTAGCTAAAGTCCCGGCAAAGAAAATGCACGGCGAGGGCCCCCCGCGGGGCCTTTTGGTTGTCCGGTCTTACCTGGTTTACGGGGGGCGGGAAGACCA
>NZ_JBHVZR010000011.1:22997-159781 GCF_042879835.1 Pseudarthrobacter sp. NPDC058329
CCACCTCGCCGTGCATTTTCTGTGGCGGGACGTTCCTGGTTTCCGCTGCGCTTCAACCAGTCGTTGGGCGTCCGCTGGCGCGGCCGGCTGTTGGGCGTTGCCGGTCCGTCGCAGGGCTCCGGCCCGTCATCACGTGTTGTGTCTACGACGTTTTTTGGTTGCTGTCCTCCGGATTCTAGGCGTCCGCTCCACCCCGTCTAGCCCCTCCTGCGTCGGGGCCTGCGGGCCGAAAATTCTTGTACCTGGGATCCTCGCACGCTCGGATCCCGCAAGATTTTTCTGCCCTTGCCCATCCGGGTAGACAGGCCTCCGTCGGCCGCCGAGCAAGCAAGCTTGCCAGCAACCAAAAAACAACGGGGGAGGGAACGGGGAGCTGGCCGGTCACCAGTACCGCCCCACCCGCCCCCTGCTTCTCGGACAAGAAGGAACACCACCATGACTGATGAAAACCGCATCGCCCGCGCCGCGCTGACCCGGATGTTCGCGCCGACTGACCTTGTGGCCCGCGCCCTTGTCGCCCGCCACGGCGCCCACGCCGCTTACCGGATGGCCCTGGGCGCACGTCCCGTGTCCCCGTTCTGGGACATCACGGCCGAGGATCTGGCCAAAGGCCTGGACCGCTGGGCACCGCACCCCCGCGAGCACGACACAGACGCGGCGATGGCCGACCTGGCCACCATCGAACGCCTGGGCGGCGGTTTCCTGGTTCCAGGCGATGAACACTGGCCGACAGGGCTGGACGACCTTCCCGACGCCCCGTGGGGCCTCTGGTACCGGGGAACTATCGATCACGGGATCCCCGCCCCATCCCGGTGTGTGGCAGTGACCGGTTCCCGCGACAGCACCAGCTACGGGGTGGCCGTCACCGGAGAGATTGCCTACGGGCTGTCCGAGCGCGGCATCTGTGTCATCTCCGGCCTCGCCTACGGCATCGATGCCCATGCCCACCGCGCCGCGCTGGCCGGTAACGTCGGTGACCGCCCCGCTACCATCGCGGTGCTGGCCGGAGGACTTGACCGGGATTACCCGTCCGGGAACGCGGACCTCGCGGCCGCGATCCGCGCCAACGGCCTGACACTCTCCGAGCTGCCCCCGGGAACCGCCCCCACAAGGGCCAGATTCTTGCAAAGGAACCGCATTATCGCCGCCCTTGCCGGGGTCACGTGTGTTGTGGAAGCCCGGTGGCGGTCCGGTGCGCTGAACACCGCGCACCACGCCGAGACCATCGCCCGGCATGTCGCGGCCGTCCCGGGCAGCGTGCACAGCGCTAACTCCGCAGGATGCCACCGACTCCTGAAGGAAGGCGGCGCGGTCCTGGTCTCCGACGCGGCCGAAGTCGCCGAACTGCTCGGCAGCTAGCGTCACAGGGTGGCCGGCCTTTCGGGGCCGGTCACCGCGGGCGGTCCGCCGTCCTGGGCGGCTTGCGCTGGTGGTCGCCAGCGGCGGACCGCCAACCGCCGACCAGGAGGGGAGCAGCTGCCGCCGGCGGCAGGCCGGCATGCCCCGAAAGGGCCGTCCTTTCATGGCGGCGGCTTCGAGGAAAACATGTTCGCAGAACTCACACCCATAAGGGCGTCCGCTGGCGCGGCCGGCTGTTAAGTGTTGCCGGTCCGTCGCAGGCTCCGGCCCGTCATCACCTGTTGTGTCTACGACGTTTTCTAGTTGCTGTCCTGCGGATTCTAGGCGTCCGCTCCAGCCCGTCTAGCCCCGGTTTCGCAGGCTCCACCGGGGCCTGCGGCCCGAAAATTCTTTTACCAGGGATCCTCGCACGCTCGGATCCCGCAAGATTTTTCCGCCCTTGCCCCTTGGGTAGACGGGCTTCCGTCGGCCGCCGAGCAAGCAAGCTTGCCAGCAACCAAAAAACAACGGGGGAGAAGGGGAGCTGGCCGGTCACCAGTACCGCCCCACCCACCCCGCTTCTCGGACAAGAAGGAACACGACCAATGAACGCAACACCCACGCTTGAAATGATCGACCCGGCGACCCTGACCGTCGACGTGAACGTCCGGAAGGACGCGGCCCTGACTGCCGATTTCATTGCCAGCATCAAGGAACACGGCGTGATGGAACCGGTGATCGCGCACCGCAAGGACGACGGGACTGTGCACGTGTTGATAGGTCAGCGTCGCACCCGCGCCGCCGTCGAAGCCGAACGGGACAGCATCCCGGTGATGATCATCGAAAGCCCGGAAGAGGCGGACCGGATCGTGGCGCAGGTGGTGGAGAACATCCAGCGCGCCGAACTGACCGAAGCGGACGAGGCCGAGGCGTACCACCAGCTGTCCCTGATCGGTGTCTCGGCGGCCGCGATCGCCAAGAAGACCGGACGGACCAAGACCACCGTCGAGGGTGCGCTCAAAGCCAAGTCCACGGACACCGGGGCCGACGCCCTGGGCAAGGGCTACACCATCGAAGCGGCTCTAATCCTCGCGGAATTTGAGTCAAATGAGGAAGCGACCGCCCAGCTTGAATCGGTCATCATGGACGAACCCGACATGCTCGCCCATGTCACCCAGCGGCTGCGCGACAAGCGGGACCGCGCCGCCGCGCTGGCCGCTCTTACCGCAGAGCTGGAAGCGGCAGGAACGCTTGTTGTTTCCGAATGCGGGTACGGGGAGGACAGCGACACGCTGCGGGTCACGTCCCTGAAAAAGGCGGACGGGGAACCGGCCACCGACGAGGACGGAAACGCCGTCTACATCGAAACGGACTACCGGGGCGAGCACTCCGCCGCCGCCGTGGTCACGGGCTGGAAAGACCTCGGCTTCACACCGCGGTACTACAACGGCTACGGCACGGCTCCGACGCCGAAAGGGCCGATGACGGAGGAACAGAAAGCGGAACGGAAGACCCTGATAGAGAACAACAAGCTGATGCTGTCCGCGACCACGGTAAGGCGCGACTTCGTCAAGAGCTTGCTGGCACGGAAGCAGGCCCCGAAGGGCTGGCAGTACTTCACCGTGCACGCCATCACGCACCATTCTGAGACGGCCAGCGGCTACGACGGGAAAGTCGCCGCCGAGATGGTCGGGGCGAAGGTCCAGGAGTCCAACGCCTGGGCGTGGAACCCGCTCCGGGACCACGTCGCCAAGACGACAGCGCGCCCGGAGTTCTCCCTGATCGCGCTTGTGTGCGCCGGGTATGAAAAGACGATCGCCAAGGACTCGTGGCGGTCTCCGAGCCAGACACACCGGGACTACCTGAAGCAACTGGTTCTTTGGGGTTACACCGCGAGTGAGGTTGAGCAGATTATCCTCGACAGCGGAACGTCAGCCGAGGTTGACGACGCCTAAACTGGTACGGCCTTGCCGGGCGTCATCTGTCGCAACCGCCCGGCAAGGCCACCAGCCCATCACGACACCAGGGCACGGAGCCTTCCAGAGGTCGGGCGGTCCGCCGCCGAGGGCGAACCACAGCAGCTACTCACCGGCGGCGGACCGCCGATCGACGCGACTACCCCTGATCCTGGTTTGGTGCCGCGCTGTCATAAACAGCGTGGTTGCCCCGCGCGGCTGGGTTCAGGGAAACGTGCTCAGCTACGCTGAGTTTGCAAGATCTCCTTTGTCCGAGGAGCGAAGACAGGCCGACCCTCCAGCCGGCCTGTCTTTGTTTAACCAGGCACGCCGCGCACCACCAGGCAGAACGCCTATGCCCGCGTTACGGCAAAGGTCTAGAACGTCACTAGCGAGACAGACTCAGGCTCCGCACCCAACGGGTGCGGAGCCTTAGTCATGTGTGCAACCGGCTGAAAAAGACTCGGCCACATTCACGAGGTGGGACGGCAGCGGCGAGGCCTGGTTTATAGGGAACTGTCCCGTCCCGGCTTCGCACTTAATAGAGGCTGTGCACAGCCACCGCTCGCCATAGGCGACGTTGGAACCTGAGGTGACGTGGTGGTTGTGTGCAGGTGGTCCGATGGGTCCTGTCGTCCACGTGGGTGCGGGAAAAGCAGCGGAGCGATTGGGCTTTTGCCGTGCACAGGTGGGCGAGGGGCAAGCTCTACTCGGCCCCGGTAACCCCGTCGTCGGTGGACGGGGAATTATCCTCAGAGGTCCGGGTGGTGGCCGGCTTCCGTCGCCGCGCTGCGGCACCGGATTCAAGACCGAGCTTCTTCAGCTCCTCGGGGCTCCAGCCGTCTTTGGTGGCGCGCACGTAGGCGCGCTTGTCTTCACGCTCGGCGTCGCCGAGCTGCTCGCGCAGGTCGGCGATCCGTTGCCTGGTCTTGACCAGGTTAGTGACGGACTCAATGCGGGAGTCCAGAAGGGCGCGGGCCTGATTGCGTGTCTGTTCAATATCGATGGTTGGCATGCACCCACCGTAACCACAGACCAACCCGGTTTTCGGGCACCGACGCGCAGCGGCGTGCCACTACACGACCGGCAAAGCGCCGGAGGCAGGGAAAGAGCAGGAGCCGACTTCGGCGGAGCAAGCTGGGAACTTAGCCGGGCTAAGTTCGTGTCGCTCCCGGAAACTGCGCTCCGGTCGCGGCAGACTGGTGTCTGGTCCCGGGTGTACCGGGTCGCTGCGCTGGCAAGGGTAGGGAGGGACGAAACAAGGTGAGTGAAGGCAATGGCTTCGCCAGTTGGAAGTCCCGCCGTCGCCGCGCGAACGTTGACGGGGGCAGGATGCACCGTCACGAGATCAAAGTCAGTCCTGAAGAAGAGGCCCAGCTGCTTGCCCTGGCGGAGAAGCACCGCGTCACGATCCCACGGCTCTTGATCGAAGCAGCACTCAACGAGGACAGCGAAAGCCCGTCGGAGCGGCGTGACCAGTTCATGCAGCTGTCGAACCTGCAGCGCCTGATCGGGTCGGTGGCGAACAACATCAACCAGATCGCCCGGCACGCCAACTCAACCGGGGAAGTGCCGGCTGACGCAGCCCCGGCTATCGCTCACGCGAAGAGCGTCATTGTCCGCATTGACCGCCAGCTCGCTGACATGGCCGGCCGGTGATCCGGACGTGATTCCGAACATCACCCAGGGCGACCGCATGGCCGGCCTGATGATCTACCTCGCCGGCCTGGGACGTGCCAACGAACACGAGGAACCGCACCTCGTTGCCGGTGACTCCGCTCTCATGGCTTGGCACGATGACAACGAACTGAACCGCGACGCGGCCCTGGACATCGCCAACGCCCTGGACCGGGCCAAGCAGTTCTACAAAACCGAGGTTGATGGTGGCCACGTCTTCCACTGCTCACTAAGCCTCGCAGCAGAAGAAGGCCAGCTCACCGACGAACAGTGGGGCGCCATCGCCAACGACTTCATGACGGCCATGGACTTCACCGAGGACGGCGGAAAGGCCCCGGCCCGGTGGGTTGCCGTCCGCCACGGACTGAGCAAGAACGGCAACGACCACATCCACATCGTGGCCAGCATGGTCCGCGACGACGGCACCAAATGGAACAGCTGGAAGAGCAAGTACAAGTCCCAACAGGTCGCCCGGGCACTGGAGAAAAGGTACGGCCTCACCGAACTCGACGCCGTCCGCGCCGAACGCGGATACACCCCCGCCGAACAGGCCAAAGCCACCCGCCAGGGACTGCCCGAGGTCGAACGCCACAGCCTAGCCCGCAAGATCCGCACCTGCGCCACAGCGTCAACGGACGAAGCAGAATTTGTCCGTCGCGCACGTATGGAAGGGTTGCTCGTTCGGCCCCGCTACGCCGCCGGTCGAACCGACGTCGTCGCGGGGTACTCCGTCGCGGAACGGCCACGGAAGGGGGAGCGGGCCGTCTGGTTCGGCGGCAACTCGCTTGGCCGCGATCTTGCCCTGCCCAAACTCCGAGGCGAATGGGAAAGCACCCCGGAATCAGCAACTGCGGCCGTCGCGGAATGGAACGCCGCAGCCCGCAACCGCCGACCCGTCACACCGGGCAGGGAGACGTTCCAGCCGTCGGCTGAACTGTGGAGCAAGTATGCCCACGACGTCAGCGCTCTCCGCGAGAAACTGGCCACCACCCCGCACAGTGACCACGCCGCCTGGGCGCAGGCCGCCCGCGAAACAGCCGCCGCTTTCGGCGCCTGGTCCAAGCGCATCGAACCCACCCCCGGGCCACTGGCAGACGCAGCACGTGAACTCTCCAAATCAGCCCAGCTCCGCCGCTACCCGAAGCGGGTTGCAGTTGCCCTGCCGTCGGTACGCGGCGCGACCATGATTCTGCTGGCTGGCACCTCCAGGAGCGAACGGGCAGCCTACGCCCTGATGTTCCGGCAGCTCGCCCAGACTGCCCGCGCCATCCACGACATGCACAAAGCCACCGACGGCCTCCGTCGCGTCCGCGGCCTCGCCGCAGCCGTGACCGCCGCCAGCAAAACCGTCGAAGCCAGCGCCACAACCCACACCATCAAGACGCCGGCCCTCACCATGGAAGCCCTGCGGGAACAGCACCCCGGGGCCAGCGAAGAAGCCCTCCGTGCACGGCTCATCGCCGAACGATCCCGCGGCGGCTCACCCATCCCGACGACACTTACCAGGGCAGAAAAAACACTGCAACAGGCCGGCACAACCGGCCCGCAGGAACCACATCAGGACCACCATCCGAGACCAGGCATCGAGCGATAGGGGAAGAGCATGAGCGAAGCAGACGGAATGGACGAAGCAGTAGACGGCGCAATGCGTACCGGGCTCATGGTCGCCGCACGCATCGGCGAACAACTGGCACGAATGCGGGAAGAAGAACAACGCAACATCGCCGCAGCTGAAGAACAGCGAGCACGCCAACTTCAGGAACGCTTCGATGCCAAACGCGCAGCCGCCCGTGCCCAGATCGCGCCAACTGCTCGGGATGACTGGTGGGACAAAGCCACCCCCGAAATGATCGAACAAGCCCACCAAACAGCCACCGCATGGAAGGCATACGACTCCGAAGCCGCCCAAGCAGCAGAACATATCCGCAACCAGGTGCAGGCCCGCTACGGCATCGACGTGAACAACCCAGGAGCAGACGAAGCATCGGTTTCCGCCGCCCTCACCCGGGTACAGCAAGCACGTACCGAAGCTGAAAACGAAAAGGCCAACGCCGCAGCTGCACGCACCGATGAAGTAGTTGCCGGGGCTGCCGTGACTGGCGCCAATAGGCAGGACAAGGCACAGAAGGCTCAGGAGGAACCGGGTTACGATTCCGCGGAGCGGCGCCAGCAGCTGGCGGAGCGCCTCGGGGGCAAGGGCGACCGGGAAGCAGTCAACTCCCGACTCCTGGCAGACAAACACCAGGGCACACCGGCGACTGCCGCCGTTACCCAAAAACCTTCTCTTGCTAAGACTTCAAAGATGGCCAAGCACGCGGGCAAGGGAAAGACCCTGGAACGCGGAGGACTCGAACGTTAGCCGGCGCGCGTGGCGGCTGCGCCGGAAAACGTGGGGTAGGGGGAACCGGACGCTTCACGGAAGAGGCGCTGTGCGTAGCAGAATGTCTCGGATCGTCGACAACCACGCTGCTGTGACACGCTGGTCAGTCCTGGAATGGATCGGGTCGCATGCGTTCCAGGTCGAGCTCCAAAGCCAGCTTTTCCTGGTCGGTCAGTAACCGCACCGCCTGCTCGTACAATTGCCTGCCGGCGGCCCAGTTGTCCCAGCGGCCATCGCTTTTGACGACGCCGGTCTTGAAATCGAACGCCCGGACAGCAGCAGCAATCAAGATCGCTGTGACCACTTGGTCGTAGGGCTTGTTCTCCGTCTCACAGAAGTCATTCATATCCGGGTAACGGGCCGGATCGGTGCCCCTTAGGTGGAACGTCTCATAGCTTTCACCGGCAGCTTCAAAGCCGTTCAACCGGATGCCCGTGGTTTCGTTCATCACAGGAAGGCCTTGGCCATTTGGACCGCAAATGGTCACGGCCGACGCGTCAAGGATCTTGCCGGCATCAGCGAGTACCTCGACTGTTGCCCTCAGACCAGGAAAGTAATGCGTATATCCCATGATTCCCCCTCTGCAGGTCTTTCCCACGCATCTCTGAGGCGCCCCCCGCGTAGTCATGGCCGGAAGCGATCCTATACGTCCCACAAGGGAGTGGAAAGGCCACCGTTAGAACCGCAACAAGCCTCGAAGCGCCAGATGCTGTACCGCGAGATTCACAGAATTCACAAGATTCATAAGCATTCACAGGAGCACCCATAGAGAACCCGTTTCGCCCGACGGCGGAGGCGCCGCCCGAATTGGTCATACGCGGGGGAGTGCAGAATGAGTTGGCTTACGGACTCCGCCTTGATTCAGGGCCCCAGGTCCCTTGAATATCACAGGACTTGTCGGCTTAGCGGCACTCCAGCCCGTACAGGGAGAGCACATAGTTGAGATCCGTGTCGTCGCGGTGGATCTCGGTTTCCGTTTCGAGTTCGACGGGGTCAGGTCCGAGCCGGTCGTCCTGTCGGCGGAGCCAGTAGGCCCAGCAGTGACCACCACCGTATTTGGAATGTGCCCGGACACCGGCTGCATAGTTGGCATCGTCAAGAACCTGTTCACGCAGCCATTCGGCGATGGCTGTTGTCGCGGCACGGTTTTCCCCGGCCAAGGTGGCCAGGGTGATAGTGCCAATGCCGAATGTGTCGTCGAGCTGCTGCCCGAGGTGCCGGTTCAGGGCGGCGATCGACTCGGCAGCTGTCAGGTCAATCCATCGGATCGGTTCGTTGATCCGCAGGGTGTACATGAGGCGTCCGTCCCGCCAGTTGGCCGGCAGCCAACCGGGGACCATGTTTCCGTTCCTGGTCCAGTCGTCCTGGATCATCTTGCGGGCAGCTTCGACAGGAATGTTGAACTGCTGGGCAGCGAAGGCCACGGCATCCCGGAATTCCTTCCCGACGCGGGCCATGGCCAGTGTCTCCGCGTACGCTGTGCGGCGGTCCCCAGCGAGGTACATGGTCGAACCTGGGGTATCGAAGCGGGACCAAGAGGAGCGATCGACCGCTCCTGCGCTTCGCGCCAGCGGGTTCATGGGTCCATATGATGATTTGGCAATCCGGTATCCAGTAACGGGCCCTTCCAGGTAGGCCAAGCCGGTACTGGAACAGACTCCCGTCAACCGGAGAACCTGTCTTCAGTCATCGCCGTGGCGGCCGCCATGACCTCCTTGGCACGCATGTCCTTGATGGCCTCAATGGGGGAGACTTCATCCAGCCAGGGATTGGCACCGACAAACCACAGCCTGGCCACGTGTTCGCCCTCCACGCTGGAGACGACAGTCCAGGCGCGGTGTGCGAGCTGCAGCCGAGCCTGTGCCTCAGGCCGAGGCTCGGGCCCATCGGTGCGAGCCCAGCGGTAGCTGATCTTTGGGTCTTTGCTGCCAGCCAAAGCAGCCACCAGCGTGGCACCGAGTGCACTGTTGAGCTGCCGAACGATCTCGCGGATGCCCAGCCGTGCTGTGCCGCTATGTGCGGTACCAGCGTCAATCGAGATACTCACGATGCCTCACTCCTTCCGGTGCTTCCCATTCTACCGTCAACCACCCAACGGTTCCACTAAAAAGACACTACAGAGCTACTCAGGGATAGGTATCCGCGCTCACTCAACGCCTGGCGTCCTGCCTTCGGTGTCCGGCTAGTGTCTAGACCATGCCTCAAGGGAGTCTAAAAAGCTCTGGGGGACTCTATTCTGACGCCTTGAAGCTAGCTGCCTGACGTCAGGTTGGGGTGTACCGAAAACTGAATCGCGGCTGACTGGACACGACGAAGGCTCATCTAAATCAGTCGACGGAAATGGAACTGCTCAGCCTGCTCCTGGCGCTCCTCGTCGTGGGCGCCGCCGCCCTGGCTGCTTGGGTGGCCATCCGGCAGCACCCTAGCTAGTAGGTGAAACAGGGCGGTGTTGGCTAACAGACGACACCGCCCTGTACAAGCGGTTCAGCCCCCGGAGCCGTCGGGGGAGCGGGTTAGCTCTCCGGAAAGTGGGGATCCCATGGAGAACCGTTGATGTGGCTGCCTCCGTCTACGAAGAGGGTGTTTCCGGTGAGGTATCTTGAGTCTTCGCTGGCAAGGAACACTGCCACGCCTCCGAGGTCGGCCTCTGCGTCTCCCATTCGGCCCATGGGTAGTGCGGCGTCAGTAGCGGTTGCCGCTTCGGGTTGGAGCTCAGCGTATTTTCGGTAGGCCGCTGACGCGACCGCGGGGCACATGATGTTCGCGGTGATGCCGTATGGTGCCCATTCTCGAGCGGCTGTGCGGGTGAGGGCACGAAGTGCTTCCTTGCTCGCGTTGTATGCGGCGGTGCCCATGTGAGCGTTGACCCCATTGAGGGAGCTGATGTTGATGATCCGCCCCCACTGCTGCGCTTTCATGACCGGAAAAGCCTTTTTCATGGCCCAGTTCGGTGCGAGCACGTTCATCGCGAAGTTCGCTTCGTACTCTTCGTCGGTTTTGTCCTCCACCCGGTGGATGCCCCAGCTGCGGTATGCGTTATTGACGAGGATGTCGATGGATCCAAAGTCGTCAACCGCAGTTTGGACGGCGGCATCCATCTGCGTTTTGTCCGTGATGTCGCAGTGTATGAAGGCTGCCTGACCGCCGTCGGTGACGATGTCATCGGCGGTGGCCTGCCCTTTGATATCGTCGAACTCTGCGATGACAACCGCCGCGCCGGCTTGCGCGAAGCGGCGGGCGATTCCTTGCCCGAGCCCGTCTCCGGCGCCTGTCACTAATGCCACCCGGCCCTTCAATTGATTGTCAGTCATCGTCGCTCCTTTGGTTGTTGAACTGTTCGGTTCGTTTGATCTCAACGCGTTCACTCGGGTCGTACCGTGGATGTAGTTGATTTATGGGAAAGCTAAGTAGTAATCCGCGCGTTGGGGGGGGGTCGCCTCACCTCGCAGGTTGTATATTCTTCCGGCTGTGGTGCCGCCATCAGCCACGAACTCTGACCCAGTCGAGAAGCTGGACTCTCGCTGGCAAGGAAAAGGACTAGGTTCGACACTTCCTGGGGTGATGCCGGACGTGTGAGGCTACTTTCGTTATAGTCGATGGGCGCGGCGCCAGCGAGGGCCGTCGTCATCGCTGTCTGAATTGATCCGGGGTGCACAGAGTTGACGCGGACGCGCGAGGCTTATGTTGAGCGTGCCGAAGGCTGTGAGCGTGGCCTCAACTGCAACGGCCCAGTCATTAGGGTCCGTAACGTTGAGATGTGTGTAGCGCGCATTCTCGCCAAGCTCGTCAGCAAGGGCATTTCCAGCGGCGTCACTGATATCAGCGATCATGACGCAAGCACCTTCGCTTACGAACATGCGAGCATGCGATGCTCCCATTCCACTTGCTGCTCCAGTGATGAGGGCTACTTTATTGGCCCATCGGTTGCTCATATTTCCTCTCTTCATGTTTGTTGTGCAACTGCAGCACTTTGTGCGGTTGAAATGCTTGGTTTGGAGGTAGAGCCGGATGGGATTCTGTTAGGTGCTTGGGTCCTTTTCTCGGAAGAGCCTGCAGAATGCTGCATTACAGGCCACCGATGGCGCGCCCGCCGTCGACCATCAGGTTGGTTCCCGTGATGTATGAGGCATGGTCCGAGAGCAGGAAAGCTGCGGCTTCGGCCACCTCGTTGAGCTGGCCGAAGCGGCGCAACGGGATGTCAGACAGGTGCTTGTCTCGGCTCTCCTCGTCCGGGTAAAGCGCGGCAGCCCCGGCGGTACCGGATGTCACTCCGGGAGTTAGTGCGTTTACCCTGATGCCGTGTTCGCCCCAGGCTGCGGCCAGTGAGGTTGTCATAGTGAGGACTCCTGCCTTGGCGCTGGCCGAGTGGACTGTGGTGGCGCTGCCACGTTTGCCGGCTGCGGTGCCGATGTTGAGGATGCTGAGCGGTTGGCCTGTTGTGATTGCTTGGCGGCCAAGTACTTGGCTCCAGTTCCAGGTGCCGTCTAGGACGATCTGGACCACGGAGCGCCATGCGTTGGGGGAGAGGTCCTCGGGGTTGGACCGGAAATTACCGGCGGCACTGTTGACGAGCATCTGTACGAAACCCTGACGTTCAGCCAGCTCCGCAGCCACCGCCTCTACTCGCTCTCGGTCGCGCACATCACACGCCACACCTTCAGCGGAACCGCCCTCTGCGCAGATAGCAGCAGCTGCTTCCAGGACGGTGCCCTCGCGGCGGCCCACGAGGACCGTGTGGGCGCCGGACTGGCTGAGGCGCCGGGCTATAGCCAGACCAATGCCCGAGCCTCCGCCGGTAACGAGAGCAGTCTGACCGTGGAAAAGGTCGGTATTGAACAAGGGGACTCCTTAGAAGTGGTGCATCACTTGGGGTATTCAGTCAGGGGCGGCAGGTGCTGGCTCCCGATGTCCGGTGGTGCACGAGCATGTCAAGCAGGGGTCAGTGCAATGTTCGAGGCCGGATGAAAGAGTCGTCCGTTAGCCTTTTCCGATGCGCCCGTCCGGTCCAAGTAGGGGGTGATGCCGCCCAGGTGCAGGGGCCAACCGGCCCCGGTGAGCATGCATAGGTCGACGTCTTCCGGTGCCGCGATGACGCCTTCATCAAGCAGGAGCCCGATCTCTTCCGCCAATGCGAGTTGAACGCGCTCGAACAACTCTTTTGACGTGACTGGTGAGGTGCCGAACTTTAGTGCGTCCAGTGTCGCTTGCGGGACGGAGCGGCGGCCGTCGTCGTCTGTTGCCCAAATCGCCTTGATTCTCCGCTCAATGAGTAACTGCTGGTTTGCGGAGACTGGAAACCGGTCGCCGAAAGCTGCGTGCAGGGACTCGGTGACATGCTGGGCGACCGGAATGCCGATCATGGCCAGAAGCGTGAAGGGTGTCATGGGCAAGCCCAGGGGTTTCAGCGCGTTGTCGGCGGTCTCGGCCGGAGTGCCTTCATCGAACGCGCGGACGACTTCGCCCATCAGCCTCAGCAGGACCCGGTTGACCACGAAGCCGGCGGAGTCTTGGACGAGCACGGTGGTTTTCTTCACTTCCTTGCCCAGGGCAAACGCAGTGGCGAGGGTTACGTCGTTGGTCGTACTGGCCGGGACAATTTCCACCAGGGGCATGACGGCCACGGGGTTGAAGAAGTGGAAGCCGAGCACCCGTTCGGGATGCTGCAGGTCCGCAGCCATATCCGTGACGGACAGCGAGGAGGTGTTGGTTGCAAGAATGCAGTCCTTGGAAACCACCGCCTCGACCTCGGCGAAGACCTGCTTCTTGGCGGAGATTTCCTCGAAGACGGCCTCAATAACTAGATCAGCGTCAGCGTATACGTCCTTGGTGATCGAGCCGGTGACCAGCGCCTTGGTGCGCCTGGCATCATCGGCAGATATCTGTTTCCTGGCGAAAAGCTTTTCGACCTCCGTGTGGACGTAGCCCACGCCATTATCTACGCGCCCCTGGTCGATATCAGTCATAACCACCGGCACCTGCAGGGTCCGGGCGAAAAGCAGCGCCAACTGGCCTGCCATCAGGCCAGCTCCGACAACGCCGACCCTCCGGACGGGCCGGGCCATGCCCGGGTCGGGCGCGCCGGAGGGATTTTTGGACCGGCGCTGGAGCAGATCCAGGAGTGCGTATACCGAATTTTTGAACTCCGGCGTCAGGATCAGGTCGGTGACCGCTTGGATTTCAAGCTCCGCAGACTCAGACTGGCTTAGCGTCCGGCCGCGTTCCAGCAGTGCCAGCACGCGCGACGGTGCAGGCGTGGATGTCGCGTTCCGGGCTGCCAAGAAGGCGTGGCCTGCACGGAGGGCAGCGTCCCACTCGATGTCGGCGTGGTGGACTTTGTCGTTGCGGCGCGCCGCCAGCGCTGTGCAAACGTTCCGGTCTTTGGCGATGATCGAGCCCGCCCAAACCAAGGATTGTGCCAGGAAGTCAGTTGAGTCATAGATGGCGTCGGCGATCCCCATGTCGTAAGCCGCCGAGCCGCCAAGTGTCCTGTTGTTGCTTAGTGCGTTCTCGATCATTACCTTGACGGCGTTGCGCGGGCCGATCAGCCGCGGCAGCCGGTAGACACCTCCCCACCCGGGTACCAGGCCCAGGTATGCCTCGGGCAATGCGATTCCTTTCGCACCGGTGGAGACTGACCGGTATTCGGTTGCCAGGGCTATTTCAAGGCCCCCACCAATGGCTGCGCCGTTAATGAACGCGAACGTGGGTACGGGCAGTGTCGCGAGTACACCGAAGACGTCATGGCCAAGGGCGGCAATATCCCGTGCGGCGCCGGCGTCGGTGATGCCGCGCATGGCCGACAGGTCAGCACCCGCCACAAAATTCTTGCCCTGCCCTGTGATGCCCACGCCGACAAGTTCTCCCGCGGACGCGCGGTCCGTGATGTGCTGAAGGAGGGTGCCGAGTTCGTTCAGGGACTCGCGGCTGAAGGTGGCGGGTTTACGGTCCGAGCCGCCAGTCAACGTGATTAGGACGAAGGTGCCAACCTCAGGCAGCTGAAATTCTTCCAGCGACGAGTATCTGGTTCTGGCCGGCGCGGCGCCGAAGACTGCGCTCATCGGGCTGCCTTGAGGATCAGGGCTTCGCCCTGGCCGCCGCCACCGCAAAGGGCTACGACGCCGGTCCCGCCCCCTGCCCGGTGAAGGGCAAGTGCCTGGTGGAGGACGAGCCTGGAGCCGGACGCGCCTATCGGATGTCCGAGGGCGATGGCGCCGCCGTCGGCGTTGATCCGGTCCGTGTTGATACCCAGGTCCCAGGCAGATTGAATGACCACGGAGGCGAAGGCCTCGTTGATTTCGATGAGGTCCAGGTCATCGACAGCCAGGCCTTCGCGCTTGAGCGCAGCTTCGATGGCCCGGGATGGCTGGGAATGCAGGGACCCGTCGGGCCCGGCGGTCTGTCCGTGCGCGCCGATCTCGGCGATCCATTCCAGTCCGGCAGCTTCGGCCACAGCTTTGCTGGCTATCACAACAGCGGCGGCACCGTCAGAAAGTGGCGAAGCCGAGCCAGCGGTAACGGTAGCGTTTTCCGCCGTCGAGAAGGCCGGCCTAAGCGCCGACAGGGTCTCAACTGTGGTGGCAGCGCGGATGCCCTCATCATCGCCTACGGTAAGGGTAGGGCCCCTGCGCTGGGGGATTTCCATGGGTGCTATCTCTGCTTTGAAGATCCCGGCGGCGCGGGCGGCTTCGGCACGTTGGTGGGAACGGGCGGCGACTTCGTCCTGCTCATCGCGGCTGATGCCGCGGGTGGCGTTGCCGGCATCCGTGGCGGCACCCATCAGGTCTTCACTAAACGGATCCTGCAGACCGTCGTGGTTCAGCGAGTCAACCATAGGAGTGTCTCCGATGGTGACCCCTGCCCGCAGCCCTTTGACCAGATGAGGGGCGTTAGTCATGGATTCCTGGCCAGCCGCAACCACAAAATCAGCCTCACCGGCGCGGATCATGCGGGCGGCGTCGATGACGGCAGTCAGCCCGGACAGGCACAGCTTGTTCACGGTGACGGTAGGGACATCCCAGCCAATCCCGGCCCTGAGGCTGGACTGCCGGGCAGGGCCCTGTCCTGCGCCGGCTTGTATAACCTGCCCGACGATGACGGCCTCGATCCGCCCGGCGGCCACGCCCGCACGCTCCAGGGCCGTTCGGATGGCGTGGGAGCCGAGATCGCTGGCGGTCAGCGTGGCAAGGCTGCCCCGGAAACGACCGAACGGGGTGCGCGCTCCGCCAAGAATGACGGGGGTATTGCCTGAACTCATGTGGTTATCTTTCGGGGTCAGTGAGTAAACAAAAGGGTGGGTCGTGGTCCTTCGTGTTCTTGCCTTGGCCGGCAGCAGCAACCGAGGCCCCTGACAACGGGTTGGGGTTGCATCCCCCAAACCCGCGGCCAGCCAGCCTGGGTCAAGGATGACCGGGACCCGACGGGAAACCGTGCAGCTCTGGAAATACGAACAAAGAGCTCTTGCGTCGATCAGCAGGTTGTCCTCTTTGCCGCTGCCAATGCCACGTTGCCGCATATCCGGATGTTCTGATGCGCGTCGGCCAATGCATCACGCCGTGCCCTAGGAGATACGGAAGGAAGCCTCATCGGGTGCGCGTAGTGCGGACCAGAAATCGATCATCCGATATGGGCTGGGCAGGATGATCCGGCCCTGGGCATTGCGGTAGTAAGTGTGGGCCCCGGTTTGGGTGGCCCACACGGAGTTTTGGTAGAGCGTCTCAATATCGGAGTTGTGCCTGTTGACAGCTTCCTCCGTAGGTTCCAGCGAGCAAGCTTCTTTCTCGCTCAACAGCTGAAGACACTCAAAAACGTAGTGGAGAACTGCTTCCACCGTGAAGTTATGCCCACCGCCGTGCCCGGGGCTGGTATTCGGGCCTGCGGTGACGAACAGATTGGGGAATCCCGGGACTGTTCCACCCAAATAGGAGAACGGGTCAGTTCCGTTCTTCCACAACTCGTTGAGGGATTTTCCCTCACGCCCGTTAATGGTCATGGTTGACAAAAAGTCCAGGGTGAATCCCGTGGCGTGAATGATCACGTCGAATCCGTGGCTCACGCCGTCGCGTGTGACTATCCCTTCGGGAACAAATCTCTCAAGCCCTTCGGTGACGACGTCGACGTGGGGCTTGAGTAATGTGTCATAAAAGTTCCCGGGATCGCGGACCAAACGCTTTCCGGCGGGCGCGTAGTCCGGAGTCATTTTAGCTCTCAGATCTGGCCGGGCATGGAACGACCGTTCGATGTGCGCCAGGCACATCTTGAGTGCGGCGTCGTTGGCCTCAGAGATCGACAACGGGTGCTTAGCCATCCATTCAGGGTCGGCGCGCACCACTCCGTACCCGTTGTCGCTAGCTGCCCAATACGTTCGCAGTCGAGTCCATTCGTTGTAGAACGGCAAGTTACGCAGGAGCCAGCTTTCTTCTTCCGGCACGTAACCGGTACCTTCCAGAGGTGGCATCACCCAGTGTGGCTGCCGCTGAAAAAGTGTCAGGCTCTGTGCCTGCTCGGCAACCTTGGGCACCAGTTGCACGGAGGTCGCTCCGGACCCTATTACCGCAACTTTCTTTCCGGTGAAGTCGATGTCTTGCCAGTGGGCTGAGTGGATGCTTTCGCCGGCGAACGTGTTGGCCCCGGGGAGATCGGCGTACTTCGGGCGGTTGAGGTATCCGAAGGCTGTGATGACCGCGGACGCTCTGCGTGTGGAGACGCGGCCTGCCCGATCGCGGCTGGTGATTTCCCATGCTTGGGCTGAATCTACCCACCTCAGTGCAGTAACCTCCGTGCCGAACTGGATCTTGCGGGTGATGTCGAACTCCTTGACAACCCGCTGGAGGTACTCATGATATTCGGTGCCAACCGGGTAGTACTTGCTCCATTCGGCATTGAGCCGGAATGAATAGGAGTAGTACAGACTGGGGGTGTCCACAGCCACTCCGGGATACTTGTTGATACGCCAGGTACCGCCAATTTCCTCTGATCGTTCCAAAATTTCGTAATCGAAGCCGTTACGGTCGGCCAGGATGCCAGCTGCGATGCCTGCCATGCCGGCTCCAAGAATGGCGATCTTGTACTTACTCTTGGGTTTATCCGTGCGGGGGATTACTGGCTGTGAGGGCAGGAAACCGCTTTGCTCCAGCAGCAGCGGGAGGAATTCATCGGAGACGGGTTGGTTAACCGCGATTTCCGCCATGCGCTGGAACGTGTCCGGGCGGTCGACAATAAGGTGGGTATCAACTGGTCCGGAGGCGAACGCTTCTGTGATGATGGAGATAAGTTCTGTCCGTGCGGGCCCATCGTTTTTCACCTCGCGTTGCTGGGCGAACGTGTCCAACAGCGATGTATCTCCGGTGATGTGAACTGCGCAGAGAAGAAGTATTGCCGGGTCGGCGCTTTGAAGGCGCATGCGAAGCTCTTCAGCGTCAAGGGCAACTGCTTCACGGGTGAATGTCAGGATTGAACGGTCCTGAATGGTGGGGCTCATAAAATCTCCTCGATGAGGTTACGGTCAGTTCTAGGGGCAGTGGTTAGCCGAGCGCGCCAGCACATTGGAGACGCTGGACGGCGGCGTGGTCGTAGCCCATGGCACCGAGCACCTGCAGGGTGCTTTCACCTTTATCCTGGACGCGCCGCGGCCGGGGGCCCGGTGTGCGTTGCAGTTTGATAGGAACGCCGACTCCCTTATAGTCCTCGTTATCAATGATGAGGCCGCGGTGTGTCGCCTGGGCTGACGACAGGGCTTGATCAACGGTGTTAACAGGGCTGGAGGCCACTCCCACCTCAGTTAGCCGTTTAGACAGCACGGTTCTGTCCCATTTCAGGATCAGTTTTGAGAGCAGCTGAATTAGGGAGTCCCTGTTTTCCGACCGTGCACTGTTCGTGGCGTAGAGTTCATCGGTTGCCAGTTCCGGGGCCTCCAACAACGTCATCAGCTTGGTGAACTGTCGGTCGTTCGCGGCGCTGATGAAGAGATCACCGTCCGCGGCATTGAAGATCTGGTAGGGAACCACCGAGGGGTGGGCGTCCCCGGTTCGTTGGGGCGTCTGCCCGCCATGGATCCAATTGGAGGAATGGGGGTGCAGGAGTGAGGCCACGGCATCGAGGAGGGTTATGTCTACCAGCTGGCCTTCACCGCGGCGTTCCCGCTCGAGGAGGGCCAGGAGTATCCCGCTGAAGGCAAGGTTTCCGGCAGTAATATCCACAATGGGTACGCCGACCCGCAAAGGCAGCCCGTCTGCATAGCCGTTTACACTCATCAGCCCGCCGAAGGACTGCAGTACGGCGTCGTATCCCGGCTCTCCGCCGAGCGGTCCACCGCTGCCAAAGCCGGTGACGGAGCAGTAGACAAGATTCGGGAATTTCGGTCGCAGGCGTGTTTCAAAGTCAAAACCCCATTTGGGCATGGTGCCCGACTTGAAGTTTTCAACCACGACGTCCGCACCGGCAATCAGGTGCCAAAGGACTTCGCGGCCTTCCTCTGTCCGGAGGTTGAGGCAAATATTGTCCTTGCTGCGGTTCAACCCCTCGTAGTATGCGCTGGTACCTTCCCTGACGAAGGGAGGACCCCAGGCGCGGGTTTCATCACCGTCGGGTGATTCGATCTTTAGCACGGATGCTCCGTGGTCTGCGAGCATCTGTGTGGCGTAAGGACCCGCGAGCACGCGGCTGAGGTCAAGTACCCGAATGCCGGACAGGGCGCCTGAGCTGCCAGTTGCCGTCCAGGCGCGTTCCCCCTCAATGTTTGTGGGTGTGGGGGCGACGGTCAGGCTGTTGCTGTAGTGATTCATCTTTTCTCTGCTTTAGGAGGTTCGGGCCGATGGAACAGCGCTGTCGGAGGTGCTGTCATCCATTTCGGTTGCACTTTCGCTGTCCGTGCCTTCCTGCACCGTCCGTCGAGGCAGCAACAGGGACAAGAAGAATCCGATCAAAAGCAGGACCGAGCAGGCGATGAAAACGGCGACATAGGCCCAGCTTTCGGTAAATTTGGTGCCCGTGATGGCGCCCAGGGCGAGAACGGTTCCGATGAGTCCTGCACTCACAGCGTTGAAACTGGTCCGTATCATCGATGCGAAGCCGGTGACTTGTCCGGTTTGCGTAGCGGATATGCAGGCAACCAGGTAATTCGAGATACCTGCGAAGGCGAGACCGATGCCGCCCGACATAAGGGTGAGCATCAGGATGAATCCGGGGAGCCAGTGCATAAAAAGGCCCATCCCGGCGACGCTGATAAAGAGGGTGGCGGTGCACAATTGTACGGTTCGTTCGGCTCCAAAACGCGTAGTCACCCGGCTCGAGGAGAAGGCGGCGAGGGCGCCCGCCAGTGCACCGAACGAGCTGAGGTACCCCGTCATGCTGGGACTGAGTCCAAATCCAACCGGCGCTGCTACTGAACCCTGCAGCATGCCAGGCGTGGCGACGGACATCCCCAGGGCGCCCAACGCGATGCACACGTTGATCAAGTAGGCGAAACCCAGATCGCGGCGTTTGAGCAACTTGACATCGAACAGCGGGCTGACCGATCGGACTTGCCATAGCCACCAGACGGCCAGCAATATTGCGCCGCCGCTCGCGCAGATG
Source organism: Pseudarthrobacter sp. NPDC058329 (assembly GCF_042879835.1). Classification (NCBI taxonomy): domain Bacteria; kingdom Bacillati; phylum Actinomycetota; class Actinomycetes; order Micrococcales; family Micrococcaceae; genus Pseudarthrobacter; species Pseudarthrobacter sp. NPDC058329. The sequence continues at coordinate 42,918 of NZ_JBHVZR010000011.1, forward strand.
AGGACAAAAGCCGACGTCCAGCCGCGTGAATTGCCGTTGGTTACGGCCAAAAGCGCGAGGGTGATGCCACTGGGAAGCAATACCGCACCCAGCCAGTCCGGGCGTGCGCTTCGGTCAAGTGTGGTGTCCTTCGGCAAGAAGGCCATGACGATCAATGTGGCTCCGATACCACCGATTCCCGCCACGATAAAGATCCAAGGCCAGTCCGTGTACTGAATGAGAACGCCAGCTGCTGCCGCACCCATCGAGCCGGCAAAGAGGGCGGAAGCTGAGATAGCTCCGACCGCAACTGGAACACTCTTCTTGGGTAGCAGGTCCCGGGCTATGCCGATACAAAGAGGAAGAGTAGCCGCCGCGATGCCTTGCAGCGCGCGGCCGAAGACGACCCAACCAAGGCTTGTTGCGTAGGCGCTGATGAACGAGCCGACAATGGAAAGTACCAGGATGACGACCAGGACGCGCTTGCGCCCGAACATGTCGCCCAGTCGCCCGGCCAGTACGACAAAGGCTGCGGCCATCAGCATGTAGGACGTCGCTACCCACTGCACCTCGGCCAGTGAGGCCTCGAAGACCTCCATTAGTCGGGGCAGGGCAATGAAAACGCTGGATGATTCGAAGGCGGCCACCAGCTCTGCAATGACCAGCACGGTGATGATCGCGACGGTTGACCGTTTCACCGTTTCTTTTTGTTGTACGGGGACTCCAGGGGACAACGTTGGCTCCTAAGTAGGCCTAAATATTGAATCCATTATGGGATCCAATCCAAGGTAACGCAAATCACATGCTTTGGATAGGCGAAAGTTACTGCGGCTGGTAGCTGGTAAAATTCAGGGTTCCTGTAACTTTGTATCCAATTTTGGAGGTATCGTGGCGCCAGCGGGCCCTGCGGCACGGAAAGCGTTAGCGGGCACTGTGACAGAGATGCGCAGGATGATTACGTCCGGCGAGCTTCTTCCAGGCCAGCAGATCCGCCAGGAGGGAATGGCTGAGAAGCTGGGTGTGAGTCGGCTCCCGGTACGCGAAGCCCTCCGCGAGCTGACGGCTGACGGGCTGGTAACCCATACCCCGAACGTTGGTTACTCTGTCGCGCGGCTAAGCGCGGATGAATTTCAGCAAATCTATCTGATGCGTGAGTTGCTGGAAGCGGAGGTGATCAAATCACTGCCAAGGCTTACCGACGAGGAGCTGGCGCACGTGGAGCGACTCAATACAGCCGTGATTGAAGCCGCGGACGACGCGGACATTGCCGCGATGCGGGTGGCGAACCATGACTTCCATTTCGCCATATTCAGAAAGTCTTCCCTGGAACTGGTGGTGGGGGAGATTGAGCGGTTATGGCGGTGGGCTTCCCCTTATCACGCTGCCTACCTGTCCTCGCCAGCAAGCCGGCTTCAAATCCTTGAAGAACATCAAGGGATGATTGAAGCGCTGCGCCGCGGGGACAACCAAAGTCTGGTGGAGCTCATGGCCCTGCACCGCGAAGGGGCCGGCAAGCAAATCGGACCCACGCTCAAACAAGGCGCGCTGCCCATCATTCTCACTTGAGCCCAATGCAGCCCACGGGCTGCAACTGCACCAGGTGGAGAGCATCTGCGTCCACCCATATGAGCGCCGCTCGAAAGCTTCATGACCCCGAAGCAGGAGGGCTCCCCGGCGTGAAGGGCCAGCGATCCAGTGCGCAGCAGTTCAGGCGTACCGGCGGGAGACCTCAAGATTACTTGGCTCGTTGCAAAGCCCCCGCGGCTTAGGGCAGCCAGCCGCAGCCATTAAGTTGACGTAAGGGGCGCCGGAAATCACCGGAGCGTCGACGTAAGCCGCTTCCAACATGTCACCGGCCACCCAACGCGCAGGTCCTGATCCGGGGCACCTATGGGAGAAAAACCCGTTGTGATTGGATCCAATGGTGGATACAATCACTTCAGGTGTATCAGCGAAAGGCAGTTATGACCCAGCTAGCAGCACATGAAGCGCAACAAACCATGGAAGACCTCAGGACAAAGGTCCGTGCCTTGGCAGAAGATTGGTTCAGGGAATCTGGAACCCGTCCACTCATGGATCCGTGGCTCCGTGGTTTTGAACCTGAGTTCAGTAAGCGGCTCTCCAGCGAGGGTCTCATCGGCATCACCTGGCCTGCGGAATACGGTGGAGGTGGAAGGAGTAACGCGGCCCGGCTCGCGGTGACGGAGGAGCTACTGCGCGCAGGTGCTCCATCGGCGGCCCACTGGATCAGCGAGCGGCAAATAGGTCCGGCAATCCTGCGGCACGGCTCGGCAGCCCTTAAAGAGGAGATCCTTCCAGGCATCGTTTCGGTGGACAATATCTTTTGCCTGGGCATGAGCGAGGAGCATGCCGGGTCTGACCTTGCCGCGGTCCGCACCCGGGCGGAGAAAGTCGATGGCGGCTGGCTCCTGACGGGGCGCAAGATGTGGACCGGTTATGCCCACAAGGCCACGCACGCCTACGTGCTTGCGCGCACTTCCGACGGTGTGCGCAAGCATGAAGGGCTGAGCGAATTCATTGTTGATATGGGCGAAGGGGTAAGTGTTACCCCCATTCTCAACATGGCCGGCGAACATCGCTTCAACCAAGTTGATTTCCGCGACGTGTTTGTCCCCGACATCAGATTGCTGGGCGCGGAAGGCAATGGCTGGCGGCAAGTGGTGGAACAGCTGTCCTTTGAACGAGGCGGCGCCGAGCGCTATCTCTCCAGCTATTTGCTGTTTACCGAGCTTCTTCGTCGGCTGCGCAAGACAGGGATCGGGCTCCAGGAAATGGTGGGCTCCCTCGTGCAGCGCCTCACGGTGCTGCGCCATCTTGCATTCCTGACAGCTGAAGCCCTGGACCGGGGTGAGGCCCCCATCCGCCAGGCAGCAGCGCTGAAGCTGTTGGGAAACCAGTTCGAGGTAGACATTCTTGAGTCGTTCCGGAAGACGTTGCGTCCCGAGGACCTAGCTCGGACCAGCAACTACTCCATTGGCGTCCAGTCTGCTCCCGGGTTTGAGCTTCGCGGGGGATCCGTAGAGGTCTTATTGTCAATCATCGCCAAAGAGGAAGCCCGACCATGAGCTATTCCACGCAGTCCGCTGCCTACCGCACTGCGGCATGGGTGCTGGAGCACGAAGCTGACGCAGCTACCCTTGCTGATGGCCGGTCGCTACAGCTGACCGATCAAACTGTGTCTGGAGTCCTTCGTGGCGTCCCTGTGGTGGACAGGACGAAAACACTTTTGATCCTCGCCGCTGATGACTCCATCGTGCGGGTCAGCCTCGTGCGCCCCGGCGTCACCGTTGAAAGGCTTGACGCCCTGGGAGACGGGCAGAGTGCCAATATTGATCTTCAATCAGTAGCTTTCACCGTGGTTGCAACGACATCGCGGCCGGCGGCCGAAGCTTGCTATCTGGCTCAGAGCACCTACGACCTCGCACGCGAGGCATCCAAAGCCTACGAGCTTACCCGGGAGCAGGTGAAGACGAGGGAGCAGTTTGGCGCACCCTTGGTAAAGCTTCCAGCCGTCGCCTCCAATCTGGCACGCATGCGCGTCCTGCTGACACAGATCGATGCTGCCGTCTCAATGCTTGAATACGAAGGCGAACCCGCCCGTGATGCAGCCGAAATTGGACTGATCTACCGTGTTGCACGGGCAACGGCATCGAACGCCGGAACTGAACTGGCCCGACTGGCCCACCAGCTCCACGGAGCCAAAGGGATCCGCGAAGACTATGCGCTTCATCAGTACACCCGCAGGATCTGGGAAAGCCGGGACCTCCTCGTTCCAGCGGCGGAAAACCTCGCTGCCCTGGGCCGTCATGCTCTGGGGAGTGGCGAGGACAAGGTGTGGGCGGAGACCACCCCGGCAAGAGCATGATGTAGAGTCCGGCGTCGTTCAAATACGCAGGCCCCAGGGCAAGGCTGACGGAGGATCCCTGCGTTTGCTCCCCAACATGCTGAAGGTCCGCAGACACTGTGTCTGCGGACCTTCAGCATGTTTCTAGAGTCTAGGTGCTCAGGATTGCGCGCGTTAGTGCCCCGGCCCAAGTGAATGCCTGGGAGCCTCGGTTGATCCAGCCGGCTTGTGCCATGAATCCATGACCCACACCGGGAAATCGCATCATCATCACAGGCACCGAGGAATCGCGCATTCGTGCCGCGTATTGCTCTGCACCGTCACGCAGGGGGTCCATTTCGGCGGTCACGACAACGGCCGGCGGTAAACCCACCAGGTCACGCGCAAGAGAAGGCACGCCGTCAGGTGTGTCCGCGCTTTCGTCCTCGCCCAAGTAGAGCGCCTTCATCCACTCGACGTCGGAGACTTTGAGGAAGGGAGTATCGGCGAACTCCTTCAAGGATGCACTCCCGGAACTTGCTCTCTCAAGCCCGGGATACATCAACACCTGTATTGCAGGTACTTCACCGCCAGCATCGCGCGCGCGCAGTGCCACCGATGCAGCCAGGGATCCGCCCGCACTGTCACCTACCAGTCCGATTCGTCCCGCGGCAATGCCAAATTCCTTGTGTCCCTCGACGAGCCACCGCCAGGCGGCATAGGCTTCGTCGTTGCCGACAGGATACGTGAACTCGGGCGCTAGCCGGTAGTCCACGCTGGCAACCACCGCCCGGGTCTCCGTTGCAAGGCGTCGGGCGAAGTAGTCGAACGAGTCAACGGACCCCGACATCATCCCTCCGCCATGAAAGTAGACTAAGGCGGGGGAAGGAGCCGTGATGCCAGGGGGCCGGTACAGCCGGACCGGAATCTGTCCGTGTGGACCCTCGATTGCCAGGCAGGTGACATCACGGATCCGGGGCTCCTCCGGCTGTGGTGTGGACTCAACCAGTTGCCGCGTAGCTCCGACCCCGGTGCTTTTCAGGCCACCGGGCCTGTGGGGCATCGTGGCAAGCAGTTGCGTAACGTCGTCATCATATGCAGGCATTTAGGAACCTCGTTACTGATACTGCAGGAATTCGACCAGGTAACCGTCTGGACATGTCATAGAGCCGATAAGCAGGCCTTTCAGGTGTGGCAATTCGCTGGGAGGCGAAACGACGGTACCACCATGTGCTGCTGCAACTGCCATCCGCTCATCGACGTTGTCGCAGGACATGACCAGTTTGCGAAGACCATCGCCATGCACCACAGCCGAGTTCTCCTGATGGTCCTCGATGAGCTGAACCGCGCTTCCCTCAAGTCCGGGGACCTTAAGAATCACGGACTCGAAGCGTTCAGTGGGGATTCGTGTAGTCTCCTCAAGCCCGCACCCCTGTATCCAAAAGGCCAGCGCCTGATTCAGGTCCGCGACCCGCAGAGCCACCGTCTCGATTCGAAGGTTGCCAGTATTCATGAAGTCTTTCCTCTTTCTCGCAGTGCCGTCTACCGAGTCTGTGATCCGCCGTTGAAATCCACAGTCTGACCAGTCAAGCCGGCTGCTTCATAAGAGGCCAGGTACGCGCAGGCGGCACCTACTTCGAAAGGATCCCCAAGACGACCGATGGGAATGGTGCGCAGCAGCTGCTGGATCCTCTCGGGGGGCATAAATTCCGCCAGGTTCTCCTGGTGCCCCAAGGCCAGAATGTTCGCGGTTACTCCGAACTGACCAACCTCCGCGGCGAGGTGCCGCATGAAACCTTCAATGCCGCTCTTACCGGTTGCATACATCGAGACCCCGATGTTCTGACCTGTGCGCGCGGATCCGGAGGAGATCTGAATGACCCGGCCCCAACCCCGTTCACACATCCCGTCGATAACGGCCTTGGTGGTGTTCAAGGAACCATAGATGTTCAGGTCAATGGGGAGTCTCCACTGCTCGGGCTCCAAGTCACGGAACGGTCCGCTCCAATTACCCTGGGCGATGCCAGCATTGTTCACCAGGATATCGACGGCACCACCCAGCTCGGCCTCTGCGGCGCGTATTGCCCCCACAACGCTATCCATGTCAGTTACGTCGAACACGGACGCGACGGCCGAAAGGCCTTCACCCGTGATCTCTGCCGCTACCTTTTGGGCTCGTTCCTCATGGAGGTCGTTCACAATAACCTTGGCGCCCGCGCGGGCAAGAACGGTGGCAATACCGGCCCCTACGCTCTGGCCCGCTCCGGTCACCAGGGCAACACGATCCGTAAGTTCAAACATAAAAGCTCCTCGCCAGTCGGCTCCGATCCAAGTGTGACTTATTGCACTGGGCCGGTAAAATAGTAGCTGCATTGGGATCCAATTTAGGATCCAGTTTGTTATGCTATGCCCATGAGACTCAAATCACAACAAGCAAGCACGCGGTTCAATGAGGGAACTGCAGTCGTTACCGGCGCAGCAGCCGGGATCGGTGAAGGGCTGGCTGTCTATCTGGGCAGCCTCGGTATGCGCGTCGTTGTCGCGGACATCAACCGGGAGGCTGCCGAGCAGGTAGCACAAGGGATTCGGGCCTCCGGAGGTGACGCTGAAGCTGCGGGGCTTGATGTCACAGACTATGACGCTATGGACCGGTTAGCAGCACACCTCTTTGAGCGTCACGGCAGCGTTGAGCTGCTCATCAACAACGCGGGTTTAGAGAGTGCAGGTTTCCTGTGGGAGGTTGACCCCGATCGATGGAAACAGGTGATGTCGGTAAATATCACCGGTGTCTTTCATGGGATCCGCGCCTTCATGCCCCGGATGATTGAAGCCGGAAAACCTGCAGTCGTTGCAAATCTGGCGTCGGTTGCAGCATTGACCAGCACGCCCGTTCAAGCCCCCTATACGGTCACAAAACACGCCGTGCTTTCCCTCACCGAAAGCCTGCACCAGGAAGTCTCCCTCATCGGCGCGCCCATCCAGGTCAGTGCCGTGCTTCCCTATTCGATCCGAAGCTCCATTTTCGTTGCGGCGAGCAGGGAAGCGCCTACCACCAATGACGTTGCAAACGCAGTCTTCGCCCAGATGCAGAAGGACAATGTCGCGTTCGGACGTGATCCTGTAGATGCCGCCGAGTACATGCTGAACCAGATAGCCCGCGGAGAGTTTTGGGTTTTTTCAGAGCATGAGTACGCCCCTGCGATGGCCAGTGCCCGCGGACAGCTACTCAGTACACTGTCCGACCCGCAGGATCCGCGGGAACAACTGTCCCTCATGGGAGTGGAGGTATCAAAATGAATAGCCAGGAGTCGACCATCGTCCGTGACCGCATCCGTTCCGCCCTCGAAGAATCACGGAATCGCGGGGAAGAAGCGATTCAGGTGGCTGCTTATCTCGATGGGCAACTAATCATCAATGAAGCCATAGGCGAAGCCAGGCCAGGGCAAGCCGCCACCACCTCGACGTTGTTCCCGGTATTCTCCGTCTCCAAGGCACTGACGGCCACCGCGCTGCATAGGCAGGCAGAGCTGGGCCTGGTTGATTATGAATCTCCGGTAGCCAAGTACTGGCCCGAGTTCGCTGCCCACGGCAAGGAAGCCATTACGGTCAGGCACGTCCTCAGCCACCGCTCCGGGATCCCATGGATGCCTGAAGGAGTGACACCAGAGCTCCAGGCCAATTGGAGCTGGATGATTACGCAGATTGAGCAGACACAACCGTCCTATGGGGCCGGCAGCACCAACTGCTATCACGCCCTGATCTGGGGCTGGATCGTCGCTGAAATTGTGCGACGTACCGATACGATGGGGCGGCCGTTCGAACAGTTCCTGCGGGAGGAGGTTCTGGACCCGATCGGAGTCACGGACGCATATCTAGGCCTGCCCGAGTCCCAGGATCTGCGCGTCGCGACCCTCCTTGGGGGCAGTGTTCCATTGGCTGGACCGGAGGACTTGTACCTTCACGGAATGCCACCAGCCGTCTTCCCGGGCTCAGTCGTCTATAACACCGCCCTCTCCCGGCGAACTATCAACCCCGGCGCCGGAATCATCGCTGACGCAAAGAGCATTGCACGCTTCTTCGCTGTCCTCGCCGGCCGCGGAGAACTGGACGGGGTGCGCTTGTTGAGTGAGGACCGGGTTCTTAGTTTCACTGAGCCCCGTCCCGATACGGAGCAACCAGACGCCTACATGGGGGTCCCAGCACACGTGGGAACTTCCGGCTACTGGGTGGGCGGACCTGCGCCCGCAGGTTACGCACTACTGGGAGACAACCCGCAGCTCTTGCATCACCCGGGTGCAGGCGGATCCATTGGATGGGCCGAGCTGGACACCGGCCTCGCCGTTGCCATCAATCACAATTTCATGCGGGATGCCGCAGGCGAGGATCCGTTTACGCCAGTTGTTACAGCAGTGCGGGAAACCGCGGCAGAACTGCTGGGGAGGGTAGGGGCCGTATGAGGACTCCCACGCTTCAGAATCTGGCCGACCAGCAGGCACTGCTGGACCTCGGGATCCGCTTCGCGATGTCCGCGGACCATGAAGAGACAACAAAACCAACAGCAGCTCTATTCGCTGAGAACGGCATCTTCGAAGTAAATGGGCAGAAAAACACAGGTCGCAAAGCCATCGAAGACTTCCTTCAGAAAATGCGGGCAAACGGTTTCGCAGGTCCTGGTGTCGGGACCCGACACCTCATATGCAACGCCCGCGTCGTGTTTGACGAGCACGGCGGAGCACAGGGAAGCAGCGAATGGCTTCTGCTCTCGCCTGAACAAGCAGGACAAAAGGCCTCCATTCTGGCCTCGGGCCGATACCTGGACAGCTACGAAAAGATGAACGGCGAATGGGTATTCAGCCACAGGAAGGTTTCTTGATGAGCGAGCAGCATGCAGCGTCAGCGGAGGGGCACATCCGGAACGGTGTCGGCTGGCTAACACTCCGCAACCCGCAACGCAAGAATGCCATCACTCTGAACATGGCGGCAGCCATGAGTGATTTCTGCCTGAAGCTTGAAGAAGATAAGTCGGTTGGAGCCGCCGTGATCCGCGGGGAAGGCGGATACTTCTGCAGCGGGGCTGACACTCGTGATCTTGCGGCTTCATCGGAGAATCCGGCGTCGGAGGAATCCGTTGCCCGCCTCTCGGCGGTCTATCGAAGTTTCGTACGTTTTGGTGAACTACCCATTCCGACAATTGCGTTTGTCGAAGGAGGAGCCGTGGGAGCCGGCCTCAATCTGGCTCTTGCAGCAGACCTGATGGTCGTTACTCCCGACACCGAGCTCCAGAGCGGCTTTCTCGCCCGGGGAATCCACCCTGGCGGCGGCCATTTCAGCCTTCTCGGGAAAGCCGGGGGTTGGTCCAAGACAGTAGCAATGGGTATTCTCGGGCAGCCACTTCGAGGTCAGCAGATTGTGGATGCAGGCCTCGCCTTCACTTGCGTTAACGCCAGCGAGGTCGATGGCCTCTTGGAAGAACTGACGAAAAACGCCATCGTAGATCCTGTTCTGACCCGTCGAGCCATGAACAGTGCACGGCTTCAGCTCGGGCCGCAGGCTCTGCCCTGGGCTGCGTCACTGGAAGTGGAACGCGGGGTCCAAATGTGGTCCATGGCCCGCAAGGGTCAGAAAGGGTGGACCAGTAATCAGCGCGAGCTGAGAACTGAGCAGTCTGGAGTGAGAGGAGCCTAGCGAGGCTGGTTCCTCTCGCTTTCATGGGGCAGGCCGCTAACCAGCCTCCCTGATCAGAACTGCTTTTATGTAGATTCCATTGTCAAGGGCATGGGGAAGCCAGTCCCGGGTGGGTGACGGCCTCGGACTGGTTTCCCCAAGTGTTGTCGGAACCGCGGGGCGGGGTGTGGGCCTGCGGTTGGGATCACGCCCAAGCACTCAAGTAGGCCCTGCAGATGAATGCTTAGGCATGAAAATGCGCGAAAACCTGGTACCTGTCACACCGGAGAAGAATTTGTCTTGAAGAGAACCCGTCCGCTGAGATCCAAAGGGCCGAATCATCGGGCATGACTGCCTCGACAGTTCCTTTACGGACAAACTTGCCGTCTTTCCAGATTTCCACTCGCTGCCCAAGAGCGCGTTGCCAATCTGGTTGCAGGTGAAGGTCCATTTCTTGCTCCTCACTGCACGCGATCGATGTTGCAGCTCTGCCGAGCTTTTCGGGGAGCCGGCGGTGAGGCGTCGTAGCCGTTGCGTAGAGTTGATGATCCGGGTGATCATCCGACGCCCCACCGCAGGAATTGGGGCAGTGGGACTGCCAGCTATAGGGAACGCTGCTCGTGGCCGTTGTATGCACTGAGCGGGCGGATCAGGGAGTTTGCTGCTGCCTGTTCGATGATGTGTGCCGTCCAGCCCGTGATGCGGCTCGCGACGAAAATGGGTGTGAACGTCGGGGTGTCAAAGCCCATGAGGTGGTAGGTGGGTCCGGCCGGGTAGTCGAGGTTTGGTTTGATGGCCTTCGCCTCGTCCATGGCCTGCTCAAGGCCGTTGTACAGGCCCAAGAGTTCGGACCGGCCGTAGTGCGCGATCATCTTGTCCAGGGCTGCCTTCATGGTGGGAACGCGGGAGTCGCCGTTCTTATAAACGCGGTGGCCGAAGCCCATAATTTTCTTCTTCTGGGTCAAAGCGTCTTCCATCCAGGCTCTGGCTCTCGCCGCGGCTTCCTCCATGGATTCTTCGCTGCGGATGCCAATCTCCTTGAAGGTGTGCATCACAGCTTCGTTGGCGCCGCCGTGCAGAGGACCTTTGAGGGCGCCGATGGCAGCAGTCACGGCCGAGTGGAGGTCCGAGAGGGTGGAAGTCACCACCCGGGCGGTGAATGTTGAGGCGTTAAAAGAGTGCTCCGCGTACAGAATCATCGAGACGTCGAAAGCCTGGACTACCTCGTCGACGAAATCTTCGCCGAAGGTCATCCACAGGAAGTTGGCCGAATATCCGAGGTCCCCGCGGGGTGCAAGGAGGTCCTGGCCACGCCGGCGGCGCTGGTCGTACGCCACCACGGCCGGCATTGCGGCCCAAAGGTCGACGGCCTTTTTCATGTTGGCTTCAGGCGAAGAGTCCTCCGCCAGGGGGTGACGGGCACCCAGCACGGAGGCCGCCGTGCGGCAAATGTCCATCGGGTGGGCATCGGTGGGCAAAGCGTCGATAATGGACTTCAGTGCAGGATCGAGTGCCCGGCCGGCCCGTTCGCGGGAGGTGAATTGGGCAAGTTGCTCAGGCACAGGCAGTTCGCCGTTCCAGAGCAAGTAGGCGACCTCTTCGAAACTGCACTTGGCGGCAAGTTCCTGGACCGGATACCCGCGATACAGGAGCGAGTTGGTTTCTGCATTGACCTGTGAGACGGCGGTGTAGTCCACCACGATGCCGGCGAGGCCTTTTTTGATCTCTGTGTCAGCCATGCTGAACTCCTTTGTTGCAGTCCGTGTTTTAGCGAGTCTTGGGGATCTGGAAGTTAAAAATGCCGGAATCGAATTTGTTGTAAGCCTCGTAGTCCACGAGGTCGTAGAGGCGGGCCCTGGTGAGCATTTCAGGTACGCGTGCCTGCTGGGTTCCCAAGCTCTTGAGTGTGTCCAAAACCTTTTCAGCGGCGCCCATGGCACTGCGAAGCAGGGTCACTGGGTAAATGACCATATTGACGCCTACTGCGTGAAGCTGTTCCACGGTGAAGAGGTCGCTTTTCCCGAACTCGGTCATGTTGGCCAGGATCGGCACGTCCACGGCGTCGCGAATAGCACGAAACTCGTGCAGGTCACGCATGGCCTCGGGGAAGATCGCGTCAGCTCCTGCGTCGACCAGTGCCTTCACGCGGTCCTTTGCAGCCTGCAGCCCGTCCACTGCGCGGATGTCGGTGCGGGCCATGATGAGAAAGTTCGGGTCCCGGCGGGCGTCGGCGGCGGCGCGGATGCGTTTAGTGGCGGTGTCCAGATCCACCACGTTCTTGCCGTCGAGGTGGCCGCAGCGTTTGGGGTTGAACTGGTCCTCGATGTGGCATCCGGCAAGTCCTGCGTTTTCGAGTTCCTGGACGCTGCGGGCTACGTTCATGGGCTCCCCGAAGCCGGTGTCTGCGTCCACAAGGGAAGGCAGGTCGGTCATGTGGGCGATCTGCCCGGCACGGGCGGCGACTTCGGTGAGGGTGGTCAGGCCTATGTCCGGCAGGCCGAGGTCGTTGGCAAGGACGGCGCCGGAGATGTAGACGCCCGCGAAGCCTTTCTCCTCGATCAGCCGGGCCGAAAGCGGGTTGAACGCGCCTGGGAACTGGGCGGTCGTCCCGGACGCGAGGATTTCCTGCAGCTTGAGACGCTTCTGCTCGGGTGTGGTTCTTGAGTAGAGCAATTAGAACAGTCCCTTCGGCGCCGCGGCGAGGTCGATAACGCCGGGGGCGGCGGTGATGTTCAGCTCGTCAAGTTCGCCGGAACCCAGTTCCGGGAGGCGTTCGACGGCGGCCAGGAACCTTTCAATTTCAGACTCTTCCACGAGACCGGCCGCCAGCGTCCGGAACTTGTTCACGTACTGTTCCCGGGTGAAGGGGCGGGCACCGAGGGGGTGCGCGTCGGCCACGGCAATTTCGTCCTCGATCACGGTGCCGTCAGCCAGGGAAATCTCCACAGAACCGCCGAAGGCCTTCTCTGCAATGTCCAGTGAATGGTAGCGCCGTGTCCACTCGGGATCTTCCTCCGTGCTGACCTTCTGCCACAGGTCCACGGTGTCCGGGCGGGCGGCGCGTTCGGGGGAGTACGAGTCCACGTGGTGCCAGGCGCCGTCCTGCAGGGCGACCGTGAAGATGTAGGGGATGGAGTGGTCAAGAGTTTCCCGGCTGGCGGTGGGGCTGTACTTCTGCGGGTCGTTGGCGCCGGAGCCGATGACGTAGTGGGTGTGGTGGCTCGTCTTGATCAGCACGGATTTCACGTTGGCCGGGTCCGTGGCCTCGGGATGTTCGCGGTGCAGTTTCCGGGCCAAGTCGATCCAGGCCTGCGCCTGATACTCGGCGGAGTGCTCCTTGGTATAGGTGTCCAGAATGGCACGCTTGGGCTCGCCGGGCAGGGGGAGCGGCACTTCGTAGGAAGCGTCGGGTCCGTCGAGCAGCCAGGCGATAACGCCATCTTCGCCTTCGTAGATCGGCACCGGGGAGGTCTGTCCGCGCATTGCCCGATCCGCGGCCTCAACGGCCATCTTCCCGGCGAACGCGGGGGCGTGAGCCTTCCAGGTGGAGATCTCGCCCTTGCGGGACTGCCTGGTTGCGGTGGTGGTGTGCAGCGCCTGCCCCACAGACTGGAAGATGGTCTCGACGTCGAGCCCCAACAGGGTGCCGATGCCGGCCGCTGCCGACGGCCCGAGATGAGCCACGTGGTCGATCTTGTGCTTGTGCAGGCAAATCGCCTTCACCAGGTTGACCTGGATCTCATACCCCGTGGCGATGCCGCGGATCAAGTCCTTGCCGCTGGCGCCCACATGCTGTGCCACGGCCAGGATCGGCGGGATGTTGTCGCCCGGATGGGAGTACTCAGCGGCAAGGAAAGTGTCGTGGTAGTCCAGCTCACGGACGGCCACGCCGTTCGCCCACGCAGCCCACTCGGGGGAAACCCGATCCGTTATGCCAAATACCTTCGCGCCCTTGCCCCCGGTGGTGGGTGCGTGGGTGAGGGCCTGGGCGCGGGCGGCGACGATCGGCGCCCGGCTCATCGACGCAATCGCTACCGAGGCGTTGTCGATGACCCGATTAATCACCATGTCGGTCACTTCGGCCGCTACCTCGACGGGGTCAGCGGCTACCACGGCGATCTTGTGCGCCAACTGGTCCTCACGGGGAAGGTTTTCCTCGCTTTTGTACACGCGGACGTGGTGCTTCTTAACCATGGGGCTCCTTCGAGAGTGAGGGGTGAGTGGCTTTGATGTGGGTAAGGCTGCGGTGCAAGTGGAGCGTGGTGGCTGCCTCGGCGAGCCTCGGCTTTCCATCTGCGATGGCCTCGGCGATGGCTGCGTGCTCGGCGGCTGCGGCAGTGAGCCGATCGGCGTCTTCCGCGGCCAGCCGCCGGACCCGCACCAGGTGCACACGGAGAGTCCGCATTGCGTGGGCAAGGTAGGAGTTGGATATGGCCGAGTCGATCGCCTCATCCAACCGGCTTACCAGCGCATAGTAGGTAAGTCGGGCAGGGTCGGCTGCGGTGAGGAGCATTGGAGCATCCCGAAGCTCCCGATGGAGCGAAGCAAAGACATTGGCGTTTCCCCGCTCGGCAGCCAGAGCTGCCGCTCTGCACTCCAGCATTTCGCGGAGCTCGAATAGTTCGTCGATGTCGTCCAACGAGATGTCAGTGACGACGACACCTCGACCACCGGCAGCCTGGGTGAGACCCTCAGCGCTCAATCTCCCCAGAGCCTCCCGTAGCGGTGTACGGGAAACACCAAGCCGTTCCGATTGTTCGACTTCAGCCAGAACCGTTCCCGGCAGAAGACGCCACTCGACGATGTCATCACGAAGAATTTGGTAGGCCCGGTCACTAGCACGCATGGAAACCCACTGTATACAAAGAGCACATCCAGAGCAATACCCAAGGAGAATTTATGTATACAGAAGACGCTACAAGGGACAACTGATGACTAGCCCCGGGGCTCCCCGTCGCATCTGGAACGTACCAAATGCTGCGATGGCCCGGCAAAGGGGTTAGTGAAGGCGGAAGCGGGTTACCCTGCGTTGTATACACTATGCGTCTTTTTATCTGACTGTCTATGGACGAACGGATCCGGGCTGTATACAGTGCTATTCATTACTCCCGCTATCCCCGCCTCCTGGGCAGTTGAGCATGCAGCCCTGCCCGGTAATTGAGAGGCTCCGCGTTCCGGCTTCGGCCCAATGCATTCTCACAACACTGCGGGGGGAGGTCAGTGACACGTCAAGGCCTTGCTTACGACCCGTAGAAGAGAAATCAATCGATACCGTGCCTTGGGCAGTGGATTCCGCTTGCACCGGCTGGATGAAAGAGAGTTAACGTGACACGTATCGGCATCGTGGCCGAGTTAGGGCACGAGACAAGGGTGGCAGCAACGCCTGTGACCGTGAGGAAGTTGTTGGAGTTGGGCTACGAGGTTGTGGTCGAGAAGGGTGCGGGTGAGTCATCGTCGTTCCGCGACGATGACTATGCCGAGGCGGGAGCCCTGATAGTGGGTGCCGATGAGGCATGGGGCAGCGAGGTGGTGCTGCGGATCAATCCGCCCACTGAGGAGGAGATCGCCCGTCTGACCGAGGGAGCGACGCTGATCGGGTCGTTGAGCCCGGGTCTGCGGCCGGAGCTGGTAGAGGCCTTGGCGGCCCGTCCCATCACGGCACTGGCACTGGATGCGGTGCCGCGAATCTCCCGGGCCCAGTCAATGGATGTACTTAGTTCGATGGCGAACATTGCCGGGTACCGTGCCGTCATTGAAGCGGCTCATGAGTTCGGCCGGTTTTTCACCGGCCAGGTGACCGCGGCGGGCAAGGTCCCGCCGGCGAAAGTTCTGGTCGCCGGCGCCGGTGTCGCCGGTCTCGCGGCGATTGGTGCTGCGAGCAGTCTCGGTGCGATTGTCCGGGCGACGGACCCACGGCCTGAGGTGGCCGACCAGGTGAAATCCATCGGCGGAACTTACATCAAGATTGAGGTTGAAGAGGAGATGAAGTCCTCTGACGGTTATGCCAAGACCACGTCCGAGGCCTACAACGCCCGCGCGGCAGAAATCTACACCGAGCAGGCCCGCGACGTGGACATCATCATCACCACGGCCCTCATCCCGGGACGTCCGGCACCGAAGCTGCTCACGGCCGAGGACGTGGCCAGCATGAAATCCGGCAGTGTCATCGTGGATATGGCCGCCGGGCAGGGCGGGAATGTCGCCGGTTCAGTCGCCGGGGAACGTGTAATCACGGATAACGGTGTTGTGATCCTGGGCTACACGGACCTCCCAGGGCGGCTGCCGGCGCAGGCCTCCCAGCTGTACGGGACGAACATGCTGAACCTGCTCAAGCTCCTCACCAAGGACAAGGACGGAATCCTGCGGATCGATTTTGATGACGTGGTGCAGCGATCGGTGACGGTGGTGCGCAACGGTGAGAAGACCTGGCCCCCGCCACCGGTACAAGTTTCCGCCGCACCTGTGGTGCAGCACACTGATGCCACCCGAGCGGGGTTGTCCGCTGCCGACAAGGCGGCCAAGAAGACGGGGCTCAGCCCCACCGCTAAGGCCGGACTGATCGCCGCGGGCATCGCTCTCCTGTTCGGCATCAACGCCGTCGCTCCAGCGCCACTGCCGCAACACTTCACGGTCCTGATGCTCTCCGTTGTCGTCGGCTTCTACGTTATTGGGAAAGTACATCATGCGCTGCACACCCCGCTGATGTCAGTCACCAACGCCATCTCGGGAATCATCGTCGTCGGCGCGCTGCTGCAGGTCACCTCCGAGAACATCGTGATGCAGGTCCTCGCCGCCGTCGCGGTGCTGCTGGCCAGCATTAACATTTTCGGCGGCTTCGCCGTCACCCGGCGGATGCTCGCCATGTTCTCGGCCGGAAAGGCACGTTCATGAGCGCCGTCACCGCAACAGCAGCAGCAACACTGACGAGGAGCTTTACCGTGTCCGACACCGTCTCCGGTCCGTTAACTGCAGAATCAATCGCGGGGGCGGCGTACATTGTCGCGGCCCTGCTGTTCATCCTCAGCCTCGCCGGGCTGAGCAAGCACGAGAAGGCCCGCGCCGGGGTCATGTACGGCATCACGGGCATGGTCATTGCCCTGGCGGTGACGATCTGGCTGACCCTGCAGGGCGCCTGGGGCACCGGCCACGGCGCCACCGGCCTGGCCCTGCTCGTGGCCGCGGTGGTGGTCGGCGGGGCGATCGGGATCTGGCGCGCCCGGGTGGTGGAGATGACCGGCATGCCCGAGCTGACCGCTTTGCTGCACAGCTTCGTGGGCCTCGCCGCGGTGCTGGTGGGCTGGAACGGCCACCTGGAAGCTCCGGAGCTCTCCGGAGACCTGGCGGCGATCCACCACGCCGAGGTGTTCATCGGGGTGTTCATCGGCGCGGTGACTTTCACCGGTTCGATCGTGGCGTTCCTGAAACTGTCGGCGAGGATGAAGTCCTCACCCCTGATGCTGCCGGGCAAGAACGCGATCAACCTTGAGGCGCTGGCCGCGTTCATCGCCCTGACCGTCTGGTACGTCAACGACTCCCAACTCTGGCTGCTCATCGTTGTCACGGCCCTGGCTCTGGGGCTGGGCTGGCACCTGGTGGCCTCCATCGGTGGCGGTGATATGCCAGTGGTCGTCTCCATGCTCAACAGCTATTCGGGTTGGGCCGCAGCGGCGGCGGGCTTCCTGCTGAACAACGACCTGCTGATCATTACCGGCGCCCTGGTCGGCTCCTCAGGTGCGTACCTGTCTTACATCATGTGCAAGGCCATGAACCGGTCTTTCATCTCCGTGATCGCCGGCGGCTTCGGCATCGCAGCACCCACCACCGGGGGAGAGGCAGACCAGGGCGAGCACCGCGAGATCACTGCCGAGGCGACAGCGGAAATGTTGACCAACGCCTCGTCCGTGGTCATCACCCCCGGTTACGGCATGGCCGTGGCTCAGGCCCAGTACCCCGTCGCTGAACTCGTCCACCAGCTGCGCGAGAACGGCGTGGACGTCCGGTTCGGCATCCACCCTGTCGCCGGGCGCCTGCCAGGGCACATGAATGTTCTCCTTGCCGAGGCCAAGGTCCCGTACGACATCGTCCTGGAAATGGACGAAATCAACGACGACCTGAACGGCACCTCCGTGGTCCTGGTCATCGGCGCCAATGACACCGTCAACCCGTCAGCCGCCGAGGACCCCTCCAGCCCCATCGCCGGGATGCCCGTCCTCAGGGTCTGGGAAGCAGAGAACGTCATCGTGTTCAAAAGGTCCATGGCCGCCGGCTACGCCGGCGTCCAAAACCCGCTCTTCTATCGCGACAACTCCCAAATGCTCTTCGGCGACGCCAAACAACGCGTCGAAGACATCCTCAAAGCCTTCTAATAGAGCGCACCACACGTATCCATCACTTGCCCTGCGCCGGTTCGGGTTCTGCAGTCAGGTCCGGTTGTCGGGCAACGAGAGAGAGACCATGCCCAAACGCAGAATTCCTCCCACCCACTCTATTCAGAAGGTCTTCCGATTCAGGGCGCCTGAGCGGACTCCAGTCGCAGAAGAGGTGCAAGCCCGCCGTCAGGCTGCTCTCAACATCGACGAACTTACCGCCTCACCCTGGATTGGTCTTCACTACAGGCACGAGTTCTTGCTTCACTACAGGCACGAGCTGCTGGAGCAGAGTAATGGAGACTTACGCGGCCTTGGTCCTAGCGGGGGGACCAGAAGTCCAAGGGGCCCGAGTCGGGATAATACAGAAAGTCAGGAGTAGCAGTCACATGGCATTTCGCTTAGAGTGCTACTGGCAGTCGACCATAGGAAAGCCGGTCGAGATCCGCCTTAATGGCCGCCTCATGGACGCTGGCATTACAACGACAGTAGCCGTTGACGGTAACGAATCTGGCTTTATGCAGCGGACATAGCATCCGTCGCGAGATACCACCGCGAGGACGGGTTCCAGGTGAGGAGCCGGGCGACCCTGGGGACATTGATCAGCACCGCCCTCCAAGCGATCGGCGAACCGAAATTTTGGCGTCCTTGAGGATATAAAGATGCGGCGTGTGATGGTTTCTGACCTGACCTGACCTGGCCCGGCACGACTCACCGTTTGACCGGGGTTAATCACGGACGAAACGCAGATGAATGCCGCAGTCCAAACCGCGGTTGACGACTTTGGATCCATCGACATCCTCGTCAATTACGCATACCGCAGCTGGGGCATCCGCCCGGTGGTGTCCCTGCCGGAGACCTTGTCCGTGAAGACCCAGTCCAGAACCTGGCCTTCGCTCGGCGGTGGCCTTTGCACCCTTCTTGGAGAACATGGACAGCGACTTCCCACGCCCCAGGTAGCGGGCACCCTTCATCCACGCGGGCAGGGTGCGGCTCCACTCCGAGGCGGCGGCAACGGCTCCAGGACGTTTGATCCGAAGACAACTACTACCGTCAAAAACAGGACTACGCCGTCATGGGAACCCTCGGCAGCCATGAGCTGCAGATAGATACGCAAGGCGGCCGACGATGCAGCCCTGGCCCTACTGGGGAAGCTCCAGACCGCGAACTTCCCAGCCAGCCCTAAATCAACGCGTCCGGCCGGAAGCCACCCGGCACGGCGGGCACCTCTGGCTCGCGGCGCGCATAAGGCACAGGACAGCGGCTGAACCGCTGAAACCGCCTGATATAGGCCATAAAGGATGGACGTTTCACCCGTCATCCTTCATATCCCGGAAAACAGGCCCGGCCAAGCCGTGGACGAGAAAGTGCGAGGACTGCGGAACCGGCTGCTGGAACACTACGGAGGTGCGCGGTGCAGCTTCTACGGCCGATCTTCCGGGGAGCGGGAACCAGACGGGTATTCGCCGGCATGCTGACGGGTCCCCCTGAAAATAGCCGTCGTTTAATAAACGACCGTTCTAAACGCTCGTAAAACCGCTGTGACTGGGGTAACATTCTGAAAGATTCGCACCGTGAACGATCAGCCGATCTGGTCGCCCTGAGAGGCGTGATATTTCCACCGCGCGAATAATCTTGACGAAGGAGTCGACCATGAGCGAAAAAAATGCACCACTGACAGCAGACAGCACGATCAAACAGTGGCTGAATCATCCCAAGGGCAACGCAGCGCTCGAAGAGCTGCTGGCGCAAGGTGGTCAGTCACTAAACGCGCTCAAGCCGTTGTCTGCATTGCCGTTGAAGAAGCTAATGCCCATGAGCCAGGGAGCACTCACACCCGAATTGGTGGAGGCACTCGTCGTTAAGGCGAATTCGTAGTGTTTTCTAGTCCGCGCGCACTTGGGGTCGATTCGTGGGTCACAGTCACATCTGTCGCTCTCGAACCGCACTCCGGCCGCGCCAACCATCCATTGAAGAGATAGTCTACGTACTTATCGGCGAAGGTGTGCAGGGGAACTTTCGAGGTTTGGCCGAATTTGGCGAAAACCAGATCGAGGTTCTCGACGAAAGCATAGCCCGCCAGTGGGGCTGCAATTTCTCTAAATATTCCCAGTTTTTCGCCGCGTTCCAGGATGTCTTGCAGTCCGCGGTCCAGAATTGTTCGTGATTCGATGAAGTTGCGGAGCGCGTCACCTGTGAGGTGGCGAGACTCGGACTTGTAAACCGCGAATCGATGAGGGTGCTCGGAATGCACCTTAACTCGGCCGCGAGCAATCAGCTTCACAGCCGTGATGGGATCAGCGTCTAGGGCCTGAACTTCCCGCAGGTTCTGCTCGAGTTCGCCTAGCACGAAGTCAACGATGGTTTGAAGGATTTGTTCCTTCGATCCGATGTGGACATAGAGGTTGCCGGGATTGAGCCCGAACTGCCCCGCGATGTCTCTCATCGACGCACCATGAAAGCCCTTCGCAGCGAAGAGATCGGCTGCGACATCAATTATTCTCGTGGCCTGTTCAATGCTGCTCGTCGTAGTGCGAGGTCGTGCCACCATGTACTCC
Source organism: Pseudarthrobacter sp. NPDC058329 (assembly GCF_042879835.1). Taxonomy (NCBI): domain Bacteria; kingdom Bacillati; phylum Actinomycetota; class Actinomycetes; order Micrococcales; family Micrococcaceae; genus Pseudarthrobacter; species Pseudarthrobacter sp. NPDC058329. Next base: position 63,329 of record NZ_JBHVZR010000011.1, read on the forward strand.
TCCTGGACCCTGAGGTTCGTCTATCAAGCGTAGTCGTCTCTGGGTGCGGGTGTTTCGAGCGGACGGCCTTAGGGGCCGCGATTAACCATCACCAGACACGGCGTTGACGGACAGGAACTGCGAACGTAGGCTCGCATAAACGATCGTTTATTTTTGCTTCGTTTTTCACATTTGTAATGACAATTCAAGGAGGAATGTCGAATGGGCGGTCCGTTTGATGCAGTGCCCAAGATCCGGGCGACGAAGATTGGTTCCGGTTATAGCTGGACGGAAGCACCACGGTGGCATGAGGGGGCTTTCTACTTCTCGGACATGTTCAATGGACGAATCATGAAAGTCACCGAAGACGGTGAAGCGACGACCTTCCTCGATGCGAGCGATCGGGTCACACTCGACGGTGCAGACCTGGTCACGATTGGCACGGGGTTTCTGCCCGACGGTCGACTCCTGGTGAACTCGATGTTTGAAAAGGTCACTCTGGTTTGGGATGGTTCAACGCTGGAGGTCTACGCTGACCTGCGCGAACTCGCCATGGGCCCCATCAACGACATGGTTGTTGATGCCACCGGCCGCGTATACGTCACCCAGCTCGGCTACGACATCTTCGTCGGGGATGAGCCTGTCGAGTCTGACATCATCGTGATCGAGACCGACGGACGCGCACACATTCTCGAATCCGCAGGCAAGGTTGCCGGGGCCAACGGCATCGGCATTACGGCCGACGGTAAGACACTCATCACTGCTGAGACGAACACATTGACGACCACCGCATGGGACATCCAAGACGATGGGACGGTATCAAACCGTCGGCTCTTTGCTGACGTGCCCTGGCTGGCTGACGGTATCGCTCTTGACGCCGACGGTGCCGTCTGGGCCGGCATGCCTGGTTCGGGCTTTGTGACTCGTGTGTTGGAGGGCGGAGTCATTGATTCTGCTGTGGCCATTCCGCTCGAAGAAGGTCTGGGAGTCTCCTGCGTCCTGGGTGGAGCCGACCGCAAGACACTGTTCATTACCTGTGGGCTCGAGGTTTTCGATCGAGACAAGTCGCGTGCCGAGGGGCTCGGGTCAATCTGGACCGCACCTGTTTCCGTCGGCGGCAGCACCGTCCGCCCTTAGTAACTCTTCGATTCATATCAATCACAAAGGACAACGATGTCTAATTTGGACTTCACCGGTCGCAACATCATCATCACCGGAGCCGGTCGCGGTATCGGCCGCTCCCATGCACTACTAGTCGCGTCTCGCGGTGCCAACGTGATCGTCAGTGATCTCGGTGGTGGTGTTGACGGAGAAGCGATCCGCGAGGATTCTGCCGCAGAAGTGGTAGCGGAGATTACTGCGGCCGGGGGTTCGGCAGTGGCGAGCAACGCCGATATTTCGACGGAGGAGGGCGCGGCTTCCGTCGTCGAGACGGCGGTCAGTGCCTTTGGCGGGGTTGACGTCGTCATCAACAACGCGGGTATCGTGCGTACGGCAGACTTCGTGTCAATTTCGCGAGAAGACGTTCAGAAGTACCTCGATGTTCACTACTTCGGCAGCCTCTTCATGGCCCGCCAGGCTTGGGAGCACCTCAAAGTTTCGGGGACGGGTCGAATTATCAACACCATTTCGACTGCGATGCTCGGAGTTCCGGGGATGCTCCACTACGGCTCATCCAAGGCCGCTGTACTCGGACTATCGCGCAGCCTTGCGCATGAGGGATTCGAGTTTGGGATCCGTACAAATGCTGTGGCGCCCGGCGCAGCCACCCGAATGCTCGAAGCGACGGCAGGATCAATCGATATCAGCATCATCGAATGGATGCGCACGGCTGTCTTGCCGGAACAGGTCTCTCCGATGGTTGCCTACCTAGCGCACCCCTCCAGCCAGAAGATCAACGGCGAGATCTTTAACGTTGCTGGAGGAGCCGTGAATCGCCTTGCGTTCGTTCAATCCCGAGGAATCAACGACCCCGAACACACCATCGAGACCGTGAAAGAGAGCATCGCTACGATCATGGATCTCGAAGGAAGCGTGCCACAGACCGTCGCCCTGGTATGACAAGCGCTCAACCCACAATCCATTTTGCACCCATAGACGTTGCAAACAAAAGGAGACAACAATGTCTGAAAGCACACTCTTACCAAGCGGCTACGCGAGCGACTACCCGTTCTTGGCCGTCGATCCGAAGACCGCCTCTGATCAGCTGTCCAGGATCGCTGCAGAACGGCCGATGACCCGGATCTCGATGCCCTACGGTGGAGAGGCTTGGGCGATTAACCGGCATAGCGCAGCCCAGTCGATGCTGACCGATCCCCGGTTCGTTCGCAAGCCGTTTCGCACCCGCGAGAGGGAAGTGCCGAACTACTTCCCGTTCCCGCAGTTCCTCATCGACACGCTTCAGTTTGACGACCCGCCCGAGCACACCAAACTGAGGCGACTCTGCCAGGTTGCAATATCCCCGCGCCGAGTGAAGGCTCTGCGTGATCAGACGACGCAGTATGCAAACTACCTTCTCGATGAGATGGAAAAGAAAGGCAATTCTGCCAACCTCATCGACGAGTACGCGCTGCAGTTGCCCATCCAGGTTTTGAGTGAGCTCCTGGGGGTGCGGCCCGAGGATCGTGAAAAGTTCATGCACTGGGCCACGGTGCTTTTCGACCTCGGAACGCTTCCTGAAGAAGAAGTGAAGAAGAACTTCAACGAGACGCGCGACTACATGCTCGATCTAATAGCCGAACGCCGACGCGAGCCAAGGGAAGACCTCATAAGTGCGCTGGCCAACGCCCGCGACAAAGACGACAGCCTGAAAGATGAGGAGATCATCCCGATTGCAATGATCCTGATTGTCGCCGGCTTTGACAACACCGCGAACATGATTGGCACGGGCGTTCACGCTCTGCTTAGCAACCCCGATCAGCTCGAAATTCTGCTTGCCGATGTTGACGGCACGATCGAGTCGGCCGTCGAAGAGATACTTCGGCACGGCCTCTTTGCGACCGGCAAACCGATGGGTGCCGGGGGTGGTTTGGTTCCATTCATCGCGACGGAAGACGTCGACATCGAGGGAATGGTGATAAAGGAAGGCGAAGCAGTCTTCATCGACCCGAACGGCGTGAACCACGACGCTGCAGTCTTCGAACAGCCTGCAAAATTCGATGTCACTCGGAAAGACAATCCCCATATGATGCTCAGCTACGGGTTGCACTACTGCCTCGGAGCGCCACTGGCACGCATGGAGGTCCAGGTGGCTATCGCCGAGCTGTTCAAGCGCTTCCCCCACCTCAAGCTAACGGGTGAGGTCACCTACAACTACGAAATCCTCACCCAAACGATGACTGAACTTCCGGTCTCCTGGTAGTTGGCACGCTAAGAAAGAAGGTTCACATGGCTCGCGTGATTTATTCGCTCGTCGACGGGTCGGAAACGACCATCGAGGGTGCCGCAGGCGACTCGGTAATGCAACTGGCGATGCGCAACGGAGTTTCTGGCATTCTTGCACAGTGCGGTGGCACTCTGTCGTGCGCCACCTGTCATGTCTACGTCAATCGCGACGATTTTGACGCACTGTCGCCAATCTCGGAGTTCGAGGAGGAGATGCTGGAGACCACTTCGAGCGACCGCGAAGACTGCTCTCGCCTTTCGTGCCAGTTGGTGCTCGCAGCAGACCAGACTGTACGGGTGACGATGCCGAAGGCACAGCTGTGAACAAGCATTCAAAAAATGGGATGCTCGTGATCGGCGGTTGCCAGGCGGCTGTGCAGTTCGCCGTATCTCTCCGGGATCTTGGGTACGCCGAACCGATCACGATGGTCAGCGACGAACATCACCTGCCGTATCAGCGCCCGCCGCTGTCGAAGGGGTACCTCTCCGGCGATGTGACGGAGGATGCTCTGATTTACCGCTCGGCAGAGTTCTACGTCGAACACAACATCGACGTGCGACTCGGCGAACGGATAGTGCGGATCGAACGCAATGAAGCAGGGGGAGGCGAGGCTGTTTCTCAGACGGGAGACAGCTTCGCTTTCGACAGGGTAGCCCTCGCAGTCGGAGCGGCTCCTCGTCGGCTCGCGCTCGACGGGGCTGACGCAAGCGGAGTTCTCTACCTGCGCGATGCACACGACGCCGCTGAACTGCGCGATCGGCTCGGCGCTGCCGAACGGGTCGTCATTATCGGGGGTGGCTTCATTGGCCTTGAGGCCGCGGAGAGCGCTCGAACGCTTGGCAAGCACGTCACGGTCATCGAGGTAGCGCCGCGCCTCATCGGCCGCGCAGTCGGACTTGAAACCAGCGCATTCTTTCTGAAAGCGACCAGACGACGCGGCATCGAGGTGCTGTTAAGCGCGCAGCTTGACCGCATCGCGGTGCGAGAAGACGGCCGCGTATCTGGTGTGGTGCTTAGAGACGGCACAGTACTCGGCGCTGACATCGTGGTGATCGGGGTCGGAGTTGTGCCCCGAGTCGAGCTTGCCCTCGAACTGGGCCTGGCAGTCGACAATGGCATTGTCGTCGACGAATTCTCGGTCGCCTCGGATGGCTCTACGATCGCGGTTGGTGACTGCGCCAACCTGCCCAATCCGTACCCCAAAGATCCGCTGCTGCCAAGAATCCGGCTCGAGAGTGTCAACAATGCAATGGAACAGTCGATCAGCGCAGCGAAGACCGTCATGGGTTTCGGAGAGCCGTATCACACGGTGCCGTGGTTCTGGTCGGACCAGGCCGACCTCAAGCTTCAGATCGCCGGACTTTCGAGCGGCTATGACACCGTCATTACGCGGGGCGACCCCGAGGAGGAAAAGGTTAGTTTTTTCTACTTCGCACAGGGAGAGCTGATTGCCGCTGATTGCGTCAATTCGCCTGCGGAGTTCGCGATCACACGCAATGCCCTGCGCAGCGGCCGCAAACTCGACCAAGCCGATGCCGCGCGGACTGACGTTCCGTTCAAGACACTGATCCGTGAAGCTCAGCCACTCTGACGTTTCTGCAGCGATACTGACCAACAAGAAGTAAGCGTGTTCAGCACTCCCACCTAACTGACAGGAGAACCCGAGGTACGCCTTGCAGGAACGACAGCCGGCTCAACTGCGACCGGTTCCGAAGTCGGTTTTAAAACTCGTAGCCGGGGAGTTTTAGTTCCTTGAACATTTCCTCACAAGGAAAAAATCCGCCATGATGTGTGGTGCGTTCCTGCCGGTTTTAGTTGGACTAGGTCTTTCCCGCTGTTGAAGGCGTCGGGCGGGCACGTCATGGGTTCAACGGCAAGACCCAAGCGGTCTGGAAGTGGTGGTTTCTTGTCTGCAGTGTGGATCTGGACCCAGGGGCTTGTTCGGTCCCATTCGATTCCGACGCCTGTTCCGCCTGGATCGCGAATGACTGCCTGTGCTCGGCCATGCCTGTCGAAGTCCAAGCCTGTGAATGCGTGATCAATCATGGTCGTCCCTATCGGGCGTGGTGTCCTGAAATCGAACTCGTGACCATCGAGTGTACGAGTGGCGATGGGGAGCAGCCGATCACGGGAAACGTCAAGAAACTCTTTCGCCGGTACCTGCATCGTCCATTCATCAAGAGGGGCAGGTCCGGCTACCAGGTAGGGGTGGGGGCAAACCCCGTAGGGAGCTGTATTGCCTCCTACATTTGTTGCAGTAACGCTGAGAGTGAGGCCATCTTTATCCAGTCGGTACCGCGCTCGGATGCTTAGTGTAAAAGGGTACCCGGGGGAGGGTCTGATGAAGCAGCCCAAGGTGACCCATGCATCACCGCAGTCCTCGAGTACCCATCTGGTTTCGAACACGAGGCCGTGGAGGGCGCATGATCTTTCGGGTTCGTTGACAGCGACGTTGAAAGTGATTCCGTCGTATGTGTACGTGCCATCTGCGATTCGATTGGGCCAAGGCGCTGCGATGATGCCCCTGTAGTCCGGGATGGGCCCTCCGGCCGGAAACGGGACTATTAGGTCTCTATCCTGGTACCGGAGTTGTCGGAGTGCTCCGCCTTGTGAAGTGATCACCGCCTGGTAGCCGCCCTCGTGAATGGCGTATTCGTTCATGTTCCGGCCTGTTGGTGAGCAGCAGCGGACCGGTAGCGTTCAAGGACATGAGGGGCTGCCGGTTCGGTGACTATCGCGGTGGGCTGAGTCTCCCAAATGGGAAATGAGCCGTTTAGCACCCCTGCGGCTTGGCGGGCGACACCGTCGGCTACGTACTCGCCCGGAGCAGGCACAAGGACGGGAAGCCCCAGAACCTGGCTTACTGTCTGCTGCACTGCGGATGACTGTGCTCCACCACCGACCAGGATGATGCGTTCCACGTCCACACCCTGCTCCCGCAGCGCGGCCACCCCGTCTGCCAAAGAGCACACCACGCCCTCTACAGCGGCGCGGGCCAGATTCGCAGGCGTGTAATTCGTTCGGGTTATGCCATGGAGGGTGCCGGTTGCGTCGGGCAGGTTGGGAGTTCGTTCGCCATCAAAATAGGGGACCAGTGCTAGCCCGCCGGCACCCGTGCCGGCGGCCAATGCCAGCTCGTTAAATTCTTCGAGGCTGACATCTAACAGCGCTGCAGTGGCATCGAAGACGCGCGTTGCGTTAAGGGTGCAGGCCAGCGGCAAATAGTTGCCGGTGGCATCAGAAAAGCCGGCCACGAGTCCTGATTCATCGGTTGGTGGTGTTGATGACACTGCGAAGACCGTTCCTGACGTGCCCAGGGAGACGACGGCGTCGCCCAATCCTGCACCAACGCCCAGGGCAGCTGCCGCGTTGTCCCCGGCGCCAGCACCGATGAGCGCCCCTTTCGGGGTTTTGCCGGCGGCGTCGAGCGGCCCGAGGACGGTGGGAAGCCGGGGGATGTGGCCAAGGGACATCTTGAGTGCGTCCGTCAGGTACTTCCCTGTTGTAGCGGAGTAGTACCCAGTGCCGGACGCGTCGGAGCGGTCAGTCCGCAGTGCTGCCAAACCGGCCTCGCCGCTGCCTGGGCCAAACCCGGCAAGACGCCAGGAGAGCCAGTCATGGGGGAGGCAGACAGCGGCTACACGGGCTGCGTTGTCCGGTTCATTCTCAGCAAGCCACCGAAGCTTTGTAATAGTTAGGGAAGCCACCGGCACCGTACCCGTCATGCGGGACCAGTAGCGGGCTCCTTCGGCAGGGTTGCCTGCACCGGCCTCACGAATTAGGTCCAGCGCTGCGTCAGCGCTGCGGGTGTCATTCCACAGCAGCGCCGGGCGGATAACTTCCCCAGAATTGTCGAGGCAGACCATGCCGTGCTGCTGGCCCCCGACGGAAACTGCTGCGACGTCGTCGAGCCCGCCAGCTTCTACGATGGCTTCCTGCAGGGCAGTCCACCAGTGGTCGGGGTCTACTTCGGTTCCTTCCGGGTGGCGGGCCCGGCCCTGTCGAACCAGCTCGCCGGTGTGCGCGTCGCGTATCACCACCTTGCAGGACTGGGTGGAGCTGTCAATGCCGGCAACAAGGGCCACAGGAATTCCTTTGATGCAAGGGCGCCGCCGGATCCTGTTCGACCAGGCGGCGCCCTAGTGGTGGTATCGGGTGTTTAGGGGCTAACGGGCGTTGAGCAGGTGCTCGATGGCGAGCTGGTTGAGGCGCACGAACGCGAAGGAGCGCTCTGCGGCCTTGTCGGCGTCAAAGTCCTCGAATGCGGCGGTGTCCGCGAGCAGGTCCGCAGCGGATTCGCCGGCGGTGAGGGTGGTTTCGCCGAGTTCGAAGACGCCCGAAACCTTGAGGGCTTCCTGGACCTGGGGGTCGGCGCGGAAGGCCAGGGCGCGTTCCTTCAGGAGCAGGTACATGTTCATGTTGGCCTTGGCTGATTCCCAGACGCCGTCATAGCCGTCGGTGCGGGAGGGCTTGTAGTCGAAGTGGCGCGGGCCTTCGTAGCGGGGTCCGCCGTTGGGGAAGCCGTTTTCGAGCAGGTCAACGGTGAAGAACGCGCTGGTCAGGTCGCCGTGGCCGAAGACGAGGTCCTGGTCGTACTTGATGCCGCGCTGGCCGTTGAGGTCGATGTGGAAGAGCTTCCCGGCCCAGAGGGCCTGGGCGATGCCGTGGGTGAAGTTCAGTCCGGCCATCTGCTCGTGCCCGGTTTCGGGGTTCAGGCCCACGATATCGCCGTGTTCGAGCTGGGCGATGAACGCCAGCCCGTGCCCGACGGTGGGCAGGAAGATATCGCCCCGGGGTTCGTTGGGCTTGGGCTCGAGCGCGATGCGCAGGTTGTAGCCCTTGTCCTTGATGTACGCGGCGGCGGTGTCCACGCCCTCGCGCATCCGGTCCAGGGCCGCGGAGAGGTCCTTGGACCCGTCGTATTCGCTGCCTTCACGCCCGCCCCACATCACAAATGTTTCGGCGCCGAACTCGGCGGCGGAATCGATGTTGCGCAGGACCTTGGACAGGGCGAAGCGGCGGATGGAGCGGTCGTTGGAGGTGAAACCGCCGTCCTTGAACACCGGGTGGCTGAACAGGTTGGTGGTGACCATCGGGACCTTCAGGCCGGTCTCGGCCAGGGCTGCCTTGAAGTTCTTCAGGATCAGCTCCCGCTCCGAGGCCGTGGCGTCAAAGGGGATCAGGTCGTTGTCATGGAACGTGATGCCGTACGCGCCCAGCTCAGCCAGCCGGTGCACGGCCTCCACCGGATCCAGGGCTGCCCGGGTGGCAACACCGAACGGGTCAGCGCCGGTCCAGCCGACGGTCCAAAGTCCGAAAGTGAATTTGTCCGCGGGGGAGGGGGAAAGAGTCATAATGCGTCCTTGCAGTTGGAATGCCGCGCCTAATGGGCAAGTTAGTTTATTGCGTGAACTATATAAGCGTGTTTACGCTAAGGTCAATAGCAGGGGAACGCAAAAACGGTTCCGCATCCACCCCGAGGAGATCGGTTATGGCGAGTACGGCAGCCGCACCTACGCAGTTCGAGGCCGGAGCGCCGGGCAGCATGGGCGATGTTCGCCGGGGGAATCTTGCCTTGGTGCTCGGCTGTATCGCCAACTCCAAGCCGGGCACGCACCTCACAAGGGCGCAGATTGCCGCTGCCACCGGCCTGACCAAGGCGTCCGTTTCCAGTCTGGTGCTGGATCTTCTTGATTCTGCCGTCCTCAAGGAGATCGGGCTGAACCCCCAAGCTGAGCGGGGACGGCCCGGGGTCGGGCTGGGGTTAAACCCCGCGAGGGGCGTGATGGGCATGGAGATTAATGTCGACTACATCTCGGCCGGCCTAACAGACCTGGCAGGCAACTTATTGATTAGGAAAACGCGGGAGCAAGACAACCGCGACGCTAGCCCCGTATTTGTCCAGCAAGCATTGGCTTGTTTGGCAGCTGAGGTGAGGGCGATGGCGGAAGCTCAAGGAGTCAGCGTGCTCGGTGGCGGGCTCGCTGTTCCCGGGCTCGTTGATGACAAGATCGGGATGGTCATCACCGCTCCTAACCTGGGCTGGAATACGGTAAAACTGGACTTGAATGTTCTGCTGCCAAATGTGCCGCTGGGCACCACTCTTTTCAATGAAGCTAATGCGGCAGCTTTGGCCGAGTTGCGCAACCGGCCTGCCGGGTATACCGACTTTCTCTTTGTCTCAGGGGAAGTGGGCGTGGGCAGCGGGCTGGTAATCGGTTCCGAGCTGTTCACTGGTCCACATGGGCACGCGGGGGAGTTGGGCCATGTTATCGTCCAACCCGGTGGAGCACCCTGTTCCTGCGGTGGGACCGGTTGCCTTGAAACCTTGGCTGGCCAAGACGCAATCTTCGCTGCGGCCGGGGTCTCATCCGTAGCCTTCTCAAAGCATAGGGACGCTCCACGGACGCAGGGCGGCGAGGGGGTCTATCGGTCAAGATCCGTACGTCTGGCCCAGCTGAAATCGGCCTTGCTGGACGGGGATGCGAAGGCGCTGGCTGCAGTAGCGACGGCGGGCAACTCGCTCGGGATTGCGCTGGCATCAACTATCCGGATCCTCAACATCTCGTCAGTCGTCCTCAGCGGACACTTCGCGGTTCTTGCGGACTGGCTTCGCCCCGCCCTTCTGGGCACCTTGGAAGAGTACGCCCCCGGTGTGGTCGAGCCAGAAAGCGTCGTCTTTTCTAATATGGGGGAATCAGGAGCGATCCTAGGAGCCGCGGAAAGTGTTGTCCGTTCGATCGTGGATTCGCCGCACCGACTGGCAGACCTTAATAAGTGAACCACTCATGGCAGTTCCCAAAGCCTGCCTCATCTGCAGCTCTCCGATGGTGATAACGGTTGCTAAAACTTTTACCTTACATAACATACGGAGAGGCGCTGAATGGTGATGAGGTGAGATACGCGGAGCACAGCTTTACAAAGTCGCTTGGTCAGGATCCCAGCCGCCGTTGTCCAGGCTTCTCAATGTTTTCACTAGTTCCTCGGACTGCAGCCTAGGACGGTCGGCGGTGGCGGCCTCGTACTGGTCCGCAATGTCCCGCCACACACCAGCCGTCCAGACCATCGGGTCCGCGCCGTTTTCCCGTAGGAACGCGTCCAGCGCCGATCGACGGGTAAATCAGGCTCCGGCCTCGTTTCTCGACGACAGGGCCGCGGCCCAGCGCCTTCGGTTCGCCGGCTTAGCCGCTTGGCAGGGGAGTGCCTAGGGAGATGCAGCTCGGTGTTCAGCTGTTGGGCACAGCGGTGGCTACTTGGCGTCTTCTGAGCCATTTCTCGACCATGCCCATGGAGCGGGTGGCAGCGGCCCAGTAGACGATGCCTGCAGCCAGGGAAGCGATGACGGCCAGGCCTTTGTGCGCCGGGTCGACGAGCGGGTATACGAGCCAGTGGGTGACGTAGATGTACAGGGAGGCGCTGGCCAGGAGGGCGGTGGGCCGGTGCAGTCCCCGCGGGACGGTCAGGGTGGGTACCCAGAGCAGGATGAGGAAGCCCACGAGGATGGTTGCGCTGCGGTACTGGTCGTCGAAGGATTCAGGGGTGGTGAGCAGGGCGATGGCTGTTACGGCTGCCCGTTGCCACAGCGTGCGCGACGCGGCGGCGGCCCAGCCGAGCCCGAACAGCCACAGGACGGGCCCCTGCCCCGGGTATCGGCTGTCAACAAGTTCGAAGAGCAGCGGCAGGTCAATGGCGATCAGTGCCAGGGCGAAGGCCCACGGCCACCTGCGCTGGGCGCGGTCCGCGGCAGGAATGGCCAGCAGGGCGGCGAGACCGAGCAGGATGTGGACCAGGATTTCGATGAACCAGAACCGGGAATAGTCGGTCCATCCTTCCGGCCCTAGCAGAGGATTCAGCAGGAAAACATTGGCCCAGGTATAGGTATCCGTCACGGCGAAGGCAAAGGCGAAGACGATGACCGCAACGCTGGGAACGACGATCCGGGCAACGCTGCGCAGCTGTCGGCGAAGCCGGGCACCGCGGGTTCCGATCAGCTGGAAGCGCGCAAAGTTATAGCCGGCGACGGCGATGAGTATGTGGGCGGTCCCTTCCCAGTGGAAGAAACCTATGTGCGTGGAAACAATGAATATGATGGCAATGGCTCGGAGCACTATCCCGGTTTCCATGGGGGCAAGCAAACGCCGGTACCAGCCTCGCGATGTTCGCTTGACCGGCCCGGTCTGTTGGCCTGCAGGCCCGGCGGTGGCTGTGGCCGGCTTGCTCTGCGCCCGGTGCGGGGCAGGCGCGAGTTCGCAGACTGGCATCAAGTGCCAGCCCTGCGGGATGTATCCGAGGGCACGCTCCAGCCGGACCGAAGCTGCCACATAGGACAGTGAGTCACCGCCTAGGGAAACGAAGGTGTCCGTGTCGGTAATGTCCTCCTGTTCGAGGACCTCCGCGAAGATCGTCCACACGTCTGCAGGTTGTGCTGCCGTTTCCGGTGCAGTGGCAGTACCGCTGGTGCTGTCATCATTCCTGGAAGCCAGTGCCAGGACCGCGGGGTAGTCCGGCTTTCCGTTGGCGAGGCGCGGTATGGACTCCACGGCATGAAGCTGGACTGCCGAACGCGGCAGGCCCAGGTCCTGGGCGAGGGTTTTGGCCACCAGGGCAAGGTCATGGCTGCCTTCCACCGCGGCGACCACTGCGGTGTCCGAGCCTGCGGCCGCGGCGGTCAGGCCAAGATCTGCCAGCAGCCGTTCCACCTGGCCCAGGTCCACCCGCAGTCCGACGATTTTGACGAAACGGCTGCGCCTGCCAACGATTTCGTAGAGGCCATTGGACCCGCACCTTGCGAGGTCACCGGTGCGAAGCTTGGTGACGACCCGTCCCAGGGCAAGGTCTTCCGGCTGTTCGGCATATCCTAGCATGACGTTGGGACCTGAGTAGACGAGCTCGTCAGCGTCCAGACCGGGCACGGGCTCCAGCCGGAAGGTTCCACCGGGGACGGCTACGCCGATGGCGTGCGGGTGTTCTGCGGCCAGGTCGGGCGGCAGGTAGGCCATCCGGGCAGTGGCTTCGGTCTGCCCGTACATAACAAACAGGTCCCAGCCCTGCCGCCGGCCCAGTTCTGCGTAGGAACGCACGCGGTCGGGCTCGAGCCGGCCGCCCGCCTGGGTGATGTAGCGCAGGCCGGGCAGGTCCATGTGTTCAAATCCGACGCGGTCGAGGAGATCGAAGGTGTAGGGCACAGCGGCGAAGGAGGTGACGTTTTCGTCGCGGGCCAGCTCCCAGAAACACGGGTCCACCACTGAAAGGTCAGTCAGCGCCAGGGACGCGCCCACCAGGAGGTGGCTGTTCACGACACTCATCCCGTAGCAGTAGGAGAGCGGAAGCGTGGTGGCCGCGGTGTCGCTGGGGCGCAGGTGCAGGTATTCGGCTATCGCCGAGGCGTTGGCCTGCACGGCTTCGGCGGACAGGCGGACGAGTTTGGGTGAACCGGTGGATCCGGAGGTGCTCAGCAGAAGCGCCAGCTCCGGGTGCAGATCATGCCGGGTTTCGTCCCGCTGTACGTCCAGTACAGCCTCGCCCTGTGACGCACGGACGACGATATCGGGATCGTACGCGGCGAGGAGCGTCTGGGCGGCCGTCCCGCCGCCTGTGGGCAGGATAAGCAAAGGATTGCCGGAGGACAGGGCCGCCAGGTAGACCACCAGGGACGGCAGGGAATTCTCGGCCTCGAGGGCAATCAGCCGCCGGGCGGGGCCGAAAGTGCGGGCCATGTCCTCCACACGGCGTGCCAGTTCGCCGTAGCTCACTGATTGGTTTTTGGTCCTGATGGCAATGCGGTCTCCGAAGCCGGCCAGATCGGCGGCGAACGAGACTCCTGCCAGTTCTGGCTGTACAGTCACGCCCTGCACAGTAGAAGGTAAGGCGAACCTAACTCAAATGGACTTTGTCTCCGACCGTGAAAGTTACGCCCGAGAACAATTTGAGGACTCGTCGTGTCGTGCCCGCGCCCAGTGTGCGGGGCGCAGAATCACAGGACGGAGGGCGGCTGAGTTGGGGGATAAGCTGCCGCTTCTCCAGGCGCGTCCTCACCGCCAAATCATGTGTGAAAATGAGGCGGAGCTGAGCAAACAGCCTGCGGACCTATGCCGAGGAGTAACGTGGCTGACCTCATCCGGAGCGGCAGTCTCCCCGCAATTGGGCGGCAGCGCTCAAGGAATCCGCGCGTCCCCGGCGGTCTGCGATGACGCGCAGGATGGGTGTTGAGGAGGAGTTCCTGATCGTCGACGGCGACAACGGGAACCCACTGCCGCTGGGCGAAGTCCTCGAACAGCTCAGCGACTTCCCTCGCCTCACCAGCGAAATGAAGCAGGAACAGATTGAAACCTGTACCCTGCCGCGGATCCTCCTCGCCGAACTGGCCGATGACATCAGCGCCGGGCGGAAGAGCGCCGACGCGGCCGCCAGGCGGGCAGGAGCGCGGGCGGCTGCGCTGGCAACCTCGCCGCTGCCAGTGGAGTCCACCATTGCCCCCGGTGAACGGTGTGCCCAGCTGATAGAGAGGTTCGGGCTGACCGCCGTTGAACAGCTGACCGGAGGCTGCCACGTGCACGTGGAGATCGAGTCGGAAGAGGAAGGCGTCGCCATCTTGGACCGCATCCGGATCTGGCTGCCCGTCCTGCTGGCCATCAGTTCGAACTCGCCGTACTGGAACGGCGTGGACTCACGCTACGCGAGCTACCGCTGGCAGGCCTGGAGCCGGTGGCCCACCACCGGACCGGCTGCAATTTACGGCTCCGCTGCCGCGTACCACCGGGAGATCGGGCAGATCCTCGCCTCCGGCGTGCCCCTGGACAAGGCAAACCTGTACTTCGACGCACGGCTCAGCCACAAGCACCCGACCGCAGAAGTCCGAGTGGCGGACGTGTGTCTGTTTGCCGACGACGCCGTCCTGCTGGCAGCCCTGGTCCGCGGCCTGGCGGAAACCGCGGCACGGCAGTGGCGCGGCGGCGTCGACCCGGTCCCGGCTTCGGCCATCCAACTGCAACTCGCGTCCTGGCAGGCCAGTCGCTACGGACTGGAGGGCGAGTTGGCGGACCCGTTGACAGGACAGCCCCGGGGTGCGTTCGAGGTGGTGATGGCCCTGCTGGACCACCTCCGGCCGGTGCTCGAGGAACAGGGCGAGTACAACACCGTGGAGTTCCTGCTGTACCAGGTCCTGAACCGGGGGACCGGCGCAGCCGTGCAGCGGGACTCCTGCGCACGTGCGGCAAGCACACGGGACGTGGTCGCCGACGCCGTTCATTTCACCGGCCTTCCGGCCACACCACTGCAGGCCGGCCATGGCAGTACGCTAGCCATCCGAGGATAAGACTCAGCATTCAGCAGCCGGCCGAGCCCGGTAATGGATCCGGCGGCGGCAAGCCTCCCAGGAGACGCCTGAGGCCCGGAGCCTCGCATGGCTGGACCAGGAGCGGTTGTGATGGGCCTGAATGGCTACCAATTCGTCTTGACGTATTTATTAGTCTCCTGGGCGTAGGCACGGGAACACCAGGCCAGGCGTGCACGTTGGTTCCTGTCAGGAAAGAGCATCAGACAAACGATGGAAATGAGAGGCACCTGAGTGGCAGCCGATTACGACGAAGTCCGGTCCGACGTCAAGGAATCCCAGGACCGTTCTCTGGAGGATTTGCAGTCTGCGAATGCCCCGGATGCCCGCAGCGTCGTCACCGAGCTGGACGAGGCCGATGTCCTCGATGAAGGGCTGACACCGGGCGGGGAAATCATCTCTGATGAGCTCATCGTGCAGGTGATTCCCCAGGCCGCCGACGAGTTCACCTGCTATTCCTGTTTCCTCGTCCGGCACCGATCCCAGCTGGCACGGGAAAGCAACGGCCATTCATACTGCATCGAGTGCGAAGGCTAAGGCGAAGTCTCCCAAACCAGGCATCCAAAAAATCGCCAACCTTAACCCCTCTCCGCCGCAGCTTTACATAAGCTGTGTTATCGCCGCTGCTGCCTAGGGCATCAGAGGCTAGGGCCGCAATCCGCGGCGCGCCACGTCAAGATGCTTGAAGCATCAACCTGCGTGTTTACAATGGATGGCAAACCGACGACCTGGGGGAGGTTGTATGCGACAGATGCACGTCATTGACCCTTTTGCAAGTGAGCCTTCGCGGAGCGAGCATGCGAATGAAAACGCCAAGTTCATGCCTAAAGCCGTGGAAAAGCCGCCTGCTGTGTCTCCAGCGCCTCGTATCCACGGCCGCGAACATGAGGTTAGGCGCCTAATCAACGACCTCGCCGAACTGGCGTCTAGAAGAAAGCCGCCAGTCAATTAGTTGCAGTGGAAGTTTGCCACTCCCAAATCAGGACTCTGGATCAGCCCAACTAACGAAGGGTGCAAAGCATAACGTCGGCTGTCCGCCTGCAGCATTAACTTTTCCAAGGCAGGCGTCAAACGATTGCCGGCGCGCTTGCGAGGATGTAGTCGGCTGCTGCCGGTCCAGTCATGGCCAGGGTGTTCCTTCCGGGGGCAATGCCTCTGGAGCCCAGAGCCTCGAACAGTGAGTCAGCAGATTCTGCAGGGCATGAGTTGAGCAGGCACCAGCTGGTGTACAGCCCGAAGAGTTCTTCGCCGTTCAGGCCCGCGTCGCTTCCAGGGTCACCGCTCACTGCGTCTTTAAGGAAGTCATCGAAATGGGTTGTGCTCATGGTGGCGCCTTTGCTTCGCGGGTCCTGCCGGGCTGGCTTGCTCGCCCACGGCGCAACCGATGTGGATGTTGCCCTGAAGTTATCCGCAGCGGCCGCCCCTGTCTAGTCACATGGCTCCTTAAGGCCACCAAGCCGTTGCCTGAAGCAACTACTTGACATAACCTATGTTATCGGCGTTTGAAAAGGGCCGGGGGAGTGCCCGGCGGCTGGCGACCATGCGGGAGCCGGGGACGATCGCCCTAAAGCTCGAGCGGCCGCTAGCCTAGAGGTCAGGTGCAACCAGAGCCGCGTCACCGGCATCAATCATTCGCCGACCCATTCCACCGTCCGTCCAAATCCAGAAGCAAGATTGATCCGCCGTCACCATGTCGACAGTGCCTCGCAGGATTTCGGGGCCCACCCGCAAACTTAGGTGGTTACCGGGCCTGAGCATATCCGCTTCAAGGCGTGACCCGGAACGGACAGGAGTTGCCTCTTTGGGCAGATTTTCGGGGGTGTTCAAAATGTCCTTCCAGCTGTTGACGATAGGACCTGCCGTTTAGTTTCCAGCGGCTTAGTGCCTCTGGTGGACCAGCCCGAAGGGACGGCAGGGTGGGCCAGCACGAAAAATTTGCCGGTGTCGATCCGCGTTACGGGGATCCCTGTGCGCGTGTGATTTTTCTGAGCATTGGGGCCGGCCTCGGCCGTCAGCAACAGGTTCCGTCATTTATCGGACTGCTTGCTGCGGCCGGTTCGGACGTGGTCGTCCTCCCGGGCGTGCGACTTGATCTTCGCGAACATGTCTTCGAGCAGCCACCGGACGTCGACGGAGTCGGCGACTCGCACCGTCTTGCCCGGGACGACGATGTTCGTTAGCCGGGCCTGATCGTCGAAGACTCTGACGGGGTGGTGACGCCAGATTGCTCCGCGCGGATTCAGGACCACCCCGACCGCTGGCGAGTCGCCGAGTGACCGGTACTCGATCTCCTCCACGTCCGCGAACGAGCTATTGAACTCCTTCAGCTGCCGGACAAGGTACTCACCCAGTTCCCCGTAGGGTGAGACGCGCTCGTCGAGCTCCCCGTATCCCACTGAAACCATGGTGTACACCGACCAGGGGATTTGCCAGACCGTGAGACCCGACTGCAGCACTACGTTTGCGGCAGCGATGTCGTTGCTGAGGTTGAACTCCCCCTGTGGCTCGTCACCGTGGGCCCCGTCGTACGGACCGCCGCCGACCCACACCACGGTGAGTTCCCGGTTCTCGACGATCGTGGGGTCGAGGAGCAGGGCGCTTGCCATGTCGGTCAGGGGGCCGAGGAAGATAATGTAGAGCGCCCCTGGTTTGCGCGCCTCGCGAATGATGAGCTGGGCACCGGGCGAGTTTTTGGGGCTCGACTCATCCCGTATGGATTCAGGCGCCCCGTTAGCGACCTCGATCTGCCCGGACATGCCCAGCAGACGCAAGATAAGGTCCACCTCGTCGCGGCTGTCCTCCATGCTTCGTGTCGTCCGGTGAGTCCCGAAATGCGCCGGAATGATCCCTTCGACGTGAAGTGACGGTGAAAGCAAGGCATGCACAATCGCGAACTGGTCGTCGGCCTCATTTTTCGCATCCGTGTTGATGATCAATCGACGTTTCGCCATGTTGTAGACCCGTTCTGTTCCGGTGTGGACTCTGATGTTGAATCGAGGCTTGCTGCGCCTGCGGGATGGCCGGAAGATGGCACGGCCGGACCCCGCAACTGCCTCGGCGCCGCTAGCCTGTCGACGGAGATGGTTCTTTAGCCACGCACCAGGCCTGAAACACGACTGTTGCCTCCGCGCGGGTGTCGGCGCTCAAAAGGCCGCAGGAGCCGTACGATGACGTCAGTTTTGTCACGGCGATCAGCTGGCTGTCAGCATTGGAAGGTCCTTTCTCCGACGCTTGGGAGATTGGCGTGGACGTGGATTTCGCCATCTTTAGATGGCGCCTCATCGATCCCGCGAGGCGTGTGCGCTCATCCGAGCCCGGGAATAGTGCCAAACCTTGTATCCGCTGCCCTAACCGGGGAGGCAACCTGCCCGAGCAGCGGCGTCAGCATGTATAAGGGGGTCCGCATGGATGTCTCCTGCTGATTTGGCTTTCACGGTGGCCTTTAGGTAAGCGCTGCCTTGGTGCGACGCTTATTACGCTCCACCGGCGGTGGGCTTACGCGGAATTGTGAGGCCGTGGCCGAACTCGTAAAGCGCGTCAGCGTCGCTTGGTACGTCCTCGCGTGAGCGACGCACCGACTCCATAGATGCCGGGAGTTGGAAGGGCAGTCGCCCGCGCGGGGTGACACGGCCGGTGAGTGCATCAAGCAGGGCTTCATCGGATGCTCCATAGTTACCGGTCAGGGCTGCGACTTCGCCGGCGAACGGGGTGAGCACCGCTGGCCGGTCGAGACAAACGTCAAGTACGAGCGGTACTCGGCGGGCGAGTTGCACGAGCTGATAGACGCGTCCGGGTGGAAATTCGAGTGAGCCGTGGTGAAACCACGACTCAAGAAACAGGTCATCACGTGCCTCGCTCGGCGCCTTCACCCGCACGAGCGCAGCGTCGGCCTCGTCTGGGGAATCCACCACAGTGCCGTAGCGTCCTGCCACCTCCCGATCCACCCCCTCAACGTAAAGGCGGATGCCTCGAGCGAGCGGTAGGGTCGCATGGTGGTTCTCGAGCACGGTGATTGACTCGGACTGTGCGCGTAACCCTGCGCCGCGAAAATCGTCTGAACCCACGATATGGCCCGCGGCTTCTTCGCTGACGTACGGATCGTCAAAGAGCCCGAGCTTGAATTTCACTCTGAGCAGTCGTCGGGCGGAGGCGTTGACGCGTTCCTCGGAGACTCGTCCCTCGGCAATGAGCTCGAGCAGCAGCTCGGGGCATTCCTCACCGCCGAACTGGTCGGCGCCTGCCGCGAGAATTTTTTCCATCCGCCCCTTCGCGTCGAGGTGCTCAACACCCCAGGCGCGCGCAGGCAGCACTTGCCCGTCAACCCAGTTGTCGTTAACGAGCTCCCAGTCGGTCACGACGACACCGTCATATCCGAGCTTTTGCCGTAGCAAGCCATCAATGATTTGTCGGTTATAGCCGAACCCAACCTCCTCGACGGGCTCGCCATCGATTTCGAGCCTGACCGGCATGCCGTAGTACGGCATGATTCCGGCCGTTCCGTGGGCTATCGCTGTGCGGAACGGAGCGAGGTGCTCCTCAAAGCGTCCGCCAGGGTACACCTGCTCGCGTCCGTAGGGAAAGTGCGCGTCCTCACCGTCTTTCTGCGGTCCGCCTCCGGGAAAGTGCTTGGTCGTGCAGGCGACAGAGTCCGGCCCGAGGCGGTCACCCTGAAACCCCTCTAAGTAGGCTGAGACGAGGGCGCACGCGGTGGCTGAGTCTTGCCCGAACGTGCCGGCCTGCCGGGCCCAGCGCGGTTCGGTGGCGAGGTCGACGGTGGGGTGCAGGGCGGCCCGAATGCCGACCGCGCGGTATTCGGCGCGGGCAATTTCCGCGAACTCCCGTACCCGCTCGACATCCCCAATGGCGGCCAGACCAATTGGTTCGGGCCACTGCGAGAAGGAGCCGGCCGCGAATGACACACCGCTGTTCTGAATGAACGCGTGCCGCGGGTCAGTCGAGACCGTCACAGGTATCCCGTGCGGCGTCTGCTCCGCGACCCGCTGCAGCTTGTTGTTCCATCGAGCGGCAACGGTCCCATTTTCGAGATGGTGCACGTTAAAGTGGTTCATCCGCTTGCCAACCACCACGTCGCTGGTGGCCGATTTGCTGATACTTCCTGGTCGCTCGAGCAGCGACCCATCAGTTCCCGCCTCAATCACGGTCTGAAACATCAGCCCGGCTTTTTCCTCGAGGGAGAGGCGCGATAACAGGTCCGCGACCCGTTCCTCTGTTGTTAAGGTCGGGTTCTCATACGGGTCCATACGGCCGTTGCCGTTAAGATCTCGGTACGTAATGCCCTCGTCACTTGTCTCTGTCGTCAGTGTCATTAGTCCTTCTCAAGCTAATAAGTAACAGCGTCTACCTTGTGGCTTACGATTCGCCTGAACTGCCGTCGGCCGTTCTACGAGAATGGCGTGCTAGGCGAGCCAAGTTCGGAAACTTTCGTGTGAGTGTCGGCGCTCGAAGGCCATAAAGAAGCATCGTCAGGCCTCCGCTTGGGCCGGCCAGATGTAGGCCAGGCCCACGAGGGATCCCCGCCGTGGAAAATTACGTCGGCTCAGTCCTAACCAGGCTGGCCACGGACGAATTCTCTATGGGAAGCGCCTGCACCGGGTTTCGATCGAACTCACTGTTGAGGGAGAGCTCGCGCAGAACTGGGATGGTTCGTGATGCACAGACTTCAGAGAACCAGTGGGAGCTGAGTTTCGGGGTCCGCTCGAGGGTGTCGTAATCGACGTGAATGATTCCGAATCGTGGGCCGTATCCTGCAGCCCACTCGAAGTTGTCCAAAAGCGACCAGACTAGGTACCCCACAACATTGGCTCCACGCTGGCGAGCACGATCGGTGGCAGTTAAGTGGTTGATGAGGAACTGAGTGCGGTCAACATCCAGGACTACGTGAGTGCCTTGGGACGAGGTGACAGTGTCGGGGAACGCTGCACCGTTCTCCATCACCATGATCGGCAATCCGGGGTATTCGGCGGAGAGGGTGACAAGGTGATCTTCGAGCCCTTGGGGCTCGATCCCCCAATTCATGCCGGTCCGCTCGAGATCCTCTTTTAGAACGAATTCGATTCTCTCCGAGCCTGGGAAAGCTGTGCCGCCGGTTTGCTCGGTTGCGGGCTCGAAGTCAGGGTTCATTCGTACGTGCATGACTTCGTAGTAGTTGATACCGAGAAGATCGATCGGTTGGTGACTGATTTCCAGGTCGCCAGGTTGAACGAAACTCCAGTCCGTAAATTTCTGGGTGTCGGCAAGAAGGTCGGCGGGGTATTCGCCGTGGAGCATGGGTCCTGTGAAGACGCGATTTGCCACGGCGTCGAACAGGCGCGCGGCTTCTTCGTCTTCCGCCGTTGCAGGGGTAATGCGGAAGATGTTGAGTGCTACAGAGATGTGGGCGTCGAGCCGAGTGATGGTCCGCCGAAGCGCTTTTACGGCTAATCCATGGGAAAGGTTGAGGTGATGAGCCGCGATGAGCGCATCCTCGTGGCTCGTTCCACCTGGTGCGAAAGCCCCGCTGCCGTAGCCGGAGAAGGAGTTGTTCCAGGGTTCGTTGTGGGTTGACCAGATAAAGACTCGGTCGCCGAGCGCCCCGCCCATGATCTCCGCGTACTTCTCGAAGGCGAAGGCGGTCTCCCGTCCACGCCATCCGCCGTACTTGTCTTCCAGCGCCTGTGGGAGATCCCAATGGTTGAGTGTCACAATCGGTTGGATCCCGCGCGCCAGCAGGTTATCCACGAGGCGTGAGTAGAAGTCCAGGCCCTCAGCGTTTACCTCGCCTTCGCCGGTTGGCATAACGCGGGACCACGAGATTGAAAAGCGGTAGGCATCAAGGTTGAGGGACTCCATCAGCCGAATGTCTTCGTCGACACGGTGGTAGTGGTCGGCGGCGATGTCTCCCGTTGCGCCTCCTTCGGTCTTTCCTGGGGTGTGGCTAAAGGTGTCCCAAATGGACGGGCCGCGTCCTCCTTCGGTGGCGCCGCCTTCGATCTGGTATGCGGCGGTCGCGGCGCCCAGGATGAAGTTGGGAGGTAAAGCGATGCGTCCAGCATCGAGGAGACCGTTGTACATGGTCAGTCCTTTCTTATCGGTCGTGTGACCGTCATCAGTGCCCCGCACCGGTGCGGTGGAGTCCTTGGCTGAAGCCGCGCCAAGCGGCCGCGATATTGGTGATTATCTGAAAAAGCAATTTCCGATTTCGGGGAGCGAGGTAAGGGTCGCTTTGGTCGACCGGCCCGTGGGTTGTGCTGGACGTATCGATTAGCATGCCTGCGCGCGAGGGCAGCTTCGTGCAGATTCCCAGCTCGTGCTTCGATGGCGGGGCCGCGAGGTACCCATCGGGAGGGGGACAGCGCCTTCACATTCGACACCCTGGTAAGGCGGATTGAGCTGTCCACGGGCTGCCCGAATCCAGAATCATTCCTGCGAAGGGGTTCATGGAAGATCTCCTCGTTGAGTAGTACGCGATGCCGTCGCATGGCTGGAGCGTCAGCGCCTACCTTACGACGAAATTAGAACGACTGCTACATTTTATAGCGCATCTCATCCGGGTGGGCGTGGTACGCGGTCAGGATGAACATAAAAATGTTGCAGACGTAACAATTTCGGCATAGGGTTTTGGCACCGGAGTAGATCTCGGTGCCGTCGCCTTACCGGGCCACGGCGGGAATGGCACCGCTGCCCCCACCCCCGGGCCAGCACCCATCAAGCGCATGAGTAGCTGGCTCGTACTTCGAGTAGTCAACTTGAGCGGCCGAGAGCATTTCTGGCAGTCAAATTACTCGAAGGGATATTTCACCCCCAATGAAGACGCGAAAAACTCTAGCGATGCTCGCCACTGTCAGTCTTGGATTGACGATGTCGGCGTTCGCTACGCAGACCGCAACCGCCAAGACGGCGCCAAGCCCAACCTCAGATACGATTCCTGCAGTGGAGCTCGAGGGTGACATCGGCTCGCTCCGGGAGGAGGCAGCGAAGGCTGGCCTCATTATCGGATCGGGGTCGATCAAGGGCATGACATCAACGGCTGATGGCAGACCCTCCAACTATCTCTCCGACCCTCAGTTCCGAGAGGTGCTCGCCGGGCAGTTCAACAGCCTGTCACCGGAGAACGACATGAAGTGGGCCTTCGTTCAACCGCAGGAGGGCGTCTTCGAATTCGAGGGCCTTGACCGATTGGTCGCCTTCGCCAAAAAGAACGACATGCAGGTCAAGGGCCACGGCCTGATCTCGAACTGCTGCAACCCCGACTACCTGATCGCGAAGATCGGTAACCCGGTTGAGTTCCGCAAGTCTATGGTCAAGCACTTCAACACGATCATGAAGCGCTACAAGGGCAAGATGGACCGGTGGGACGTCGTGAGCGAGCCGCTGATGGTGCAAGGCGGAGGCCTTCAGCACAACGACTTCTATAACGCCCTCGGTCCGGACTACATCGCAGAGGCATACCGGATCGCGCACCGCGCGGACCCGAAGGCGAAGCTGTACCTCAACGAAAACATGGTGGAGACTAACGCGCAGAAGCGGCAGGAACTGTACGACCTCGTCTCGGGGCTCGTTGCTGACGGGGTCCCAGTCCACGGCATCGCCCTACAGATGCACCAGACGATCCAGGGACCTCCGCCCGGAGTCATCACCGATATGACGAACTTCTTCCATGGCTTGGGACTTGAGGTCTCCATCGCGGAGCTGGACGCACACACGCTTGACCCCGTGACCCAGGCGCAGATCTACGGCGACGTGGTCACGGAGGCACTCAACGCCGGAATCACCGAGATCAGTGTCTGGGGCTTCACGGACAAGCACCTCTGGACGTGGCTCCCGGGAGCAAAGCCGTGCATATTCGATGAGAACTACAACCCCAAGCCGGCGTACTTCGCTGTTCGTGACGCTCTGCGGAACTTCGTCAACAAGACGCCACCGCCTGCGCAGCCTGTCGACACAGTATCGAACACCACTGATTCGGTCCTGTCCTCAGCAACGGCACAGTAGAGCCATCAGCGAGTCAATGTAAGGACCCGCGCGTTAACTGTCATGCCTTGCGTCTCTATGGTGGAAGAGCGTCCCGAGGTCTGCATGGCTGCTCACAGAGACACGGACCCCGCTGTTCGCGTTTCCCCAGCATGGAGCCGACTGAACTGGCTGACCTGGTGAAGTCACTGGCAGATAACACGCAACATAATGGCCACACCTTGAGTGCCCGGAAGCGTTCGCGCTCCGGGCGCTCAATTCAGTGCGGGGCTAACATGGGCAGGCAATCCTCTCCGGGCACCGCCCACACCACCGCGGTGTAACTAGGATGCACCTCCTTTATCCCGCCGCCCGATCTAGCCCCTTCGGCACAGCGTTTGAAGTGGCCTCCCGCTCCCCCAGGCCGGCGCCACCTTCCGGCCCTATGCTCGGCATGGGGGTAAACCTGCACTCGGAGCCGACGTTATTGGCGGTGTGCACGTTAGCTGCGCAATCTGCATCAAACGCAACAGCAGCGGCCTGACGTGTCCTCGCATTCCACCGCTTCGCCCAAACTCGCAGTGGCACCGACAACGGGCCACAAAATCTCGACGAGTTGAGCGACTCACACATCCGCAATACCGTGATGGAGTGACCACCGAGTGGGGTGATGCTCGTTGCCGGATGCAGGATGGAGTAACCCAGGAGGAACGATGTGCTTCGCGCTCAGCCTCGAGCCGATAATCTCGGAAAATTGTTGCCGATGCTGACCCAGGAAGGGCGTCACAGCTCATGGCCAACACAGGAAGTGGTTGGTGGCCACAAATTTCCGAACTGCCTTCTGCAAAAAATCACTTTCCTTGGGAAAAAGGAGGACGCCTACCTCGCTTGCAGGAAATGAAGTTTCGCGTATGCGCCGTTGGCGGCTAGGAGATTTTCGTGTGAGCCTGTTTCAACCATACGGCCGTTTTCCAGAACCACGATCCGGTCCGCTGAACGTATTGTTGAGAGTCGATGAGCCACAATCAAAGTAGTCCGCCCCTGGCGTAGTTTCGTCAGCGCGTTTTGAACGAGATGTTCCGATTCGGAGTCGAGCGCGCTGGTTGCTTCATCGAGCAGGAGAATTCGCGGATTTCGAACCAGAGCACGAGCAATGGAAATGCGTTGTTTCTGCCCGCCCGATAAGCGCGCTCCCCGCTCTCCAAGCCGGGTGTCCAGCCCATCTGGAAGCTCCGTGACGAAGTCGAGACCATTTGCATCCTTGAGT
Source organism: Pseudarthrobacter sp. NPDC058329 (assembly GCF_042879835.1). Classification (NCBI taxonomy): domain Bacteria; kingdom Bacillati; phylum Actinomycetota; class Actinomycetes; order Micrococcales; family Micrococcaceae; genus Pseudarthrobacter; species Pseudarthrobacter sp. NPDC058329. The sequence continues at coordinate 88,241 of NZ_JBHVZR010000011.1, forward strand.
GCACCCAACACTGACTGATCATCCACGTGCTCAAGCCCATAAGCAATGTTATCTCGAATGGATCCCGAGAAGAGGACGGACTCCTGGGGCACCACTGAGATATGGCGACGCACGGTGCGTAGGTCGAGTTTCTCCATATCGGTGCCGTCCAGAAGGATACGTCCACCTGTTGGTCGCAGAAAACCGACAGCCAGGTTCAGCACTGTTGACTTACCGGATCCTGACTTACCGACGAATGCAATCGTCTCCCCGGGCTCGACGTCCAGGTCTAATCCCTCGATGGCGAGGGCGTCCCCCTCGGGGTAGCGGAAATCGACATGATCGAAAGAAAGGCGTCCGCCTACATGACGGACCTGGCGCTTGCCGTTGTTCCGCTCGATGTCCGGGTCCTGAAGCACCTCAGCAATAGACCGCAACGATTCACGCCCCTTCGTGAGTACGGGGGTGAGGTTGAGAAGGTTGACGACGGAGTTGATAAGCATTACGAAATACGTGCTGAGAAGTACTACTTGCCCTGGTGTGATCGGCAAAAGGCCGCTGACGGAAAAGAGCGCCGCGCTGATCAGGCAGGCTATGGAAAGCATCTGGAAGGCCACCCATGCCAGCGCACTGAACCGGCCATTCAGCACGTCAAGGCCGAACCCCGAGTTCCGCAGGGCACGTGCTGTATTGAGGACTCTTTGTGTCGCTACATTTTCGAGACCGTGGGCGCGGCTTATCTGGAGCAGCGTCGCCATCTCCCCCACCTGAGAGGAAAATCTTTCTACGTCCCGGCGGAAGAGCTCATTCCTCTGGCCGGAGCGGCTTCGCACTCCCCGAATAAGCACTACGGCTAGCGGCACGACAAGCACGAACAACAGGAGGAAAGCGGGCACCTGAAGGGTGAGAACCGCCATGGCACCGACGATCACGCCAAGCCCCGAGAGTAGCGGATTGACTCCCTGTTGAAGCATCAGCTCGATGTTTTCGACGTCGCGCACCACCTTCGTTTGCATGACCGACGAACTAGTCCTCGTATGGAATCCAATGGACAGGACTTGAAGCCGATGAGCCAGCTGGTTCCGCAGGGAGACACCGAGGTCTCGGACCGATGCGCTGAATAAGCGAACAAAGGCTTGACTTGCCGGATAATTGAACGCAACCAACACCAGTGCCGCAAGGCCGAGCATCACCAGTTCCTCGGCTGGACCCCCCGCGACCACCGTGTCAATCACAGCCGATGTCACGACAGGCAGCACCCACACGGGGCTGTCCTTGACTAAATAGGCGACGGCCGCGAGTACGAGCTTGAGCCGAGACGGTTTGAGCTCTCGCGCAAGTCCCGAAAATGGCCGACTAACCATTATCGACGGTTCCGCACCGTGATGCCTGCCCCCGGTGTTTTGAGCTCCGACACTGTTCTTGGCCCTGATCTTAAGGACGGCAAATGCGCGTCTACGTCTCATGACTGAGGGTCCATTCCTCCGGGTTGGACAGCACAGTTGGTATCGGGCGCGGCTACCTGCGCAACCCTTGTCCAGACAGTCCTATTACCGGCTGGACCAACGGCTCGAGAGCGAGCATCCTCCACCTAAACCCCTTTTTTTCTTTTCCGTGAAGCGTGCCAGGCGAGGCTGATCATGCAGTGATGCGTGGCCCCTCAGTTCCAGCACACTTTGGTGATCCTGTGTATTTTCACATGAAAATGGTACAAGTGCTATATTTTTACTTTCGCGTCGTCCCCAATCCATCCGGATCGGTCGAGCACTTTTGGATTACGACTAGATCAGTAAGCACCCTCGCCCGCGCGAATCTTCCGTATGTTGACCGAGGCGGCGAACAGCCCCAGTCTGGGTATCGCACGAAAAGCGAATCTCCGGGACTCGACTTCTTAGTTTCTTAGGCAGGTACACATGAGACGCGCAAAAATTGTGGCTACGTTCGGCCCGGCAATTGCCAGCTACGAAAACACCCTCGCGGTGCTGGAGGCCGGTGTTGACGTCGCCCGAATGAACATGAGCCACGGCGACTACACCGTGCATGACAACACCTACGAGAACGTCCGCAAGGCAGCGGCCGACCTGAGCAAGCCGGTGGCCATCATGGCTGACCTGCAGGGGCCGAAGATCCGCCTGGGCCGGTTCGTTGACGGCCCGCACGCCCTTGCCGTGGGTGACACGTTTACCATCACCACCGAGGACGTTCCGGGTACGAAGGACATCTGCTCCACCACGCTGAAGAGCCTCACCGAGGACGTCAACGTGGGCGATGCGCTCCTGATCGACGACGGCAAGGTGGCCCTGCGTGCCATCGAGGTTGACGACGTCAAGGTTGTCGCTGAGGTGACCGTGGGCGGCATGGTGTCCAACAACAAGGGCATCAACCTGCCCGGCGTTGCGGTCAACGTTCCGGCGCTGAGCGAAAAGGACGAGGATGACCTCCGCTGGGCCATGCGCCGCGGTGTTGACCTGGTGGCCCTGTCCTTCGTGCGCGACGCGTCGGACATCGTCCGCGTGCACGAGATCATGGACGAGGAAGGCCGCCGTGTGCCGGTCATCGCCAAGATCGAGAAGCCGCAGGCCGTGAAGCAGCTCCCGGAGATCATCGACGCGTTCGATGCCATTATGGTGGCCCGTGGCGACCTTGGCGTGGAGCTTCCGCTGGAGGAAGTGCCGATTGTGCAGAAGCGTGCCATCGAACTGGCCCGCCGCTGGGCGAAGCCGGTCATCGTGGCAACCCAGGTCCTGGAATCCATGATCGACAACCCGCGCCCGACCCGCGCTGAGGCGTCCGACTGTGCCAACGCGGTGCTGGACGGTGCCGACGCTGTCATGCTCTCCGGTGAGACCAGCGTGGGCAAGTACCCGATCGAGACCGTCAAGGTCATGGGCCGGATCATCGAGTCCACCGAGGTCCACGGTCTGGAGCGCGTTCCTCCGCTGGGCACCAAGCCCAAGACCCGCGGCGGCGCGATCACCCGGGCCGCCGTCGAAATCGCCGATCAGCTGGACGCGAAGTACATCTGTGCTTTCACCCAGTCCGGCGACTCCGCACGCCGACTCTCCCGCCTTCGTCCCATCAAGCCGGTCTTCGCCTTCACCCCGGTGGAGCAGGTTTGGAACCAGTTGGCGCTGACCTGGGGTATCCAGCCGGTGCTGGTGCAGATGGTGGACCACACCGATGCCATGACTGCGCAGGTTGACCGCAGCCTTGAGGAGATGGGCCTGGTGGACGACGGCGACCTGGTGGTTATTGCCGCCGGTTCCCCTCCCGGAAAGGCCGGCTCCACCAACTCCCTGAGAGTACACAAGGTGGGCGACATTGCTGACTCCACCCGGGCGGGAGAGGTAGCCAGCAACAAGGAAAAGCTTGGCCCCTGGCCGGAAAAGAAGAAAAAGGCCCAGGCTTAGCAATCCTCGATACGTGCCCTCTGAACTGAGCCTGCAGCACGGTTTTGACAGAGAACCGCGGACTGATACTTTGGCGGCTTGTCGATATGCCGTATGACAGCAGGTGTCCGGTCTCGTCCGTTGGCCGGGTCACTTGGTATTCCGGCTCTTTTAAACTCAGCCGGAAGGCCTTACCGATTAACCGTCAGGTCAAGCCATAGACGGGTTTCCACTCCCAAGTTCTGTGGCTTTACGCTGATGCATCCTTGGTAGCGGTGGACTCCCGTTCTGCAATTACTGCGCGTGCTCCGGAATACGGAGGCGCCGGATTTCCCGCCACGCTGGCTAAGGCGACTTCGGCCAGGTGGCGCCCGAGTTCGGCCGTCTCTATACGGACGCTGGTGATGGAGGGGAAGAAGAGTCTAGCCAAAGGCGTGTCGTCATAACCTATAACTGCCAATTGGTCTGGCACCCCGATAGCTAAATCCCGCGCCTTGTGGATTACAGCTGCAGCTACATCGTCATTGAATGAGATGACCCCCGTAACGCCCGCGGCCAACCACTCCTCAAGGGAACTCCCAGCCAACCCATCGATGCTTACGGCGCCTGACCTGATCAGGTTCAATCCAAGCCGCTCAGCTTCCCGGCGTGCGGTGCGCTCCCGAATCGATGAAAGCGGCGAGTGACGCTCATCCGCGGGCGCAGCGTAAGCGAGGGTGCGGTGTCCGCGTTCAGCAAGGTGCTGCACCTGCAGTTCAGGCCCACTGCGGATAAAGGGGTTCTCTTCAAGGTCCACGGCAGCATCCGGAAAAACGCGTTCGATTCCCGCAGCGCGGAGTGCGGCCAGTTCTTCCGCCGTGAACGGCACTATGCCTATGACAACATCCGGCGCAAGTACCTCCCACAGGGGGCGTGCTTGGGGAGCGGCCCGTTTAGTGTAAGTGATCATCGAGTAGCCCGCCTGATTCAGTCGCCGCTCAGTCTCCTCCAAATGCCGACGGAAGGTGTACTCGATAGGCCAGTCAGGAAGGGCCATCAGAACAACATTGCTGCTGCCACGGGCTAGTGCCTGTGCTGCCGAGTGGGGCCGGTAGCCCAAGCGCTCCGCCGTTTCACGGACTCTGTCCGCTGTCGTTTTTGAGATCGTGATGCCGGCGGTGTTGTTGAGCACAAAGCCAACTGTTGCCCGTGAGACTCCCGCAGCTTGTGCCACGTCGGTGGCTTTTACTCTGCCCTGTCTCGTGCCGGCGGTCATGGCCATCCCTCTCGTCGTTGAAATTTCATCGTACAGTCTACTTTCGCGCGCTACTGCGCTTCCGGAAGGGCGTAGCTGGGCGATCTTGAACCGTACTGTGACTCAGGGGTTATCGCCCCCTTGTTGCGCGAACGCTGGTCTGCAGGACCAGCGACATCGTCCTGATTTTCGTCCTCAAAATCACCTTCGGTCCGCGTCTGCGCGAACTGATCGTTATCAACATGAACGCCGCCCGCCAAAAGCCGGTTTGGTAAACGTCCGCAGATTGCAGAAACTACGAAGCGGTCAATGACTCCGAACTGGACCTTGGCCTGGGGTATCGTCAGTAAGCTCTACGAACGACCTCGTCGGCTGCTTCTTGTGCCGGGCCTCCGCGAACCAAGCCGAACGGAACAGCAGGGTGTGCCCGGATTACGTAGTAGCCGTCCTCACTGATGCGGGTGACCAGGATACCCACCCGATGATGTGCCGCTGATCGACTGACTGCCTTTACAGCATCATTCACGGCGCGTGTCGGGTCTGTTCCCGCCGGCACCCGTACCTCCACCATGCCAGGCGGGGGGCGGCCGTTGTCCTGGCCAGCTAAAGGTTTCATGCCATCCGTTTCTGAAGATGATAAGCCGGAGAAGCGGCGATGAACGTCAAGTCCGCAAGGAAATTGGTGTCGTGCCGTGCTGGTTTGGAACGGCTGATCTCAACCGTTCCAACCAGGAACACTGCGCCCGTGACTGCGTTTGGCCTTAGATTGCGTTTGCGCGCGCGATGCTGCCCAACCATTGGAGGCTGGGCTTGGGGTGACGTTCAAAAGTCTCCCGGTCGACGCTGACAAGGCCGAACGTAGGTTCCCAACGGCCCCACTCGAAGTTATCCAGAAGGCTCCAGTGCAGGTAGCCGCGGACATCAGCACCGTCGTTGATGGTGTCTTTCAGGTGGCGCAGCGCGTCAGCAGTGTAGGCGATGCGCCGTTCATCATCAGACGTGGCGATGCCGTTTTCGGTGATAAGGATGGGCATATCACCCAGCACGTCCCGGGTGTGGCGAACGGCGATTCCGAGGGCGTCCGGTCGGTAGGCCCAGCCCATGAGAGTGTTGTCTGGATGTTCCGGGTGGGCAATAATGCCGTTCTCATCGACAATTTGGCTTGTGTACGACTGAACGCCGATGAAATCGTCTCCACGCGCTGCTTCCAGGTACATGTCTTCCCAGATGTGTTGCACCTCGGCGTGCTTGTCTTCGGCTCCAGGAGCAGCCACCAACGCTTGGTTGGCTACAGTCCAGCCCACCTTCGCGTCGGTCTTGCTTCGGACGATTTTTACCGCCGCCTGATGGGCTGCGATGAGCGCCCTCCCGACTTCTGGGTCCGGTAAGTAGCCACCTTCGGCCCTGAAAGGTTCGCCCGCGGCGATCTGTCGCTGCATGCCGTGGTTCACGGCGACAACGTTTGGTTCATTGATGGTGCAGACCCATTCAACACCATCCAGAATCGTGCAGGCCTGCTCAACATATCGGCAGAATGCGTCAACAGCATCGTCAGCGAGCCAGCGATCCTTATCAAACCAGATTGGATGCGTGAAGTGGTGCAGCGTTACAACCGGTGTCAGGCCCAGTCCTTTCGCTGTATCGATCATTCGCCGGTAATGCGCCAGTTCAGCCCGGGAGAACTTTCCAGGGCTGGGCTCAATGCGTGCCCACTCGATGCTGAAGCGGTAGGAGTTGAAGCCCGCATCGGACAGCAGGCGCATATCCTCCTCGTAGCGGTGGTAGCTGTCCAAGGCGTCACCGCTGAATTGCACACCGAAATCTGCCGCATCGTGCTCCAGGCGCCACCAATCGTTGTTGAGGTTATTGCCTTCAACCTGGTGGGCGGCGGTTGAAGCCCCCCAAAGGAAGGCGTCGGGAAAGGCCTGTGTCATGAAAGTCGTGTCTCCTGGTTTAGTCGGAAAAAAGAGGTGATGGAAGGGCTTGCTAGCCAACAGGCAGCAAACTGTATGCGCCATACGAAGGCGCCACTTGACTGGCTTCGAGGGAAACAGCTACTGGCTCGTAGCCGGAAGCGCTTACCCTGACAGTGATCTCGCCAGCACCGTCAGGGCGAACTACGGCAAGCAACTTGCCATCAAAGGTCGTGTGGGTTTCAGAAGCGAATCCCTCGGTGCTGTCCGGTCGTGCACTCCCGAGAGCCTGCACGCTGCCTGGTCCTTCAACCTTCACGGTGACAGCAGTCTCAATGTTGCTGGCCAGGTTTCCTGACTGGTCCCGAATGCTGATGGAAACAAAGCTCAGATCTGAGTGGTCAGCCCGCAATTGTGTTTTGTCTGGTTCCACTCTGAGGACGACCGGGCCAGCCGCGGAACAAAGCGTGAACCTTGCTTGCTCCTCTCTGCCCACGTAGGACACAGCCGTCAGCTCCCCCGGCTCGTAATCGAGTTCAAATATCGCCCGGTATGAGTGGCTGGGGCCGACGCTTGTTCGTCCAACTGAGCGGTTGTTCAGCAGCAGTTCCACCTCGTCTGCATCGCTGTACACCTCTACCTTGACGGGAGAGCCTGGTGCTACGTCCCAGCTCCAGCTTGAGATGGAGTCGGTCCAGGACCACGGGCCCGCGGCCTCCGTTAACCCGTAGTACTGCGGGCGCTGCACTGCGATATAGGGCTCATGACGCAGGCCGAATACAGTCTCCCGGTAGTAAGAGGCCGGCCGGCGCTGCCCCGTGATGTCGATGTCACCAACCCAGGCGGTGAGCCACGGGTACGCGCCCGAAATTCCGGTAGGCACGTAATTCTCGTCGGGGTAGTCCGTCCGGCCAACCCCTGACTCACCAAGATAATCCCAACCGGTCCATACAAAGTCACCAATCACGTGGGGATTCTCTTGAACAAGTTTCCATCGGGCGTCGATGTTGGTGGGAAACGTTTCAGTACCTAAGTGGATTCGGTTGGGGAAGAGCTCGCGATCCATGACATATCGTGAATCGCCATAGTTCAGGCCGGCAATGTCCACTACTGACAAGGACTCGGCCGTCTTCGCAGTTACCAGCTGGGAAGCGTTGAGTTCCCCGAGGAAGGCGCCCATCTCCTTCATCGCAGAGTTTACGTCCTGGTTTGCCCGCTCGGATTCCTGTTGCTTCATCATTTCCACGAACTCGGGCATGATGGAAACCATCCCGTTGACGGCATTGATGATGAAACGGCCGCTGTCGAGACTCCTGATCTTTTCCGCAATGTCCCGTCCCAGGCCAGACCCAATGCCGTTTCCCGTTTCCGGGATTTCGTTGCCAATCGAGTACATCACAACACTTGGATGGTTGAAGTCCTTTGCGACCATCGCTTCGACGTCCCTTTCCCACCATTCGGGAAACGCCAAGGAGTAGTCAAAGGGGGATTTGGCTTCCGTCCACATATCGAAGGTTTCATCCATGACCAGCATTCCGTAGTGGTCGCAGGCTTCGAGCATCGCTTGGCTGATGGGGTTGTGGGAACTGCGGATCGCGTTGAAGCCGGCCGCTTTAAGCAACTGGACCCGGCGTTCTTCCGCCCTGCCGATAGCAGCGGATCCTAAAATGCCGTTGTCATGATGGATGCAGGCGCCACGAAGCTTGATTGGCTGGCCATTAATTCTCAGCCCTTGTTCAGGGTCGAGCTGCAACGTGCGGATTCCGAAGCGGGTATCTTGCTCCTCAACCTCCCCATCACCGTTGTGAAGGGTCGTGAGCGCGGTATACAGGTAGGGGTTTTCAACTCCCCATAGCTTTGGCTCCCTGACGTACAGGCGGTGACGCGCGATTGCCGTTGCCCCGCAGCGCACCGTTAGCGGCGAGGTCCCCTCAGCTACAACATTCCCTTCCGCGTCAAAGACCCGGTTGGTAACGGTGAACGTCTCCGTGCGCAGACCTTCGTTATGCACTGACGCCGCTACTTCGACCACTGCTCGGCCTGAATCAACGTCCGGGGTGGTGACTCGTACGCCATCTGTGGCCAAGTGGGTCAACCCGCTGACGATGAGCCTGACGTCGCGGTATATTCCGGCTCCCGTGTACCACCGTGAGTCCTCATGAACGCGGGAGTCAACCCGGACAGTGTTCTGTTTGCCGTAATCAAGGAACGGATCCAGAGGCACGTAGAACGTTGAGTAACCATAGGGCCGCTGAGCTGCGAAGCTGCCATTGACGTAGACCATGGCATCCCGGTAAACACCCTGGAACTCCAGTGTGACTCGCTTGTTCCGAAATTCCTCCGGTACCTCGAAGGTCTTCAGATACTCAAACGCACCGCCAGGAAAGTATCCCGAATGGACACCCTGGGGTTCCTCTGCCGACCGTTCCAGCCCGATCAGGGCGTCATGAGGAACGGTAACCGCTTCAGGCGGAGCCGACGGCGCGCCGAGGCCAGCGAACATGGTGACTTTCGGCTGCACAAGCCACCCGTCGTTGAAAGAGGTGCGTGTCATCGTTTTCTCCTTCGTAAAGCGATGAAAGGTACCAGGCGCGCTTGGCTGATTCCTGCCCGCCCGGTCGAACGTATTGGACCTTGACGCGGCAGGCCGCTCAGACCAGGTTAGCGCGTGCTAGTACCCACACGCTAGCGGAGGGGTGCCGACCCCGCAAGTGTGGCAGTTCAGGTCGCGCAAAGGGCTTGCTTGCCCAATCAAAGGAACCTATCCTCTACTGATAGCACGCGCTAGTTCGCAGCGTGTTGCTCTGTAGCATCCGAGAAAACCCCTAATGCTCCAAATCTTCCCAAGGAACTCAATGAATACTCAAAAGACGCATGTCGAAATCCACGTGCAGGAGCCCGGACGCCTCGGCCAACTGCTTGCCGAGGCGGAAGAGGCCCTCATCGTCGAAGCGAATTCTAACTGCGAAGGGGGCATATTGGTCACGCGTCACACGCCCAATCGATACACTCTGACGTTGAGCGCTGCAGTTCCGTACGGAGAAACTCGCGAGCTCTCGATGCTCTGATCTCGATGCCCACGCCTAACGGTCGGCTGGCACCCCCATGGGTAACTGCGCACTTGCCAGCACCCTGTGCAGGCGCTCCCGCATAACCGGCGCTGGCCGCTGCAAGTTCCACGGGATGACATGCAGGTACCGCACAGTTGCATTTCAATGCTGATAAATTGCCTGCCTGAGGCAAGAGCCGGGGGCAGCCCCCGAAAAATGATCCAATCGGAGTCTCGGTCGACACAGACAACATTCGCATGCGGGAAGCCGCGCGAGCTTGGCCAGAGCCAGCAGCCACCATGACGGCGCTGGTGAGCTCCCACGGCGAGAATCGCTCGTGTTCTCGAGCGCCAGGTCGAGCGCTGAGAGGTGCAGTGGCTGGTTCCTAAGTTTCCGGGAATGCAGCCTTGCCCGCCGCTCGGCCGAGGGATAACATCTAAATCTTGACTAGCGCGCGCTATTTGCCGCTCAACGAGGAGTTTGCATGGACCTGCACCAGACGATGCCGCCCGACCCGAACCACACCGGATTTGAGCCCACCCGGAAACCTGTCCTGAATCCGTTCCTACCTTTGTCCGAATACATCCCGGATGGAGAGCCACACGTCTTTGGGGAACGGGTGTACTTGTTCGGATCGCACGACGAAGAAGGGGGCGATACCTACTGCGCGTTGGATTATGTCTTCTACTCCGCTCCAATCGATGACCTGTCGAAGTGGACATCGAAGGGTGTGAACTATCGCGCCAGCCAAGATCCATCGTATGGACCCGGCCGACGCTATATGTTCGCCCCGGATGTTGTCCGTGGCAACGATGGACGCTATTACCTCTATTACGGCATGTCGGGCGACAAAGGCCGTGGTGGATATTCGGGTCCGATCAGCGTTGCCGTTTCTGACGAGCCGGACGGCAACTATGAGTACTTGGGCGTGGTCCGACATCGCACCGGTTTGGCTTTCACCGACTACGTGATGTTTGATCCTGCCCTCATCAATGACAGCGGCGTTATACGGCTCTACTTCGGTGCCTGTCACCCCTTTGATGACCTGCCCGCCATCACACGCCCATTCACTCGTCGGATGCAGGCTGCCATTTTTGACAGGCCTGTGAAGGCGATTAAGGCCCAACCCGGCGGGATCCAGGGGGCGCTCACAGTTCAGCTCGCTGACGACATGATGACCGTCATCAGCAGCCCGTCACGAATTGTGCCTACCAGGACGAAAGGAACAAGTTTCGAGGGGCACGCCTTCTTCGAAGCAAGTTCAATTCGAAAGATCGGGGAAACCTACTACTTCGTATACTCGTCAACGAATTCGCACGAGCTGTGCTACGCGACTAGCTCCCACCCCGACCATGGCTTTGTCTTTCGCGGCACGATGGTGTCCAACGGAGACGTTGGTTACAACGGGCGCCGCCCGAAGGACCGCGTTGCCCAGACCGGCAGCAACCACGGCAGCATTGAACAGATCGGTGGCCGCTGGTATGTCTTCTACCACCGCAACACCCACGGCTCCCTTTGGAGCCGCCAAGCGTGTGCCGAGGAGGTCACCATCCTGCCGGACGGGTCCATCCCCCAAGTGGAGCTGACCAGTAGTGGACTTAATGGAGCCCCACTGCCTGCCCGGGGCGAATACCCGGCCGCTATCTGCTGTCACCTGACCAACGGCAACATGCCGCACGGTGCCGCAAAGAAACGAACACCTCGAATCACCTTTGACGGGACTGACCGCTACGTACAGTGGATCACGAACGGCACCAAGGTCGGTTACAAGCATTTCTCATTCGACCTGCCCGTCCGGCTCACAATCCATACCCGGGGCCCGGGCCAGGGGTATCTCGCCCTTTCCACCGAGGACGGAAGCGCCGGGTCGATTGCGATTCAGCCGTCAGACTCGTGGACGGCGGGCTCAACGACCATCAACCTCACCGGAACCCATGCCCTCTTCTTAAGATTTGTCGGCACCGGCGACATCGATCTGCTGAACATAGCCTTCGACTAACTCCTAACCACCCCAAGGAATTTCAGCATGATGCGCCTCCCCTTCAACACCGGCTGGACAGCATCGCCGTCGGTGGGCTTTTTCGAGTCGATCGCAGCAGGGGCGCCGGTCCCCAGAACCGTTCATCTACCCTACGATTTCCTCCGTCATGAAGAGCGCACCCCCGACGGCACCAGCCATACAGCGTTCTACCCCAGCGCCACCGTCCAGTACGTCAAACGCTTCGACGTCACCGAAGAGCAGCGGGCCCAGCGGCACGTAGTCGAATTTGACGGGGTTTACCGCGACGCTGTGGTCTACGTCAACGGCGAGCACGCGGGACAGTGCGCGAATGGTTACACAAGGTTTCACGTTCCGATCGACGCATACCTGCGCTACGGAAAAACCAACGAAATCAAGGTGGTAGCACGCTCCCACGCGGACTCCCGATGGTACAGCGGCGTAGGAATATACCGCGAGGTACACCTCCTGACTGGGCCGCTCCTGCATATCCATCATGACGGCGTACAGGTAAGTACACCCGACGTTGAAGACTGCAGGGCAATAGTTTCAGTCGCCACGACAATTGAAAATTCCAGCCCTACCACCCGAACTGTTGCCGTCCAGACCAAGGTCCTGGATGCAGCAGGAAGAGCTGTCGCCGCGGATCTGGCACCTGTCACGGTGCTCCCTGGCGAGAGCGAAGTGCTCCGACAGCGGCTCCTGGTTCTAGAGCCTCAGCTGTGGGACGTCGACAATCCTCATCTGTACGAGGCGGAAATTGCGCTGCTGGACGGCGGCATTGAGATCGACCGTAACAAAGCGGCATTCGGAATCCGAAAACTTCAACTTGACCCTCAATCGGGTTTGCGGATCAACGGCAAGCGGCTCAAACTTCGAGGTGCTTGCATCCATCACGACAATGGACTGCTCGGTGCAGCCGCCATTCGCCGCGCCGAGGAACGACGCATTGAGCTTTTGAAGTCCGCCGGTTTCAACGCAATCCGAAGCGCCCATAACCCTCTTAGCACGGCCATGCTGGACGCCTGCGACCGGCTTGGAATGCTGGTTATGGACGAAACCTTTGACATGTGGACGACATCAAAAACGGCAGACGATTATTCTCTCCGCTTCGCGGACTGGTGGGAACGTGACGTGGACGCGCTCGTACGCAAAGACTTCAACCACCCCAGCGTCATCATGTACTCGATCGGTAACGAAGTCACCGAAGCCGGTACGGGCATTGGTGCCCGGTGGGGACGCAAAATCGCCGAACGCATCAGGTCGCTGGATCCCTCCCGATACATCACCAACGCCGTAAATCCGGTACTTGCAGTAGCTGAAGAACTCGCCCGGCAGGAGAGGGAGTCAGCCGCGGAACCTGCCACAGGACCACTCAATGACAATGACCCTAACGCAGCCCTCGGCAACATGGATGACCAGATGAAGCAGCTGCTTGCATCGGAGCAAGTTGCCGGCATGACTGCGGAGTCCTTCGCAGCCTTGGATGTTGCAGGCCTGAACTATGCGGAGGCCCGCTATGCCCTCGACGCTGAGCGGTTCCCGAACCGGGTTATCGTTGGCACTGAAGCGTTCCCTTCTGCAATCGCGGAGAATTGGCCGCTTATCTCCGGTTTAAGCCACGTCATCGGAGAATTCACATGGACAGGGTGGGACTACCTTGGCGAAACCGGGCTGGGCCGAGTCAACTACGAACCGGAAGTCCAGAGCTCTGCCGCTCCCTATCCATGGCTGACAGCCTGGTGCGGGGACCTGGATATAACAGGTCATCGCCGTCCGATCTCGCACTACCGGGAACGCGTATACGGTCTTTCCGAACAGCCCTACATTGCGGTTCACCGCCCGCAACACTGCGGCCAAGCCAAATCCATGAGCGGCTGGACATGGAGTGATTCGATCGCATCGTGGACTTGGGACGTGGAACCAGGAACGCCAACCACGGTCGAGGTCTACAGCGTCGCCGCCGAGGTGGAACTCGTGGTCAATGGCCTGTCGTACGGACGCCGCCCTGCCGGCCCGGCACATGGATTTCTCGCAACTTTCGACGTTGATTGGCAACCCGGTGAAATCACTGCCATAGATTACGACGGGCAAACTGAGGTAGCGAGGGCAACATTGCGAACAGCGGCTGATGAAGTAGCCTTGCGAGCCTCTGCGGACCGTACCACGTTGGTAGCCGACGACGGCGACCTGGCGTACATCGATATCACGTTGGAGGACTGCAGCGGCGTCGTTGCCACCCAGCTAACTTCCGAAATCGTTGTCCACGTATCCGGAGCAGGGGGTTTGGAGGGGCTCGGAAATGCCAACCCCATCACGGATGAGCGGTACGACGGCACCAGGACATCCACGTTTGACGGTCGTGCCCTCGCAATCATTCGCCCGAGTGGACCAGGCGACATCACGGTGTCAATTACCTCCCGGAACTATGGGTCGGTGACCCTGTCGCTCCATGCCGCGGAATGTCAACGCTCATGAAACCTGACAGAGCAATGAGAGCCGGTTGCCCTCCATGCGTGGACAGCCCGGCTAGGAAAAGGACACCAGTTTGGAAGACGTCTACGAGCCTGATGCCACGGCGGATGACACAGCGCCTGATGGTTCGGCCTCGGTAGCCCGGATTAGTTTCCTTGGAAGATCTCCTGGCCGAGTCGCCTATCGGAACGCTGGAACCGCTCGACTTCGGCACTGCCAGCTGGGATGTGCTTTGGGGCGGTAGCCGGACCTTGGCGCACCGTAGTCGCCCCAGCCATGCTTGTTTTTCCCCACCCTCAACTGTTCGACCTACCCTGGGAGACGCTCAAAGGGACGATAACTGGCGGTTCACTCTGTGAGGCGGGCTTCCGGCAACTTCCAGCTGAAGAAGGCGCGCATAGCGCTGATCATGTCATGGGAGGGGTCGATGAGCCACTGGAGTTGGGTTCCGTCCCATGTGCCTATAAGCAAACGGCTCAGCAACTGGGGATCACGATCGTTGTGGATGCGGCCCTGCTGTTGGTCAAAGGCGAACGCTTGGGCCAGCTCTTCTATCTTCCGGCGATATCGGGCGACAAACCAGTCGTGGGCGGGATGGGTAGGAGCTGAGGATTCGGCCGCCAGGATGGCAAAAAGCCTGAGCAGTTCCGGGCGCTCCAGATTTGCCCGCACGCGGGCAAGGGTGGCGTTGGCGACACCGTGGTTGGTGCAGGCGGCTGCAAAATCGAAGATCTCGGTGCCGCTTGTCGTTTGGTCCGCACGTTCCAGCACCGCTTCGAGCAGTTCGTACTTGGTGCCAAAGTGGTGAACGATGCTGGTCAAGCTCAAATCGAGCTGTCGTGCGATGTCGCGCAGCGAGCCTCCCGTGTAGCCGTGCGTGGCAAAAACGGTTGTCGCCGCATCAAGTATGTCGATGGAGCGTTGGGCGGACTTCGCGTACGGACCGCGAACAGCGGCATTTTTGGTCATACCCGTGACCATAGCGGACCCCCTTCTCGGTGTCCCTTTAAGGCGGGTGAAATTCACCTAAAGAAAATGTAGCAGGCGTACAAATTTCAGTGTATTGTCCCAGTATGACACGGTGACTCGCAGTCGAGCCCGTCATGTTCAACAAGGAGGTCGGCATGAATAAAACAACACCACTCAGCAGACGAGGGCTCCTCGCCACGGCGGCAGTTGCCGCAATGATGCCCCTATTCGTCGGATGTTCCGCCGGCGGCGGCGGCGGCGCTGCAGCAGGGGAAAAGACGACGATTACCGTGATGACGGGAGCTCAGGATCTCACTGCGGAACTGATCGCGGATTTTGAGTCGAAGAACCCGGATATCAAGATCAACCACATTGCGAATGACCCGGCCCGCCTCAACACTATGCTCGCGGCCGGCAATCCGCCCGACATTGCTGTCGGCGGCGCCGTGGGCAGCGCGAACGTCAACGCCCGCGGGCTGGCTACGGACTTGACTCCGTTCCTGGAAAAGAGCTCTGTGTTGAAGGAAGATGATCTCCAGCCGGTGAATGACAGTTTCCGGTGGGACGGCAAGCAGAGCGGTAAGGGCCCGCTGTACGGCATCGTCAAGGACTGGAGCCAGGACAACACGCTCTGGTACAACACGGCACTTTTCGACAAGGCTGGTGTGCCGCACCTCAGTGAGACAGAGGCGGTGTCGTACGACGAACTCCTGAAGACCGCCAAGAAGCTGACGGTCAAGGAAGG
The DNA here is from genome assembly GCF_042879835.1 of Pseudarthrobacter sp. NPDC058329. NCBI lineage: Bacteria > Bacillati > Actinomycetota > Actinomycetes > Micrococcales > Micrococcaceae > Pseudarthrobacter > Pseudarthrobacter sp. NPDC058329. The sequence continues at coordinate 103,994 of NZ_JBHVZR010000011.1, forward strand.
GGGCACGAACGCGGTCCACGGGCTCGGCCTTGAATGGGGATGGAGCCTGTACGGTCCCATGACGGCCATGATCAAGCAACAGGGCGGAGAGTTGTACAACGACGATCTGACCAAGATCGACTTCACCTCACCGGAAGCTCAGAGGGCCTTCAAGTGGTATGTCGACTTCGCCCAGGCCGGGGTGGGTCCGACGTCCCTGAATCCGTTGCCTGATGCGGCGGACTTCTCGACGTTTGCAGCCGAACGGATGGCCATCACCCAGGACGGCTACTGGTTCGGCGGCAACTTCTCTGGTGCTGATGCGCTGAAGACGGTCAAGATGGCGCCTGCTCCTGTTATGGGTAATACGCGGGTTGCACCAACCTACTCCGGGCAGGGCTGGTGGATGCCTGAAAAGGCAAAGAACAAGGATGCAGCGTGGAAGCTGATGGAGTACTTCCTGGGCGGCGAACCGGCCGAAACGCGAGCCAAGAGCGGATGGGGTCTTCCTGCATTGAAGTCCCTCATGGAGAAGCTGCCGCAGGAGCTCCCATACCAGAAGAACGCCTATACGGTCGTGCAGAGCGAACTCAAGCACTCCTCTCCCCTTCCGGATTCCCCCTACATCCAGACCGATCTGGTGAACACCACGATCGATAAGTACCTGCAGCAGGCAATTAAGAACGAGCTCAGTGTCGAAAAGGCGTGCGCAGCGCTCACCGATGAACTCAACAACGCACTTGCCCAGGGCAAAGAGCAGATCGGCTAGGAAGAACCATGGCACGCAAGTGGACCCTTTATCCGAAGCGAACCTTTTATGCGTTCGTCGGGCCATGGGCAATAGGTTTCGTGCTTCTAACGGCGGCACCCATGGTTTACGGGTTCCTTGTGAGCCTGACGAACTTCGACGGCAGCTCGCCGCGCTGGAAGTGGGTCGGCCTCCGCAACTACGTAGAGCTGTTCAGTGATGGCGACGCGTGGGCGGCACTGTTGAGAACTCTGGCGTTCACCGCCATCGTGGTACCGCTCAGTGTTGCCGGCTCGCTCGGCCTGGCCGTTCTGATAAACGGGCGGCTGAGGGCAGTGGGATTGTGGCGAACCATCTTCTTCCTGCCCTCAGTCGTGCCCGTTGTCGCGATGGCGATCATGTGGAAGCTCGTATTCAATCGGGACTCCGGAGTCCTCAACGCCATCACGGGCCTCGTAGGGATCCCGGCGATCTCTTGGCTGAACGATCCGGTGGCGATATACGCCCTGGTCATCTTGATGCTCTGGGGCGTCGGCGGCGGCATGGTGATCATGCTTGCCGCACTGCAGGGCGTACCGGCGGAGCTTGAAGAGGCTGCCATCGTGGACGGCGCCGGTAAATGGACCGTTTTTCGACATGTAACGGTGCCAATGGTATCGCCGGTTTTGTTGTTCCAGGTGGTGACGGGGGTCATTGGTGCGTTGCAGATCCTCGTGCAACCGTTGCTCTTGACCCCCGCCAGCGGGATCGCCGGCGTGGGTGCCGTGCCGGAGAGCAATCGACTCTACATGGTGCAGGTCTATCAGGAGTTCTTCCTCAGCAATCGGTTCGGCTATGGTTCGGCGATGCTGTGGGTCTTCTTCCTCATCATCCTTGCACTCACCATGGTCCTGATGCGATCGAGCCGTTCATGGGTCCATTCTGAAGTCGACGCCGAGGCAGAAAACGAAGGAGCAACCCGATGACCGTCACCAAATCCGCCCACGTAGCCCAACCGCCTGTCACCGAACCACGCAGGCATACCACTGCGAAGAAAAGACGACAGCAGGGCATGACTTACGTTCTGCTTCTGGCACTCGCGGTCTTCTTCGTCGGCCCGTTCATCTGGCTGGTGCTTGCCGCGCTCAAGACACCGGCGGAATGGGGCTCCCTGCCGATTCAGATCCTGCCTGAGCAGGCGCAATGGAACAATTTCGTTCGCGCTGTCTCTGACATGAACTTCATGGCTTACGCCCTGAATTCGTTGTTCCTGGCGACGGTTTACTCCGTCCTCATTACGTTGTCCAGCGCCGCGGTGGGATTTGGATTTGCCCGGCTAAGAGCTCCCGGAAAGCGTGCACTTTTCTTTATTCTGCTGTCGACGATGATGATCCCCCAGATCCTGACGCTTCTGCCGACATACGTAATGTTCTCCCAAATTGGGCTGATCAATACTTACTGGCCATGGGTTCTCTGGGGACTCGCCGCGTCGCCATTTCTTGTGTTCCTGTTCCGGCAGTTCTTTGCGACCTTGCCTCGCTCGCTCGAGGAGGCGGCGATTCTTGACGGGGCCGGTTGGGCAAGAATCTTCGTCACGATATTCCTTCCCCTCTCCCGCCCTGTGCTGATCACATCGTTCCTCCTGTCCTTCACGGCCACATGGGGTGATTACATTGCACCGGCGCTCCTCCTTGACCTCGACCGCACCACCCTCGCTGTGGCCATCACCGCCTGGTACCAGGACCCGGCCGGAAACGTCATCCCGACGATCCAGGCAGCTGCGGCTGTCCTCTATATTCTGCCCGTACTGGTGATCTTCTTCTTTGCCCAGCGCTACTTCATCCAGTCTGCTGTCAGCTCGGGGGTCAAAGGCTGAACAGGGCCGCCAAAGTGTGGAGCTGATGGCGAACAGACATCTCTTCCCCTCGAGGGTTCGGAGGCAACGTTACCGCCCATCTTGCCGGAGGGTAGGCTGAGCCGGGTCCCACCCCTCAGGTAGCGGTTGCGGCCGCGCGACCGTAGACGTCACGTTAATCGGTCGTCCTTGTTCAGCGGCATCTGCGTGGCAAGAAGGGTACCCAAGACGTGGACGGCGAGTCACCACTGGCGGTCTCCTGTTGCCCGCCGCGCAGTGCGCGAGCGCGGTCCAGAACACCCGAGCCGCGGCCGTGGTGAGAGCCGACCGCGGGCAACGTTAGAGCTACGTCCAGACAAGGGCCTTCCAACCACGGAAGATTACTCTGCCTTAGCCCCACTTGGGGTTGGGACTATTGAAGGCCATAGGGGGCCCGGCGGGCACGTCAGGCTGGCCATCGGCAAATGCGAGGGGTGCTCCGGGTGCACGTCACCAGTTCGTACTTCTGAGAGTCGAGAATTTGCGCCGTCTCTTGCACGGAGCCCAAGCACCTGCATATGATGTGCACCACGCTGATAGCGCGCGCTAGTTCGCGTTGTGTCACCTTTTCAACGACAACGGAGTCCCATGTGGCGTCTAAAAAGATCCTTCCAAACCCGGCTTTTGAGCCAGCCGACCTCGTAACGGAGGAGTACATCTCTGAAGTGCTCGCCCCGGCACCGGATAGCTCCGCTGCAGCCGGCGGGGAACCGACCACCCGCGTAAGTGCGTGGTTCATGGTTGTCTACGCATTTACAAACTTCAGCATGTGCCTGGGCATCTTCATGCCCTCGCTGTTCAGCCTGGCCTACAAGGCGCAGCTGCTGTGGCCCGATACCAAAGCTGAGGTTCTCAGCGTGGTCGTGGGTGTCTCGGCGATCTTTGGTCTGGTCCTGGGGCCGATTGTCGGCGTCATGAGTGACCGGACTCGTCTTAGGTGGGGCCGCCGTCGGCCATACCTGGTAGCTGGTGTGCTGTTGTCAGGGGTTGGGTCCCTCATAATCTTCGTCGCCGACTCCGTGCCCGTCATGGTTGTTGGCGCATGCCTGGGCACCGTCGCAATCTGCTTGGTTGGAACCGCCGTCGGCGTGGTCATTGCCGAAAATGTTCCAGAAGTGCAGCGAGGAAAGATCGGAGCACTCGCGGGGGTATCGGGGCAGTTAGCCGGCGTCGGCGCCTTCCTGGGAGGCAGCATGCTGACCGGCAACCTCCTCCTCCTGTTCCTAGCGCCGACAATTGTCATTGCCATGGCCAGCGTCCTGTTCCTTTTCACCGTTCCCGACCGGCCCGCCGACCTCGAAAAATCAACTGCCCATCCCGGCATTATCGGCGTTTTACGGGATCTGGTCTTCGATCCACGCAAGCACCGGGACTTCTCACTGGTGTGGTTGGGCAAGTTCCTGCTTACAATCGGCATCCAGTTCTACGCCACGTACCAGTTCTTCTTCCTCCTCGACAGGCTGGGACTTACCCCCGAAGACGCGGGCGCAAAGATGGCGCTGCTGGGCGGGCTGAGCCTCTTGGTCACGATGGGCGGAGCAATCGGTTCCGGATTCCTCTCTGATCGGCTTCATCGGCGTAAGCCGTTCATTTACGCAGCTGTAATCCTCGTCGCAGGAGGATTGCTCCTGATGGCCTTCTCGACATCGTTTGAAGTGTTTGCCGCTGCCGGGCTGGTCCTGACCCTGGGCATAGGAATTTTCAGCACCGTCGACGTTGCCCTGGCCGGAGACTTGCTGCCAGACAAGGAGAACGGGGCAAGCCGGTGGATGAGTATCTACTGGATCTCAGCGAATCTTCCGACTGCCATCGCACCCGTCGTAGCGCCGGCGATCCTGCTCATCGGCAGCACGAAGGCCGACAACTACACAGTGCTTTACATCTTTGCGGCGCTTGCTGCTCTGGGTGCACTTATCTCCACGAAGGCAGTCCGCTCAGTGCGGTGACAAGCGGCTTCCAGGCATCGATAAAGGACCGAGCCAAATACCATCTACCAGCGGCGCTTCCCGCCAGTACGCGAAAGACCTTCCATGACTTCATCCACTCACTGGACCGCCAGGTTCATCGCGCCAGCCAACAACACCGGCGCTTCGACAGGCCACCACCTGGCACCTCTATTCCGGCGCAACTTCGTTGCTGGACCGGTGCGGCGTGCCGTGCTGCATGTGACGGCGTTGGGTTTCGTAGAGGCGTACCTTAACGGCCACCTCGTCGGTGATGAGGTTTTGGCACCGGGTTGGACCAGTTACGCGCACCGGCTCAACTACAGCACCTACGACGTCACCCATCTCATCGGCAACGGCACCAACACCCTGGGCGCGATCGTCGGCGAGGGCTGGGCGAGGGGTCGACTGGGCTGGGAAGGGCAAAGGGAGAACGTCTATGCTGCCCGCCCGGGCCTTTTCATGCAGCTCGAACTAGACTACGGCGACCGCACCGCAACCGTCGCCACAGACGCGGAGTTCGTTACCTCGCCCGGGCCTGTCGTTTCGGACAGCATCTATGACGGCGAGCACTATGACGCGCGCCTGGAGAAGCCCGGTTGGTCTACTCCCGGTTTTGACGCCTCAGGCTGGGCGCCCACAGAGGTTATGGAGTGGGACCTGAGTACCCTTGAAGCTCCAACAAAAGAGCCCGTGCGGCGCATGGAGGAGATTCCCGTCCAGCGGTTGATCACCACGCCATCAGGAAAAACCGTCGCTGACTTCGGCCAAAACCTGGTCGGCTGGGTCCGCATCAGCGTCGAGGGTGCGGCAGGCACTACCGTTACAATCCGCCATGCGGAGGCCCTTGAGGACGGGGAACTGGCTACCCGTCCGCTCCGCACCGCCAAGGCCACAGACTCCTATACCCTTCGGGGCGGCAGCCAGGAAATATGGGAACCCCGGTTTACGTTCCACGGGTTCCGGTACGTGGAAATCGAAGGTTACCCGGGTGCCCTGACACCGTCGGACCTGACTGCAGTGGTTATTCATACCGACATGACCCGGACCGGCTGGTTCGAAACCTCCAATCCGCTCCTCAACCAGTTGCACAGCAACATCGTGTGGTCCATGAAAAGCAACTTCGTCAGTCTTCCCACCGACTGTCCGCAGCGCGATGAACGCATGGGATGGACAGGGGACATCAATGTCTTCGGCCCGACCGCCGCGTACCTATACGACGTCCGGGGCGTCCTGGCGTCCTGGCTGCGGGACCTCGCCCTCGAACAACGGCACAAGGGCTACGTGCCTATGTTCATCCCCAACTTCCCCACACACGGGGATCCTAAAACCACCGCTGTCTGGTCCGACACCGCAGTTTTGCTGCCATGGACCCTGTACCAGGCCTACGGCGAGGAGCACATCCTCGCAGACGCCTATCCTTCGATGCATGACTACACAACCCAGGTCGAAGGGCTGATCAGCCCCAACGGCCTCTGGGATTCCGGGTTCCAGTTCGGCGACTGGCTGGATCCCGACGCCCCGCCGGAGTATCCCGGAGACGGCAAGACCGAACCGCATTTGGTGGCCACCGCCTATTTTTGCCGCGTCACCGAAGTGATGTCCCAGACAGCCGCCATCCTAGGACGCCAGGAGGACGAGAAAAAGTTCGCAGAACTTTCGGCCAAGGTGAAACAGGCCTTCCGCGACGAATACGTCGCTCCGTCCGGCCGGCTCGCCAACGGCTCCCCCACCGCCTACGCCCTGGCCATTACCTTCGACATCCTCGACGATGCACAGAGGGAACGGGCTGGGGAGATGCTCGCCGCGCTGGTCAGCAAGGCGAAATACACCATCTCCACCGGATTCGTCGGCACCCCGTTGCTGTGCGACGCCCTCACGCAGACCGGGCACCTGGACCATGCGTACAGGCTCCTGCTTCAGACTGCATGCCCGTCATTTCTGTACCCAGTCACTATGGGCGCGACTACCGTCTGGGAACGGTGGGACTCCATGCTTCCCAACGGCAAGGTCAATCCAGGCGGAATGACTTCCTTTAACCACTATGCGCTCGGCGCCGTCGCAGACTGGATGCACCGTACCGTCGCCGGCCTTGCACCGGCTGCACCAGGTTACAAACGCCTGCGCCTCGCTCCCCGGCCCGGCGGCGACCTTACCAGCGCTTCTACCCGGCACCTCACCCCCTATGGTGAGGCGCGGACCTCCTGGCAGATCAATGAGGATGGAACCTTCACCTTAGACGCGACAGTCCCCGAAGGCACGACCGCGCAAGTGGTCCTTCCGCTCCATCCGGGCAAGCTCGTCTTGGACGTTGGCCCCGGAACCCACCGCTGGCACTACCCACTGCTGGAGAAACCCAGGTACGGCCTGGATACGTCCTTCGGTGTCCTCGAAGAGGATCCGGTCCTTTGGGAAAGTTTCGCTGGGGTCTTCGCCACATACTTCCCCGGTGTCCCGCTGGACGCTGACAGCCCCGAAGCCCGAAGCACCACCATCAAGGACATGCTGAACATCATCCCGATCAGCCCGACAGGTTTCGTGGAGGCCATCGAGCAGGTACTGGAGGAAGCAAACGCCTCCTCCGCGTCCACTTTTTAATCCACAGCCCTATAGCGCCAAGCAACAAAGGAAACATTCAAAATGGAAAACTATGCCGCGTACCGCGATCCGTCACTTCCGGTCGAGGAACGTGTCAGCGACCTCTTGGGCCGGATGACGCTTGAGGAAAAGGCGGCCCAAACGGCTGCGCCTTTTGGGCCAGTAGTAGACGTGCATACCCCCCCTGAGGCGGGATGGGGTTGCGCCACGGCCGCGCTGTCTTTCCTAGGCGTGCCGCCGCGTGAAGCGGCGCTGGCAGCTAACGAGCTGCAGCGCAAGCATGTTGAGGACACGCGGCTTGGGATCCCCGTTCTGCTCGCGGAGGAAGCGCTGCTCGGCTTCAAAGTCCGGGATGCGGCGACCTTTCCTGACGCGATCGCCCAAGCAGCCACCTGGAATCCCGAGGTTGTGCGTGAGATGACTAACGTCATCGGAAAGCAGATGGCAGCCCTCGGTGTCCGTCAGGCCTTGTCACCGCTTGCTGATGTCGCGCGTGATCCCCGGTGGGGCCGGGTCGACGAAACATATGGAGAGGACCCCTACTTGGTAGGTTCCATGGCGACGGCGTTCGTTCAGGGACTTCAGGAGGCAGACCCGCAGGTCCCGCTGATTGCGACCCTGAAGCACTTCATTGGTTATAGCGCCAGCGACGGCGGCCGCAACGCCGAGCCGGCACAGCTTGGCGAGAGTGAGCTTCGTGAAGTTCATGGCGTCCCGTTTGAGATGGCGATCCGCGACGGCGGCGCGCGGGGCGTGATGCCCTCGTACAACGCAATCGATGGGGTGCCGGTCTCGGGTTCGAAGGCCTACCTGACGCACTTGCTGCGGGACCAGTTCGGTTTCGATGGCCTGGTGATTTCGGACCTCGGCGCGGTCTCCCAACTGCACCACAAACACTGCACTGCTGAAAACCCCGCTGAGGCACTCGCACAGGCCTTGCGAGCCGGCGTTGATCTGGAACTTGATAACAAGGTGTCGTCGGACCAGATTGTTGAAGCCGTCCAGACCGGCGTACTCGCCGAAGCTGACCTGGACCGCGCTGTTGCAAGTGTGCTCCGCGCCAAATTCCGAATCGGCCTGTTCGAGAAACCCTATGTCGACGTCGACGCCGTCCCGGAGACCCTCGATTCCGAAGACGAGCGGGCACTCACGCGCCGGATTGCTGAGCAGTCCATTGTCCTCCTGCAAAACAAGCCGGTCGAGGGAACACCACTGCTTCCACTTAGCTCCGCTGTGAAGAGCATAGCCGTCATCGGCCCTAATGCGGACCGGCCGATGGGTCAGCTGGGGCACTACAGTTACCACGTCCTGGACAGCGTGACTCGGCGCTTCAATCTCGCTGCTGATCCGACGGCGAACCCCGAGGACGTTGCCGAACTGGTCGGCAAGATGGGCCCGGATGATGCCAAGATGCTGGTGGAATCAGTGCCGATCGTTACCTTCCTGGAAGGCATCCGACGGCGCGCCGGAAAGAGCGTGAGCGTCCTTCACGAACCCGGTTGTCCTGTCGCCGCCGAGGACCGGTCAGGAATCGAAGCAGCAGTACAGGCCGCTGCCGGTGCCGACGTTGCTGTTCTCGTGGTCGGTGACCAGTCCGGCATCAACGGGTTCGGGACGGTAGGCGAAGGCCTCGACAGCACCGATTGCGCGCTCCCCGGGGTGCAGCGCGAACTCGTGGAAGCCGTCGTCGCCACGGGGACGCCGACTGTCGTGATCCTGAGCCACGGCCGCCCCTACGTGCTCAATTGGATGGCAGAAAAGGTACCCGCCATCGTTACGGCGTTTTTCGGTGGCGAGGAGGCCGGTAACGCCGCCGCATCGGTCCTCTTCGGAGACACTAATCCGGCCGGTCGGTTGCCCATCGCTTTCCTGCGTTCGGCCGGGGCAGCCCCGGTGCCGTACTGGCGCTCGTCCCAGGCTGGCCGTGCCTACGTTGACGGATCGGTAGCCGCGCTATTCCCATTCGGACATGGAATGAGCTACACCACCTTTGAATACCGCGATCTAAAAATAGAGACGACGGAGGTTCCCACCGACGGTGCGGTGCAGGTTTCCTTCACCGTGGCCAACGTAGGTAAACGTCCAGGAGATGAGGTTGTGCAGCTCTACGGGCAAGACGTTGTTGGGCGGACTGCCAGGCGTGGACCCACCCTCATCGGGTTCCGGCGCCTGCACCTGAAGCCGGGAGCAGGAGCACGGGTAACCATCGATGTCCCGACGAGCATGTTTGCACTATGGGACAAGACAGAGGGCTGGGTCGTGGAACCAGGACTCATCAAACTTTTCGTGGGGTCGTCCTCCGCAGCCATCCATCTACAAGGCGACGTCACGCTGACCGGAAAGGACCACCGGCCCGGGGACAACCGCGCGATGACCAGCACCGTGAGCGTCAGCGACAGCGACAAGCTTTTCACGTCAACCCGCGAATCCTCAGCCCAGAAGCTGTCGTCCACGAACACCGTCCGTGAATGGCTTGACCACCCGGTCGGCGGCACCCTCTTCCGCAAAGTTATCGGAGGGGGTACGGAGGTCGCGGAGGACACCCTCGAACGCGTCTTCAACGTCGAGTTGGGGCAACTCGTCGCCGTGAGCATGGGGCAATTTCCGCAGTCCATGCTCGATGAGCTCCTCGCATCGGTAGGAGGGACACCGCCCTCCGAGGAGAACCGGTAAGCTCCCAGCGGATCACCCGGCAACTTTTTCTGCAATACTCCGCGGCTCGCCCCACCTTCCCTGCACGGCCTCAGGCCGGCATTCCGGACCATCGGTGGGGCGGGCCTGCACTCCACGGCCTACCGCCGCTATGCCGGTAGACCGGGCAAAGGCGGGAATACCCTCACAGGGGATGCAACGAAGGGGACATCACCGCAAATGGCTGCATCAAATCATCGTGAAACCGCCGTGGGCGAATGATCTACCCAAAAGGACCAGACTTGAAGAACGAACTTCGCATCGGCGTACTGGGGGCAGCGAAAACTACCAAGAACAGTCTTATTCGGCCAGCTCATGAGGTCGACGGAGTCAGAGTTGCCGCGGTGGCAGCACGCAACCCGGAACGTGCGCGCAGGTACGCGGCTCGGCACGGCATTCCCCGGGTGCACGTTTCCTACGAAAATTTACTTGCCGATAAGACCCTCGATGCCGTTTACATTCCGCTGCCTGCCGCGATGCATGGACAGTGGACTATCGCCTCTTTGAATGCGGGCAAACACGTCCTCGTTGAGAAGCCTTTTGCCGCTAACGCTGAAGAGGCCCGATTCCTAACCGAAGCTGCCCACGGGCAAAGCCGGATAGTCATGGAGGCCCATCACTCGTGCCACCACCCGCTTATGAGCCGCGTCAAGGAAATTCTCAGCTCCGGAGACCTGGGTGCCATCAACACCGCAGACGCGAGCTTTTGCGTCACGATACCCCCCGGGCAGGACATTAGATGGAACCCCGCACTTGGCGGAGGCAGCCTGATGGACGTGGGATGTTACCCGCTCCGCTTGCTTCTGGACCTCTTTGGTCCTGAGCTGCCTACCGTCGAGTACGCAGCGGCAAAGACGCGGGGCGAGATCGACAGGTCCATGCGGGCTACCCTCAATTTCGGTGGCATCAAGGCCACCATCAACTGCGCCATCTGGTCCCCTCGCCTCTTTGCAGCCGACCTCACAGTGCATTGCGATCGAGGCCGGCTAAGGGTGAAAATGCCCTTCCACCCGCATGACGGAGCACGGATTGCCGTGGACGGGCCGGGCCTGTCCCTGCGCGAAGGAACAAGCGGACGCTCCAGCTACAGCTACCAACTCCAGGCATTCCGCGATGCTGTCCTTTACGGCGCGCCAACCCTGACCAGTCCGGCCGCAGCCAACGCAACAATGACCATCATCGACTCCATATACCTGGCGGCAGGTCTTCAGCCCCGCCAGCCCTACAGCGGCTCGGACACGTCCACAGTTTCTGGTTGCAGTGAACCCGTTACTAGCGCGCGCAAGTAGTTTCCGTTATCCTCTATGTAAGCCTGTGACGGCTGTCGGAGGGGCCCTGCGCCCTCTGCGAATGCCGAAGATTCAACGTTGAATAGGAGCACCCGCGTGCCTACCAAAATCCCAAAACCCTGCACTGCCCAAGTGGCGCCTCTGCTGTCAAGGGAGCGGCCATGACACCCACGGAGGTCGGCACACTAACGCTGCAGGAAAAAGCGTCACTTCTTTCCGGGGCGGGGATGTGGACAACCAAGTCACTTCCGGCGCACGGCATTCCAGAAGTCGTGCTCAATGACGGCCCCCACGGCCTAAGACACCAGACTGACCAAACCGATCACCTGGGTATTTATGACAGCACCCCCGCGACCTGTTTTCCACCGGCTGTAAGCGTCGGCTCTTCCTGGGACCCCGACATCGCAGCCCACATTGGTGCGGCAATCGGGCGCGAAGCACGCGCCCTGGGTGTTGCGGTCGTCCTGGGGCCAGGGGTGAACATAAAGCGGTCCCCCCTTTGCGGCCGCAACTTCGAGTACTTCTCCGAGGACCCACTGCTGTCCGGGGTATTGGCTACCTCCTACGTCCAGGCCCTGCAGAGGCAAGGGGTCGGGACCTCACTCAAGCACTTTGCCGCCAACAATCAGGAGACATGGCGCCTGTACGTCTCGGCTGAGGTCGACGAACGGACATTGCGGGAAATCTATCTGCCGGCCTTCGAGCGTGTAGTCACCGAGGCAAAACCTGCCACCGTGATGTGTGCCTACAACAAGATCAACGGCGTGTTCGCCTCCGAAAATCACTGGCTGCTCACCGAAGTGCTGCGCGAAGAGTGGGGTTTTGAGGGAGCCGTCGTATCTGACTGGGGGGCCGTGCACAACCGCGTCGCCGGAGTCCGAGCGGGCCTGGACCTGGAAATGCCCGGTGTTGACGGACAAACGGACGCAGAAGTAGTCGCCGCAGTACAGGCCGGTGAGTTGGATGAAGCACTCGTCGACGCTTCCGTCCGGCGTCTTCTGTCACTGACTGAGCTGCATCGTGAACCTTCCGGCGAAATTGACGTTGACGGGCACCATGCCCTCGTCCGCAAGCTCGCAGCCGACGGCATCGTTCTGCTGAAAAACGACGACGAGGTGCTCCCGCTGCGCGGAGGCCAAAAGGTGGCCGTGATTGGCTCGTTCGCCGAGGAACTGCGCTTCCAGGGCGGGGGAAGCTCCCATATCAACGCCGCACGCATCGATTCACCCGCTGACGAGCTGCGGACCCTCGCCACAACGGTCGGGGCAACCGTCGATGTCGCTCCAGGGTTTTCAATGCAGGCGTCGGATTCCCTCGCGGCAGTGCTGCGCGAAGAGGCTGTGAGCCTGGCAGCCACTGCCGACGTGGCCGTGGTTTTTGCGGGGTTGAATGAAGCCGACGAATCGGAATCCTTTGACCGCAAATCCATAGCTTTGCCCAGGGAGCAGGTAGACGTTATCCGTGCCGTCGCCGCCGCCAATCCCCGCACAGTGGTCGTGCTTTCAAATGGCGGCGTTGTGAGTCTGGAGGGATGGCACGACGAGGTTTCCGCTGTCCTTGAAGGGTGGCTCCTCGGACAGGCAGGCGGTGGAGCTCTTGCGGACGTTCTGTTCGGGGTAACCAATCCGTCCGGGCACCTGGCTGAAACGATTCCGCTGCGGCTCGAAGACAACCCTTCCTTCCTCAACTATCCCGGCGAGCAGGGTACCGTCCGATACGGCGAAGGGGTCATGGTTGGTTACCGCTACTACACAACGGTTGGCGCCCCGGTACGTTACCCGTTCGGGCATGGGCTTAGTTACACCACGTTCACGACGACCGACCTGGAGGTCGAGGTGACTGGCAATGAAGCTGCCCGGGTCGCACTAACAGTCACAAACACCGGGGACCGGTTCGGAAAGCATGTTGTACAGGTCTACGTGGCGACGGAGGCCGGCCCTGTCCGGCGTCCCATACGCGAGCTAAGGGCTTTCAAGAAGGTCGCGCTTGAGCCCGGTGCCTCTGTGAGGGTGGAATTGGAACTGGATTCTCTAGCTTTCGCCTTCTGGGATATAACGGCTAAACGCCGAGTTGTTGAGCCCGGGACCTACACCGTTCAAATCGGGCAAAATGCCGCAAAAATACTCGCTGAGACGTCAATCAAGCTGAACGGCGAGAAGGTTTCCCGGCCTCTCACCCTGAATTCCACCATGGGCGAATGGTTGGATCACCCTGCGGCCGGACCAATCGTGGCACAGCGCATTTCTGAGATGGTGGCTGATTCAGGGCAAAGCGGCGCTGCTGGTTCCGATCCTGATGCGTTCGAAAGACTGAGGGTCGTTACGTTGCGCGAGTTCGCAACGTACGCAAACCTACCGCAAGAGGCTCGGGAGGAACTGATGGGACTGGGTGGCGAGCCGTCGCGCATCTAAGCCTCCAGGCTCGCCAACCGAACTCGGCCACGTCTCACACCGGCGCACGGCCCTGTACCCGTGAGGGAGGGCAACTGGGCTTGCCATCCCTGCCCGCAGTCGGGCCCTCTAGGGTAGGCCCTGGCTTCCTAACACGCATCCGGTAGCCGGACGCTCTCAGCGTTCCCTATCTCGCGACTTTTTGCACAAAGGAGCACCATGCAACTGAAAAATAGAGTTCTCGTCGCCAGCGGTGCTGGCAACGGTGTCGGACGGCAGGTGGTCCTGGGGCTGCTTTCCCGGGGAGCTCGGGTCGCGCTCGTTGACTCATCAAGTCAGTGACAAAGATGCCGTAGCGGCCCTTCCCGACGTGGCAATGAAAGCGAAGGACGTCATCGCGCGACAGATGAAGTCGGGCTCTAATCCCGGTCGACGTAAGCAAGTCGCCTCCTGCAACATCTCCTAAGGAGATGAAGCGGCGTCCATTACACACTGCTCACGGCGTAACTCCCGAAAGCCAGCTTGCCGTTGGTTCTGCAGCTCCAAAATCTCCGGAACCTGGGGCCATTTCTTCAGCAAGAACAGTGAGGGCATTTCACTGCCCATCGGGCACCCTAAGGAGCAGGGCACCCCACCTAAAACCTCGCGGAGCTAGCTTTTCAGATGGCAGGTACCGGCGTTTGAACCACGCCGGGAAAGCACCGCAAGTTGCGACAATACCTCCGGCCCACCTCCGGTCTACTTGCAGAACACGGCGAAAGGCACCTATGATCTACATCACGAGATAGCGCGCGCTAGTTGCTTTCCCCGTTTACTCTCTTCAAACCAACGCCGGACACTCCAGTCCGTCTTAGCCCTCCTCCTCGGATGACAACGGAGCCACCGTGAAACAAGTCCCTTTGCCTGAGCTAACCCCCGCAGATGCTGCAACTGATGCCGCGATTGCCGTAACAGATGTCGCTCTCGAGCACACCCCGGGTCATGGGCCCGAGGCTGGTGGGAAGGCCATCCCCCGTGTAGGGGTCTCGTTCATCCTCATTTACATGTTCACCTACTTTGGGTTCAACCTCGTGATGTTGATGCCCATGCTCTTCAGCATTGCTTACAAAGTCCAGCTCATAGACCCGGCAGGCAAGGATGCCAGCCTCGGTCTTGTCCTTGGAGCCGGAGGCGTTTTCGGTCTAGTGGCCGGTCCCATTGCCGGAGTGCTAAGCGACGCGACTCGCCTTCGCTGGGGCCGTCGGCGTCCTTGGCTCCTTGGCGGAGTTGTTCTCGCCGCCGTCGGAGCTGTGATTATCGCACTGGCGCCTAACATTGCCGTGATGATCATCGGCTTTGCGATCTCGCAACTGGCCGTCGCCACAGTGAGCGCAGGGTTCAATCCCGTCCTTGCGGAGCGTGTCCCGGAGACTCAGCGCGGGAAAATTGGTGCGCTGGGAGGGGTTTCCGCCGCTTTCGCTGGCGTAGGAGCCAGTCTCGTGGGTAGCTTCTTGACCGGAAACCTCCTTCTCCTCTTCCTCCTGCCCGTCATTGTCCTGGCCGCCGGCTCCATCCTTTTTGTCATTGCGGTAAAGGACGAACCCGCTCCCGCCGAAACCTCGGTCCCGTCCTTGATGGATGTCTTCAAGGGCTTCGTTTTCAACCCTCGCAAGCACCCCGATTTCGCTTTGGTATGGCTTGGAAAGTCCTTCCTCCAGTTCGGCTTCACATTTTTCAGCACCTATCAGTTCTACTTCCTTCTCCAGCGACTCGGTTTCACGCCTGAGCAGGCGGGACAGCAGCTTGCCCTCGTGGGCGGCCTGAGCCTGCTCGCCCTGATGTTCTTCGCCGTTGTTGGCGGCTTTCTCTCCGATCGCCTACGGCGACGTAAACCGTTCATCTACGTCTCTGCCTGCCTCATCGCAGCGGGTCTCGTATCTGCCTCCCTCGCCACGGATTTTCTCATGTTTGCCATCGGAGGAATCCTGCTCAGTGCTGGAACAGGTGCCTTCACGTCCGTCGACCTCGCCATGGCCACTGACCTTCTCCCAGAGAAGGACAAAGCAGGTAAGTACATGAGCATTTACTACCTCTCCTCGTCGCTGCCGGCTACCATTGCCCCGTTCATAGCGCCTCCAATCCTTCTCATTGGAGGGGCAGGAAACTACCCCGCGCTGTTCGTGGCCGGCGCAGTCCTGGCCTTGGGTGCGCTGATCTCGACCTGGAGGATCCGCGGAGTCAAGTAGCGAAGCAGACCTAGCAAGCCACGGCCTTACGGGGGTGCCGTGGCTTGCTGCACGTGGAAGTCAAATGGGTTCTGTCTCCTCGCCCCTGATTATTCGGAAACGCCCCCCCGGGAAGCGGCACGAGGGCTAACGAGCTGCAACGCAAGCACATCGAGGAACGGCCCACCACCGGGGACAATTCTCTTAGGTCTACCAGCAGGCTCGGGTGGTTAAAAACCACCGGGCGGCCTCACCGGAGAGATGCCTCAGCGCTTCCAGCTTGCGATTGTCTGGGCGGTCGGCGCGCCCTGCTCCATGATGAATTGTTCCCCGACGCCAAGCATAGATTCCAGCAAGGAATCGGGCTGCTGTAATCAAAGTTGAAACGTGAGGACCACGACCCATAGGCCAGGCTGGACACCCGGTGTGTTCCCGCTTAACTCCCGCCGGGGCGATGCACTGCAGGCGCAGTACATAAATGCACATCAGCGGCAGGATTCGCAGGAACACAGGAAGACGAAGGATGGAATCAACATCATCCAGGCCCTACGGCACCGACTTTCAGGAGTTCACCCATGGCACGCTTCCTTTACAAACTGGGCATTTATAGTGCCCGCCACAGACTGCTAGTCGTCCTGAGTTGGGCGACGATTCTCGTCACAGCTGGGTTAGTTGCCCTGACAGGGATGCGCTTTAGCGATGGCGCGTTTGAAATCCCCGGCACTGAATCCAGCAAAGCTCTCACCGAGCTCGAGCGGGAATTCCCGGTCGTGAACAGTGACGGGGACGGTATCCTGCAGCTTGTCCTGCGAACGGAGGACGGGCAGCCGATCACGAACGAACCGTTTGCCTCCAACATCGCGACCCTCACAGAGTCAGCTACGTCACTTAGCCACGTTTCCTCTGTTCGTTCACCTTTTGATCCGGCTCAGCCGTACGTCTCCCCTGACCGGACGACGGCGGTTCTGACCTTGAACTTTTCCGGTATTTCCAAGGAGAATGCCGAGGAGGTGTACGCGGAAGCCGAGACGTTTGTCGAAACCGTGAGAAATAGCGGACTGGAAGCCGAACTCGGAGGTACGCTGGGCAATCCCGTCCCTGAGATCCTGGGCCCGACAGAGATAATCGGCGCTCTTATGGCGTTTGCCGTTCTGTTCATTACCTTCGGTTCCCTCGTTGCCGCCGGCGCGAACATGCTCACAGCACTGCTCGGTGTAGGAGTCGGGATCCTGGGCGTCTTCGCCTCCTCTGCGTTCCTGCAACCCGTCGGATCAGTCACGCCGATCTTGGCGGTAATGCTCGGACTCGCCGTGGGTATTGACTACTCGCTGTTCATCCTGGCGCGCTTCCGTGCCGAACTGCGGCAAGGTAAGGACCTTGAGACGGCAGTCGGGCGCGCGATCGGAACGGCAGGCTCCTCGGTGGTCTTCGCGGGAACTACTGTCATCATCGCTTTGGCTGCACTTGCAATCGTCAGGATCCCGTTCATCACCGAGATGGGTCTCGCTGCTGCCTTCTCTGTCTTCGTGGCGGTGGCGATGGCGCTGACTCTCCTGCCGGTTCTTATGAGGACCATGGGGACGAAGGTCCTTCCACGCCGGGAGCAACAGCACATCGGCGAAGCCAGCACAGACACTGCCCGACACAGCGATATCACCAAAATAACTTTTCTCGAGAAGACGGCTTCCTTCGTTGTCGATGCACCAGTCCGCTCACTCATCGCCGCAATCGGGGCACTCGTCTTCCTCGCTATTCCTGTCCTGTCACTCCAAACCACACTCAATACACCGGGTGGAGTCGATCCTGACACGTCCCAGAGGCGTGCCTACAACATCATCAGCGAAGAATTCGGTGCTGGGACGCAGAGCCCCCTTATCGTCCTTGTGCAAGATGACACCAACCTGGTTGCCGACGCAGCAGAAGTTAGCAAGCTACTTACGTCGATGAATGGGGTTGACATGGTGACGCCCGCACATGCCAGTGCATCTGGCACGTCGGCCCTCATCAGCGTCATCCCCGAAGGAGGTCCGACCGATGACAGTACCCACGCTCTTGTCCAGGACATCCGGGACCGCAGCGGTCATATCGACGCTGAAGTATCAGTGACCGGTGAGACCGCGGTGTCCATTGACGTTGACGCTCAGCTCAACGAAGCCCTCGTCCTCTACATTGCAGTGATCGTCGGTCTCTCGTTGGTGCTCTTGGTCGTCCTGTTTCGTTCCGTCCTTATTCCCCTCATCGCAACTCTGGGGTTCCTGCTCTCGCTCGGAGCGGGCATAGGCGTCACCGTCGCCGTGTTCCAGTGGAGCTGGGCGGACCTTCTCTTCTCCGCACCGACAGGATCACCCCTGTTAAGCCTCCTTCCCATCCTCATCGTCGGGATCCTGTTTGGGCTGGCAATGGACTATCAGGTGTTCCTGGTATCAGGCATGCGGGAGGCTTACACAAAGGGCTATTCCCCGCGTGAAGCGATTCTTGACGGATTCTCTAAATCAGCGTTCATCGTTGTCGCAGCGGCCACTATCATGGCCGCGGTATTCGGAGGTTTCGCGCTCAGTCCCTCACCGCTTGTCGCCTCCATAGCCCTCGCCCTCACCGTTGGAGTGATCGCAGATGCCTTTATCGTCCGGATGATAATTACCCCTGCCGCCATGTCCCTCCTTGGACGAGCGGCCTGGTGGATACCCGGGTGGCTGGAGAAGGTACTACCAACCATTGATACTGAAGGCCATGGTCTTGATCGCCTCAAAGACCAGCCCCGGGCTGCAGAGCGTTCGTCAGAACTCGTCAGCTAAGTATCTGCACACTTCCCATGGCTTGGCAGAACCATGGGAAGCCGGGGGTTAGGCATAACCCCCAGGGCCCCTACCGCAGCGAACGGCAGTAGCCCACCACCGGGGCCATACCCTAATCACGAAGGCCAGCGGGCGTATACGAATCCGATGATGTTCCGGTCCGCCATGAACATGATCGACGCTCACCCCGAGACCACCGCAACTATCGGAGACCGCATGGACACGGACGTCATCGCGGGGGATGGAGGCCGGCCTGCACACCGTCCTGGTGCTGACCGGCATCACCCAGCGCCAAGACCTCCTCCTACCCGTTCCGACTCAACCAGGTCCTTAGGTCCGTCGCCGGCTCATCGAACAGATCTGATCCGGTCACGATTTTCCCTTCACCGCGAAAGGTATTTCGAGGCTGTCCCCCAGCAGGTCAAAGCGATCGCTGCGAGCCAGGGTCGGTCGGGCTCGATGACTTCCTGCACGCTCCGAGCTGGTGGTGCTGGCTCACCACATACACCAGACGCGGTATGTAGCAGTACTGCGCCCGCACGATGCCCTTGCCGAAACACTCATGCACACTCAATAAAGTGATCGCCCCGGGTTACCCCGACCTATCTAAGGAAAAATCCTATGCAAGCTGCTGACTCCCCAGCGCCGGCTTCCCCTGTAGGGGTTTTGCCGCAGAACAGGTGCCCGTTTGACCCTGACCCGATCTATGCGGAGCTGCGCGGAACCGATCCTGTCATGCGTGTAAGCGCACCTGCAGGGTTCGATGTTTGGCTTGTAAGTGGATACGAGGATGCCCGACGGGTTCTTGGCGACAACACTAACTTCAGCAGTGTTGATGCAAGCTCGTCTCATCTCATGGGCGATCCGGATGCTCTTGGCGGTACACCTCCTCCGGGGGTTCTTTTGCGGTATGACGGTGATGAACACACGCGGCTCCGGCTTCGCCTGGCCCGTGAATTCATGGTGAAACGCGTTGCCCGGCTTGAGCCCTTCATCCGGCAGCTTGTCGCCGAACACATCGATCGCTTGGCGACAAAGCAGGGTCCCATAGATCTTTACAGGGAATTCGGGCTGCCCATTCCGGCTTTAGTAATCAGCGAGGTTCTTGGGGTTGCGGAGGAAGACCGCGAGGAATTCGAAAAGGCCACGGCGGCGCAGGTTGACCTCACCCTCCCTCTGGAGGTGCGGCAGCAAGCGGCGGCCAACAGTGCCGGATTCTTCGCCAAGCTTGTCGCCTCGAAGTATGAACAGCCAGACGATGACCTGCTCAGCCGCCTTATTCAGGAACCGACAGAGCAACCGCTGACTTTTGAGGAGCTGATGGGACTTTCCCTGCTCCTGCTCGCAGCGGGCCACGACACCACAGCGAACATGATCACGCTCGGTACGTACGCTTTGCTCCAAAATCCCGAACAGGCCGCCATGATTGTGGCCGACCCTTCCATCATGGACACCGGCGTGGACGAACTGATCCGGTATCTGAGCATTGTTCACAATGGCGTTCTTCGGAAGGCAACCACAGACGTGCAGGTAGGTAATCAACTCGTCCGAGCCGGGGAACATGTAGCCGTTGTGCTGGAATCAGCGAACCGGGACCCCCGCTTCCTTGATGCCGCCGACAGCCTGGACCTTGCCCGCTCCTCCGCCCATGTGGGTTTCGGCTACGGCCCTCACCAGTGTCTGGGACAGCACCTGGCGCGTCTGGAGCTGAAAATTGCCTTGCCCGAGCTTCTGCGCAGGGTTAAGGGCCTGCGGGTTGTCACCGACGTTGAAAGTATGCCGTTCAAGAACGACATGCTTGTCTACGGAATCCACCAGCTAATGATTGATTGGGACGAGGTTGTGGCATGAAAATCGAGATCGACATCGACAAGTGCGTAGGTGCCGGGGTTTGCGTTCTGGCGGCGCCCACAGTTTTCGACCAAAACGACGATGATGGCGTGATCATTGTTTTAAACGAAACCCTTCCTCCATCGCAGGAGGCCGCGGTTCGTGACGCAGCCGCCCGATGCCCTGCATCGGTCATCCGGCTGACCGAAAAGCAGTGAAAGCAAAAACCCCCGAGCATGTTGTGGTCGTCGGGGCTTCAGCAGCCGGTCTAAGCGCTGCAGAAGCTCTGCGGCGGGGCGGCTATGAAAACAAGCTGACATTAATCGGCGCCGAACCACATCTCCCGTATGACCGGCCTCCACTCTCCAAACAATTCCTTTCCGGGGAGTGGGACCAGGACAAAGTTATGCTCCGTCCGCCGGCCCACCTCGCGGACCTTGATGTCATGACCAGACTCGGCACACCGGCGGTAGGCCTGAACACGGCCGACAGAAAAGTAGCCCTGGCAACAGGGGATGAAGTTGCCTACGATCATCTCGTCGTGGCGACTGGAGTTACCCCGAGGATGCTGCCTGGAACACCGAAGGTACGGGGAGTCCACACGCTTCGGACTCTTGAGGACGCACAAACCCTTCAAACGGAGCTCGAATCAGGTACCCGCGTGATCGTCATTGGTGCGGGGTTCCTGGGAACAGAGATTGCGGCTGTCGCGGCCAATGCCGGCGTGCAGGTCACCCTCCTGAGCAACGCCTCCGCTCCACTTGCCGGGGCTCTTGGGCCCGAGCTCGGAGCAGAAGTTGCAGCGTTGCACGAGAGCCACGGGGTGACCATCAGGACGCGTCAGGCAGCCGGATGCGTCATAACTTCGGATGGCTCCAAGGTAACCGGCGTGGCACTTAAAAACGGCGAGAAGCTGCAGGCTGCTGTCGTCGTCGTCGCGATAGGATCAGCGCCGGCGGTCCGTTGGTTGGATAACAGCGGCCTGGAGATCGGTGACGGCATAGAGTGCGCTCCTGACTCCTTGGCCGCTCCTGGGATACATGCCGCCGGGGACGTAGCCCGCTGGCGCAACCGCCTATTCAACCTTCGTATGCGGGTGGAGCATCGCACGAACGCTGTAGACCAAGGAATTCATGTCGCCGAACAAATCCTCGCCGGAACCAGAGCAGACTACGCACCCGTCCCCTACTTTTGGTCGGACCAATACGATCTCAAGCTGCAAAGCTACGGTTGGCTCCGCAACCACGACGAAGTGCTCTTGACGGAAGGATCGATCGCCGAGGGAAAATTTGTGGCATTATTCCGTCGGGACAACCGTGTGACCGGTGTCGTGGCAGCTCGATCCGTGAAGGCTCTGAGGAGATGGCGTGAACTTATCATCAACAAAGCCAGCTGGTCGGATGCCCTTGATGCGCTCTGAAGTATTCAAGCCACTCGGACCTGCGTATCGTTTGGGGTTAGCCACCCCACCACTGGCACTGCCAGCGTTGTAAGGACTACTGGAGGTGCTGGATATATTTCGCTGGGCCGATTTCCCCAAAACGGCCAAGGAGAAGACTGCCCGATCACCTGATTTGTGGCAGCGTTTTTTGGACATTGTTGTGGTGGCAGTGGTGGCGGCGCACGGCGCGGAATACATTCGATCGGGTTTCTCCGATGTACCCGCTCTGGCTTTGCTGCTCGCCACGTTGGTGCCGGCTGCCCTGAGAAGGCACTTACCCGAGGTAGCGCTGATGCTGGCCGCTGTCTTAGCGGTGGTACTTTCCCTAAACGAGGGACTGGCCCTGCCGGCCTTGTGCGTGCTGCAGGTTTGTCTTATGTCCTTTGCCATCCTCAGACCACGGGCCCAGGCGGTAGTGGCCACCGTATGTGTTGGTTTGGTACTGGTCACAGAATCACTGGCGCTATCGCACCTTTCCCTGCTTGATCCGATGACACTCGCTTTGGTGGCCTGGACAACGGCAGCCGGAGGGATGGGGTCAGCGGTCCACGCCCAGCGCCAATACGTACAGGCCCTCGAAGAGCAATCAAAGGGCCTTCTCAAAACGCGCGAGGCTATCGTTGCCCGGCGAGTAGCGGAAGAACGGATGAGGATTGCACGTGAACTCCACGACGTTATGGCACACCATATTGCTGCGATCAACGTCCACGCCGGATCCGCAGAGGCAAACATTTCCCACGATGAGGGAAGCGCCATAGAGTCCCTGGGCCACATCAGAACAGCTAGCACTGAAGTGCTGCGCGAGCTGCAGGCTATTCTGCACGTGCTGCGCTCAGGGGATTCTGAACCCAAATTGCAATCGGACGAGAACATTCCCATCCCGGGCGCCGCTGACATTCCTCGGCTCCTAGACACCTTCCGCTCCCTGGGCCTGCGTGTCGAGCATCAAGAAGGACTACTGTCCCGTCTGCCGTCCAGCCTCCCAGTGGCGGTGAATTTGGCGCTCTACAGAATTATCCAAGAGGCTCTAACCAATGCCCACAAACATGGGACGGGCACCGCCAGGTTAGATCTCGAAACTACGGACACGGACATCATCCTGAAAATCCATAACGACCGTCGCGAAGAGTCAGCGGAAGCTTCCGGGGACAAGTGGGGCGACGAAGCCCGCACTGGGTTCGGCCTAGTGGGCATGCATGAACGGGCGGCATCGGCGAACGGCCGACTCCGCGTGACGCCGGCATCAACAACCTTCACCGTTGAGACAACATTGCCTCTCAAGGCAAACTCGTGATCCGCGTCGTCATCGTCGATGACCAAGAAATGATCAGGCTTGGTCTTCGCGGCATCTTGAAGACGAGGAACTACTTTGCTGTTGTGGGCGAAGCCGCCGATGGCTTGCAGGCCGTAGCCGTCATAAGCAGTACCCGCCCAGATGTAGTACTTATGGACATCCGGATGCCCGGTGTCGACGGAGTCGAAGCGGTCCGCAGAATTCGAGCCAATCATCAGTTGGACGCTGTGAAAATCCTGGTCCTCACTACTTTCGAGGACGACCAGAATGTCATTCGCGCAATAAAGGCAGGGGCGCAGGGGTTTCTGGGAAAGAACTTGGGACCAACAGATTTGATCAAGGCTGTTGAAGCCATAGCAGCAGGTCATGCATCGCTCTCCGCGGCCGCCGCGAGCACTTTGGTCTCCCACGTTTCGAGTCCTCCAGAACAGCAATATGACAGCGTTGCGGTCGAGGCCGTTTCAAGGTTGACCTCCCGGGAACGGGCAGTAGCGGTAGAGGCTGCTGCCGGTCTAACCAACGACCAAATCGCCACAAAGCTGTTCATCTCTCCGCACACAGTGAAGACCCACCTTAACCGGGCAATGACCAAGACAGGTGCCCGCGACCGCGCACAGCTTGTGATCCTCATCTTTCGGGCAGGACTTGCCGAGCAGGAATAACCGCTCCAACAGAAATTTCGGCGGCCGTATTACACTCCGGGTGAGCCCCCTGGCTTCCTGGTCTAGCGTGCATCTCCGGGATGTCCAGACCAAACCGTTGCAGCGTTCACCACGTCACCACTTTTCGCACGAAGGAGCACGCACCATAGAGCGACAAGACAAAGTTTGTGATGACCGGCTCCTCCATGCCCTTGCTTCAGGATTCGGACCAAGTGCTTGGACGATGCGCTTTTCTACAAACCGATCTCGCACGGTTAACGTTCCGCGTTTTCCGCCATCCGGGCCTCCACCACCATGGGCGGGCCATCGGCTAAGCAATCAGCTGAGGCGTCAACCGGCTGCGATCCTGGCAGCAGTCCGCCCGGCACGCCGACCCGAGAAGATGCAGTCAGCGATCGATAGTCCGCTGATATAGCCAACAGCACAGATTCCTACGGCGCTCCGGCCCGCGGCGTACAACCCCTCGATCCGCGCTCCTTCCGTGTCGAGCACGTTTCCAGTCTGCTCGTCCACCCTGAGACCGCCCAGTGTGAGGCCTGGTGCCGGATAGAACGGTGAGTTGTTCACCGACACGTCGATGGCAAAGTACGGCCCTGACAGGATCGTTGTGGATAGCTCAGGCGCCTTGTGGGCAGGGTCTCCGCTGCCTGAGAGGATCCCGGCGTTGTAGGCGGTGATCGTTAATTCCAAGGCTGAAGCCGGCACGCCGATCTTCGTTGCCAGCTCCGCCAGGTCGCGTCCTTTGCGATGCCCGATCGTGTACAGGTAGGCCAGTTGCAGAAGCTGGAAGGTGTTAGCCTGAGTCCGAATCTGGCGTCGGGCTTTTCGCCACTGCCGAGCATCCATTACCAAATGGCCGACGGCGCCATGGTCACGCACCATGTGATCTGCGAACGTCGCCCCGTAGAGGTCTTCATTAGTTATGCGCTGACCGTCGCCGTCGACGATGATCCCCTCAGTCATGGCGCTGGTGGGCGTGATGAACCTCCAGGCAGTCATCCGGTCCATGTAGGCAGTCGCACCGCCCGCCGAGATTCCCAAGGAGATGGCGCCGCCGTCATCACCGGCGGTGCCGAGAGGGGAGATGTCGGAGTAAGGGCCCGCCCAGCGCGCCATCCACGTGCTATTCCGTACAAAGCCACCGCCGGCGAGTATGACGCTGCCAGCACGCGCCTCCCGGACCTGCGCCACAGCGGCCCACTCGCTGTCGAGTTTCGCCGCCAGCCGCGCCCCGATGGCCGGCGCCCAGTTGCCGAGCTTTGACGCGAGGGCGCTTCGACGCGGGTAGTGCGCACCTAGGTCAGCCACGTCGGCGGTGCGGTAGCGAACGCCCGTTACTGTCCCGCCCTCGGTGATGAGTTCATCGACTTTGCTGTGCGGCAGAAACTCCACGCCCAGACTCAGCGCTTGTTTGCGCAGCCGACTGAACAGTACTTTGCCTGAATCGAGCCCCTTGGCCACCTGTCGGTGGCCCCGAGGAGCCGGGCGGGCGTACTCGTTATAGGGGTATGCCTTCTCATTGCCGGAGTAGTAGAGGTAGTGGCGGTCGGTCGGGTACGAGGTCTTGTATGGAGCGAGACTGCCTTCGAACGAAGCCCCTTGCCGCTCAAGCCAGTCGATCATCACCGAGCTCGATTCACAGAAAGTGCGCAGCGTCTCGTCGCTCACGGCTCCGCGTACCTCTTGTCGGAGGTACTGAAACATGTTCTCCGGGTCGTCATCAACGGCTGCAGCCGCCTGAACTCTCGTGCCACCCCCGGCATAGACAATGCCACCCGATAACGCGGTCGCGCCACCACCGAAACCGCGGTCCAGCACGAGCACATGAGCACCCGCTTCGGCCGCCTCGATTGCGGCCGAAACTCCAGCAGCACCGAAACCTACAATGATGACGTCGTAGCCGGCCGCACTGGCCGCGGGCGTCGAGCCCTTCGCCGTAGTCGACATCTAGAGCACAGATTTCATCTGCTTGGCCACCATGCCCGTAGCCCAGCGGGGGGCCAACCGCACGAGGCGATCGAGGAGTAAGGCGTCGCGCCCGACCAGGATGCGGAACTTGCCCTTCACTATGCCCTCGACAATCGCCCGCCCGGCATCCTCCGGAGTAGTCGATCGAACCTTCTTACCTTTGGCATCGATCATCGCGACGCCGGAGTTACCCGTGAGGTTCGTGGAGATGTTTCCCGGAAAAATTGTCGAGACGGCAAGAGTTGAACCAAGCGCCTCTGCGTACAGACCCTCACTGAACTGCTTCACCGCACCCTTGCTCGCGCCGTAGAAAGCCTGACCCGCGAACGGAATGAGTGCCGATAGGCTCGACATGTTCACGAGAGCAGACGCAGGCCGGGATTTCAGCACTGGAAGGAACTCGCGGCACACGTTGACCGTGCCCCAGAAGTTGACATTGATAACCCGTTCCATCACTTCTGCAGGAAGTTCCTCGAACTCAGCGAAAGCGTGAATGATGCCTGCAATATTCACGACACCGTCGACATGGGTGTGCTGGCTCAGGACCTCATCTCTGAGTTCTGCAACGGCAGCCCGGTCGGTGACGTTCACGACGTGCACCGTCAAAAGTCCCTTGGCGCCCTGCGCCAGTTGCTGGGTTTCGGCCAAGCCGACTTTGTTCAGGTCAACCGCTGCAACGTGAGCGCCCCGTCTCATCAGTTCAAGGGCGACCTGCCGGCCCATGCCATTGCCGCCGCCTGTGACGACGAATACCTTGTCTCGGATCTGCATGTTTCATTCCTCACAGCTGGGGTTTGTTCGGCCACTATACTTGACGGTGGAAAGTATTTCGCAAGGAAAAGGTAATGTTGTGGCGCGACGGATAGACGAAAACGACCCGGATTCTCCCGTCGTGGACCGCATGAAGGAGATCGAATCGTCCGCCGTGGCTGCTCTCGTCCGCCTCGTGGGGTACTGGACTTCGGACGACTTCCAGGGCGTTCTGGCGAGACGTGCCGGAGTGGACACGGAATCGCGGGACGTTCCGGCGCTTTTCATGCTCGCCCGCCTAGGGCCAGTCCGGCCCAGTGTGTGCGCGCGTGCCCTCAACGTGTCCGCTGGCAACGTCAGCAGGATGGTGGACCGCCTCGCTGCTCGTGGGTATGCCCGACGCATAGCGGACCCGTACGATGCCCGAGCGTCTCTCGTCTCGCTGACGGAACTCGGAACAAATGCCGCCGAGCGCTTGAATAGGGAGGGTGAGCGGCTATTTACAGACCTCCTGAGTGCCTGGCCACCCGGTGAAAGCATGATGTTCTCGGCGATGCTCGTCCGATTCGCTGACGAGGTTGCAAAGCAGGAGCATTGACTACCTCCGTACCCATGGACGGTGAATCACACATCATCGGGCGAGCAGTGACGCGGCACCCATCGTCCGTTGCACTACCCAAGAACTGGCCTTATTTGCCCGTGTCTACGGAATTAGCCGGGAAACCGTCTGTCAGGATCTGCGTCACGCCAGAATGGAGTAGACCGCTCCCGTGATGCGCTGCCGGTGTGCAGCAGCGGAAGCGGCCATTATTGGTTAAGCGTGCATATTCGATTACGAACTATTCGAAACCACCTGAAGACGCTATTCGTCAGGTTGGGGCGCACCCCAACCTGACGGATGCCGCTAGTCAGTCCAAACTCGGCCGCTACTGGAGTCGAGGCCCCCAGCGCACCCTTACGTCCCCGGGCCGCTTCTACGGGGAGGCAGCAACGAACTTGCCATCCTGGAACTGCAGGGGAGCTCCACGATGGACGTGTAATTCGTGGCCGGGACACAACTGGGGCCGGAGGATGGGTAGGGGCCGTTCTCCTGAAGTACTCGCACGGCTCCAGCTCCTCTATCGCAGGCCAATTAGAAGCCGGGCCACGGGGCGACAGGTCGTTCAGAGAGAAACCTGCCGCAGTCTGAGGGAACCCCGGCGGCCGACCGAAACCCCTTAAGGATATTGATTAAACGGGTCGTTTTTGATCCTCCAATGAGTGGTGCCCCCACCATCGAGGGTGGGGGCATTACTTGGGTGGCTTGTGCCGCGTTCAGCTAGCCGATCAGGGTGCTGATGAGCCGGAAGGACAGGGCGAAGATGGCGATGAGGCCGATGGCTCCGAAGAGGTTCTGCCACCACTTGTTGCGGAGGTCACCCATGACGGCGGTTTTGTTGGCCATGGTGACGATCAGGACTCCGAGCAGGGGTGCAATGAGGACTGTGAGGGACTGGGCGATGACGATCAGGCCGACGGGTGAGGACTGGAATGAGAGGGTGATGATCATGCCGAAGGCCAGGATCGCTGCGGTGAAGATGCGCGCTGCGGGGGACCCTGCCTTGGCGCCGCGTCCGATGGCGTCGGAGAGCATTGTGCCGCCTGCGGTGGCGTTGGCGATCATGGAGGAAAACGCGGCTCCGGAAAGTCCAAGGGCGAAGAGCATGGCTCCGGTGGGGCCGGCCAGCGGGGTGAAGACGGAGGCGAGGGCGTTGATGGTCCCTGCTTCGGCCCCCGTCTTGCCGAGTACGGCGGCGGCGACCATGATGACGAGAGCGGTCATGATGCCGGGTGCGACGATGCCGGGGATGGTGTCGACGAGGGTGATGTCCTTGTAGTCGGCGCGGGTGCGGCGGTGTTCTTTGATGCCGTAGGAGGTGTAGAAGGCGGCGTTGATGGAGAAGTTGGTGCCGACGAGGGCCACGATGAGGATCTCACTTCCGGCGGGCAGGCTCGGAACCATGCCTGCCATGGACCGGTACCAGTCGGGCTGGGCAACAACGGTGCTGGCGATGAAGGCCAAACCCATGAGGACGACGATGACCAGGAGTGCTTTTTCGACGATGCCGTAGACGTTTTTGAAGGCCAGGACGATGCCGACGGCGATGGTGCAGACCACGGTCCAGAGGACCGGGGAGCCGCCGAAGATCAGGGACAGGCCGAGCCCGGAGCCCACTGCGTTCCCGACGGAGAACATGAGGGTGATGCCGAAGACGCCGAATCCTGCGAGAAGGCCGACCCATTTGCCGAGGTGCTCCTTAATCGAGGTGATCAGGGAGACGGGGGTGGCGATGCCCAGGCGGACGCTCATGTCGGTAAAGAAGATCATGAGGATCGTTGATACTGCAATGACCCAGACGAGGGTGTAGTCGAACCGGCTTCCTGCCTGCACGGCGGTGGTGAGGTTTCCGGGGCCGAACTGCCATGCTCCGACGACGAAGGCAGGGCCCATGAGGGCAAGGTAGCCCAGGAAGGTGCGGTGCTTCTTCGTGGTGCCTTCGGTCTGGTGTTCTTGCTGGGTTGCCATCTGGTCTTCCCTGGTTCCGGGGTGGGTGATGGTCTTATTCTGCTGCTCGCGCATTGGCGAGTCCTCCTTATACAGCGGCACTGCTGGGGGCGTCATTGGCCCGGGACGGAGAGTAAAAAGTTAGGGCACGGGTGGCGGGCTGTGGCCTGCCACCCGTGAGGATCCAGGGAAGAAGGGATCAGGCGCTGACGGTGACCTTGCCGATGTTTGCGGCGGCGAAGGCTTCCGCAATTTCGGTATCGGCGCCCTCGGGCAGGGGCAGGAGCGGGGTGCGGACTGTGGCGTGGTCCAGGATGCCGCGGTTCACGAGGCCCCACTTCAAGGCGACGGTGCCTTCCATGTGGGAGCCGCGGTGGTAGACGTTCTTGGTCACTGGGAGCAGCCGCTCGTGGATGGCGTGGGCACGCTTGTAGTCCTGTGCCTTGCCGGCTTCGATCAGTTCGACGAGGAGTTCGGGGGCGATGTTGCCGTAACCGACGAGCAGACCGTCGACATCGAACATCGTCGGCAGCAGGTACTCGTCATGGCAGGACAGTACCTGCAGCTCGGGGTACGCGGCGCGCAGCGCGGGGATCTCGGTGTACCACCGGCGCATGTTCCGGACACCGTTCTTTGTGGCAAACACGCCCTCCTGGCCAGCGATCTCCAGCTGAGTGTCGAGGTCGTAGGTCGCCTTGGTGTTGTCGGGGTACTGGAACAGGATCAGCGGCAGACCGGACTCTTCATAGATTTCCTGGTAGCGCGACTGCGGCGCGCCGTCCTGGTATCCGAAGCGCAGCCACCCGTGCGAGGGGTAGACGAGACCAGCTGACGCACCGGCCTCGACGGCCTTCTTGGCCTCGAGGGCAGCGGTCTTGTTGCCCTCCTTGGTGATGCCCGCCACGACCGGCACACGCCCCTCGGTCGAGGCCACGAAAGCGCGGATAACGTCCAGCTGCTCCTCTTCGGTAAGGAACGTGCCTTCGCCGGCGTGCCCCAGGACGACGAGGCTCTTCACGCCCTCAATCGATCCGAGCCACGAACCCAGACGCTGGATCGCAGCGAAGTCGACAGCGCCATCTTCGGTGAACGGGGTGACAGGTGCGGGGCTGAGTCCGCGGAGATCGAGTGTCATTTACAGCTACCTCTTGTCTTCATTGATGGTCGGCAGTCCCGCTAAGATGGGAACGTTTGCGGGAACGTTTTCAATTTTGCACGTGTCGCAGCTCACTGTCAAGAGAACGTTTGCAAGTCAGGAGGATTAGAGTGTCTCTCACACCCTTGCTGAAGAGGAGAACCGCAATGGACCCGGCCGCCGCAGGCAATGTCGTCACGCTGAAGGATGTTGCAGCGGCCAGTGGCGTGAGCATTTCGACCGCCAGCCGCGCCCTGGATGAGCGCACGACTTCCCGGTCAGCGGCCGCAGCGAACGTGCGAAAGATTGCTGAACAGCTCGGGTACCGGAGGAACTCTTTCGCCTCCAGCCTGCGCCGCGGTGAGACCCGTACCCTGGGCGTCCTTGTCCCCCGCTTGAGTGACACCGTCATGGCCCTGATGTTCGAAGAACTCGAAAAGGCTGCCTCCTCCCGCGGCTACTTCGCCATGGTCGCTACCAGCGGAGATGACCCTGACGAGGAACGCAGCGCAGCCGAAACCCTGCTCGACCGCAACGTAGACGGATTGATCCTGGCAACGGCCCGGCTCGATGACAAACTCCCCCGGCTCCTGCGTGAACGCCGGGTAGCGCACGCATTGGTACTGCGCACCGACGGCATCAGCCCATCCGCGCTCGGAGATGACGAAGTGGGCGGCTACCTCGCCGTGCGCCACCTCATCGACCTCGGCCACCGCGACATCGCCGTCGTCACCGGCCCCGACTTCACATCCTCCGGGAAAGCCCGTCTCGCCGGCGCCCGCAGAGCCATGAAAGAAGCCGGCATCCACCCGCCCGACAAATGGCTCATCGCCGCAGGCTACGGCATCGAAAACGGCTACACCGCCGGCGAGACACTCCTCGGCACCGGCCACCGCCCCACAGCGATCTTCGCAGCCAACGACAACATCGCAATGGGCGTGATGGCTGCAGCTCATCGCAACGGCATCACCATCCCCGATGACCTCGCTCTGGTCGGGTACAACGACACACCCCTTTCGGCGCGGCTGCCCACACCCCTAAGCTCGGTCCACGTTCCCTTGGACCAAATCGCCGCCACCGCCATCGACCTCATCGTCAACCCCGGTACCGAACCCCTCATCAGGCGGTCCATGCCTACCCTCATCCCCCGCCAATCCAGTGGAAAACCCAAGCACTAGTCCACTGGAACCCATGAGCAATGGGCTTTGACGTCAAGCTAGCGCACACCCCAACCTGACGTCAGGGAGTAGGGAACAGAGTGTCAGAATAGGGTCCGGAAGGCAGTTGTTGCACA
The DNA here is from genome assembly GCF_042879835.1 of Pseudarthrobacter sp. NPDC058329. Classification (NCBI taxonomy): domain Bacteria; kingdom Bacillati; phylum Actinomycetota; class Actinomycetes; order Micrococcales; family Micrococcaceae; genus Pseudarthrobacter; species Pseudarthrobacter sp. NPDC058329. Next base: position 135,423 of record NZ_JBHVZR010000011.1, read on the forward strand.
TGCACGGCGAACAATCTCAGATTCAAACCTGACAGCCGGCACCCCTGATGACATGCGTGGGCAGGTGCTTTGGCAGTTGTTGTGCAACAGGATGTTGCACAACTATCCGGGACCGTCTGGACGATAGTTCCGCTGCCCACAGCCGGGGACAATCCTGATGGGTTATCCACCGCTACTGCTGCTGAGGGAGCTCCCCCAATGGCTCCCGATTCCAGCCGTGGATAAACCCGAATTGACCCCAGCCATGGACAGCTTGGAGTCGCTGGTTCAGGTCAGTGCGGCCACGAAGCATGGGGCTTTTGAGGCGTTCCGCGGAATAACAACTACGAGTAACCTCGTCGTGCTCTTGCCCGCTTGACGATCAGGCGCGCCCCGGAGGCATTCATGCGCCAGGCTGCCGCCCTGACACTGATCTGATAGCTGGCCGCGGCCTCCTCGTCGCTGGCGTTGTTCCACGCCAGGTCCAGGGCGCCGCTGGAGGGAAGGACCAGTTCACCAGCCAAGTGAGTTGCTTCAGCTTCATCGTCACTGTTGGCACTCCGGCACCCGTCTTCGTCGACGAGGGAGTTTGAAAACTGGTGCTCAAGGAGGAGGTGCGATAGTTCGTGGCTAAGCGTCATTCGCGACCGAGCCGAAGAATGTGCATCATTTTCCAGAATCACTGCACCTGTGCCAACAGGGATTAGTGCACCCGAGAACACCGCTTGATGCTGATCTAAGAAATGGCTTTTTGCAGCCAGATCAAGCTCACTCATACGTACGATGGTTACCCCGTATAGCTCGGCGAGCCGGTAAGGGTCGAAGGCCCCCTTCTGAGTCATTCCCAGCTCACCGCGGACTTCTAACGCAAGTTCCGTTGCTTCTTTTTTGAAACCTCGCCTCACGCTCAGCGGGCCGCCCGTGCGCGCCGAACGGTAGCGGATATGACTTCCTCAAGATATTGAACATCCGCTTCCGTTAGATCGCTTCGGGCTCGTAGCAAGGGAGCCAGTTGCACTAGCAGTTCGGGTTCAGGACGCTTCTCCTCTGGTGCGTCAGATGGTGAGATGAAAAAGTCGTCAGCGTCCAATCCGAGCCAAGTAACCAGAGTGGCGAATCCGTCCGCGTCGGGCTTGAAGCCATTGCTCATGCGCGACAACAGCGATGGGCTGACGCCAACTTCCTTTGCGAGCGATCGCCAAGACAATCCCCGCTCTTGCCGGGCAGCATCTAGTGCCGCATACAGAGTCGTCACGTTTATGTGCGTTTTCACGTCTTACTCCTTTGCATGCTTCAACTGTCTCATAGTTGGCCCCTTGCATCGAAAGTGAAACGATGTGGTAGAATAGATGCAGTGCTTCGGATTCGACGCAAATATTTTGACTAAAAGGAGTGGCCATGACTATCACCAACAATGAAGAACGCAGTGGCGAACAGGACATCGCTGGCAAGGGCAAGCCCAAGACTGTCATCACCGTCAACCGACAGGAAGTACACATACTCGGTCCACGTGTAACAGGGGCACAGATTAAGGCCACCGCAATTGAACAGGGTGTATCCATAGACCCCGGATTTCAGCTCTCCCTACAGGAAGCCACGGGTAAGTGGTCCATCGTTGGGGACGCGGACACGGTAACCGTGACAAAGAACTCTGTGTTCCGGGCTGTCGCCGACGATGACAACTCCTAGGACTTGTAAATGAATGCGGAAGTATCAGAAGCGATCGATGAACTTCGTCGAACCTTTCCAGCTGCGGAAGTGTCCGCAGTCCACGACGGGCAGCAAGGGGCCTTTGTCATAGTCGATCCCGTCCCACTCGTGGGCTATGACCAGGATGAGACATGGGTGGGATTCCACATCACTTTTCAATATCCACTGGCGGACGTATATCCCCATTTTGTCCGACCAGACCTTACCCGGCGCAACGGAGAAGCCCTTGGCGAAGGTTTTGCCCAGACCTCGTGGAACTGCCCAGAAAACCGCCCTGTCGTCCAACTGTCCCGCAGATCGAACCGTCTGAACCCTGCCGTGGACACGGCAACCCTCAAGCTGCTGAAGGTACTGCAATGGCTGAACAAGGACTAGGACAGGCAGCCTCTGGCTGGACTCTTCGCATGACCGGAAGCCAATGGGCAATGCTGCACGGGCACCTCTTTCCTGGTGACGCCGATGAGCATGGGGCGGTCCTCCGCTGCGGGATCGTAACCACCGACCGTGGTACTCGCCTCCTCGTGAGGGATGTCGTATTAGCCCGGGACGGGATTGACTATGTCCCGGGCAAGCGCGGATACCGCATGATCACGGCAGACTTCGTACTAGAACAGATTGATCATTGTGCTGCCGAGGGCCTTGCCTACGTGGCAGTTCATTGCCATGGCGGCACGGAGTCTGTCGAATTCTCGGATTCAGACATGCGTTCACACGAGCGCGGCTATCCGGCCCTCCTGGACATTACGGGAGGACCGGCGGTGGGGGCCCTTGTTCTGACCAGAAAGGCTGCAGCCGGAGACATCTGGCTGCCAGGCGGAACAAGAATCGAACTGGACCACCTCAGTGTCGTTGGGCGCCCGCAAGAAACGCTCAGGCCCCATCCCATTTCTCTGCGTGGAGCGGCACAAAGACACGATCGTCAGGTCCGAATTTTCGGAGAGAAGGGCCAGGACGTAATTGGGCGACAGAAAGTCGCCATAGTCGGTCTTGGCGGAGGCGGCTCACTAATTAATGAGTACTTGTCCCGCCTGGGCGTTGGCCATCTCGTCCTCATTGACCCCGAAAAGATTGCTATCTCCAATCTTTCCCGCGTCGTGGGTAGCACTCGACGAGACGCCCACACGTGGCTTGGCGATGAATCACGTCCACGCTGGATGCAGAAACTAGCAGACCGCTTCGCCACACCCAAGGTGGCCATTGCTGCACGCGTGGCGCGACAAGCCTCCAAGTCTGTGCGGGTCGAACAAATCGTTGGAGATGTAACGAACGATGCCGTCGCCCAACGCCTCGTCGACTGCGACTACATATTTCTCGCCGCAGATTCCATGCAGGCGCGCCTCGTCGTCAGTGCTGTTTCTCATCAGTATTTGATCCCGATGACACAAGTCGGCGCCAAGGTCAGCGTTGACGGCACAACAGGCAACATCACAAACATCTTCAGTGTTGTTCGTTCCTCTGAGCCCGGTAGCGGCTGTTTGTGGTGCAATGGCTTGATCTCGGCTTCCCGGCTTCAAGAAGAAGCTACGGCAAAGGAACAGCTTCAGCTTCAGCGGTATGTGGATGAGGCAGACATAACCGCTCCCAGCGTCATCACCCTAAATGCCGTTGCGGCCGCCCATGCTGTTGACGACTATATGATGACGGTGACCGGACTCCTGCAGGATGTGAACGAAGCGACTTGGTACAAGTTTTTCCCCCAGGAATCTGATGTGGCCAGCGAGACTCCGCGAAAGGACTCGGATTGCTTCGTGTGTGGACCCCCGAGGTTCGGCAAAGGCAGCCTCGGACGCCTGCCGACAAAGTAGTCCCCCTCTAAAGACGGTGCCGCGGCCGGTGCTAGTCAAAAATTCCTGCTTCAGGGGTTTTATGGGGAAGCGCGGTTCTGTCAGGGGTGGGGGTTTTGTGTCCGTCGTAGGCGCATTTTTTGAAGGGTCCTTCTTTGTCCATGAGGAGGCGCATGTGCGGGTCTGCGTGGTTCAGCCACCAGGTGCTGACGCCGAGGGCGGGTTCCAGGCGTAGGTGTTCCCAGGCCCGCCAGATGGCTTCCATGCGGATGAGGGCTTCGGGGTGTTTGTACCATTCAGGGCACCACGCGTAGGCTGCGCCTTCGTTGACTTCGCGGACGTAGGACTGGGCCAGGAGGTCAGCGAAGAACTCCACGGCGCTGGAGTACACGAGTTCCGGTTCGGGCCCTGCGTGGCTGTGCCCGCCTGCCGGGGGTTGCTCCTCTTCGTACGCGAAGGCGTCGCCGAACTCTTCGCTCACGCCTTGTCTCCGTCCGTCCACGGGTTGAGAGCCGGCACCGCCACCGGCTCGCGCTCAGTCGTTTCCTTGGTTGCGAGGGAGTCTTTGACCTTTTGGGCGTGGGGCCCGTTCATCCAGGGGATCGTTTCGATCATGGTGGCCGGGGCGCCGGAGGCGAGCAGAATGGCCCGGAACCTTGGCAGTGCTGTCAGGTCGGCAACGGACAGGATTTCGTCCTTGCTTTCCTGTCTGGATGAGGAGGACCCGGTTCTGCTGTGGCTGCGGGAGACGTTGATGTAGCTGTATTGGCCGATGAGGCGGGAGAGCTCGTCGAGGTAGCCGACTTCGGAGACGCCGCCGCCGTAGATTTTGACGTTGGATGCTGACCAGAGTTTCCGCATTCCTTCGAGGTTCCAGACTTCCACGCCCTGGGACCAGGACTGCAGGATGGTCATGAGGATGATGCCGCGGGAGCCGTAGTGGCTGTACTGGTCCGGCAGGGCCTTCCACCGGCAGACGTTCGCGGCCTCATCGAGGATCCCCAGCAGGGGGGTTGCGAGGCGGCCGCCGGGCTGGGAGGTGGCGTACTTTTCGGCGGCTTCGACGACGGCGACTGTCAGGGCCGTGACGAGGGGGCCGGCGGTTCCGACGCCTTCGCGGGAGAGGCTGTAGAGCGTGCTCTTGCTGCGGACAAAGTCTTCGGGGACGAACTGCGGACGGGGGTCGGTGTCGACGGTGGTGCCCGGTGCGGGGGTGACCCATTGGCTGACGTCCCGGTCGGTGAGGCAGGAAACCATTTGCCGGGCGGTGCCATAGACACCGGCCCGCTGCTTTTCCGGTTCACGGATGTGCCCGATGACCATGTCGGCCAGCAGGTCAAAGCCGCCGGTACGGAGGATGTCAGCCGGTGCTTCGTCGTGCGGGCGGGTCAGCCAGGTGTACACCTGCGTGATCGGGGCGGCGCTGAGCGCGGCGGCGAGCAGGAAGGCTTTGAGCAGGTTTTGCCCGGCCGGGTCGAAGTAGGCGTCCGGTTTGGTTCCGGGTTCCCGGGAGCCTGCGGCGAAATGAGAGGCCATGTTCCCGGCCGTGGCTTCATTCTTCACATACGACAGTGGGTTCCACCACCAGGACGGTTCTTCCTCCGCCACGGCCTGCGGATCAAAGACCCACACCTGCCCAGCCTCCGAACGGATGGGCCGGGTGACGTCGACGATGTCACGCTTGTTCGACGTCGCGATTACCGCGCCGGGCGCGTCAAGGATGGCGGGGACAGCGTAGGAGGTGGTCTTCATCGTGCGCGGCCCGGCGATGAGGATCAGCATGTCCTCCCACGACGCCCAAAGCGGGCGCTTCCCGGCCACGCTGCGGCCAAGGCGGACACCCGTGGAGTTCTCCACACCCAGGCGCACGGCCGTGGCCGTGGCGCCCTTGGTCGAGAGGTGGTCCAGGTCCTTGCCCCGGCCCATGTACACCGCGGCCTTGTCCACCCGGGTGCGTTTGCTCGCGGTCCGGGACCGCACCACCAGCACCGTCACCACCAGTCCGATCAGGACACCGGCCAGCACGCAGGCCACCACTGTGGACTGGTCCGGCCAGGGCACCCGGCCCTTGGCCAGCCCGGCGATCAGGTCAATCGGGTGCGCCGGAGGGGCGGCAAGGCCGGCCAACCAGGACCCAAGGTGGGCCGCGGCCCAGGTGCCGCCGCCGAAGACGGTGGCGGCACCAATGGCCAGCCAAATCCCCAGAGCGTCACCGAGGCCTGTTCCCTTGCGGTTCGGGGCACTCATGCCGCACCTTCTTCCCGGATTGGAGCTGCCCCATCCAGCAGAGTTTCTGCCGGCGCATGCCAGCGCTTGTTCGTGTCGTTCAGAGATGCCTCAATACTGGTCAGGCCGATGTGGACAGGGATGCCGGGGCGGCCACCGACCTTGATCAGGAACTTTCCCCGGCCCGGGGGTTCGACGTCCCCGCCACGGGAATCCCACGCCGGCGGGTCCTGCCACGAGATGAGCTTCTGCTGTTCCTGCCGTGAGAGCGGGATCGCAGCCGTCAGCAGCGGCATTTCCGAAGCCGGCAGGCCTGCGCAGATGACCATGCCGGAACGTTCAACGAACCCGCGGGCTTTCATCCGGTCTTCCTCCGCCGGGAGGGCCAGCAGGTCGGACATGGTGTGGGAGATCATGACCTGCCCGACACCAACACTCCTGTTCAGCCGGGTGAGGGCGTCGACGCGGTCAACCATGCCCTTGCCGGAGCGCAGCGCCCGCCACAGCTCATCGAGGACGACGAAGTAGTTCCTGCGGGGTTCCAGCCCCGCGTCGGCCAAGGCGTTGGCGACGTTGACGGTCCCGAAGCCGTAGGACCAGCACGCCAGCAACACAGCGGCCTGCAGGTCAGTTTCGGTTTCGTCGATGCTGGAGACATCGAAGACCACGGCCCGGTCCCGCCGCATGGGGTTAGTGGTCTGCCGGGCGAAGATTTCGCCGAGCTTCCCGCCACCGGTCAGGCCCAGCAGGGTCGCTTCCAGCGCCCGGGTTTCCCGGAGGTAGACGGTCATGTCCCCGCGGTCCAGGGCGACCTGGCGCAGCTCGGCCGGGGCCGCGGTGATGACGTCGAGCAGGTCTTTCAGGACCGGGATCCCGTCGAACGTGTCATCGAGCACCCGCAGGGCCCGGTCAAGGATGGTCTGTTCCTGATCGGTCGGGGGTGAGTTTCGGCTGATCGTGATGAGGGAGACGACCATATTCAGCCGTCGGCCGTGGGCGTCGGCCCGGACCCGGACGGCCGCGTCGTGGTGCCCCTGTTCTTCCAGGAGCTGGGCGACCTCGACGGCCTGGCCGGGATCAAGGATGTTCAGGTAGCCCCGTCCCCGGCCGAGCCGGATGACTTGACCGCCCAGCGCTTCGACCGCGTCGACGTGCTCTGCTTTCAGGTCCCCGAGGACGAGGGGGTGTACGCCCTGGCCGGAGAGGCCCAGGAGCATCCTTCGCACCAGTGTGGATTTTCCCAGCCCGGGTTTGCCGAGAATGAACGCGGACGGGTTGGAGATCAGGTGGGCGCGCTGGAACCAGCTGATCGGGTCACAACACACGGTCGCCTGGGTTTCCTCATGCCGGCCCAGCGGCACACCAATCATGGGCGAGGACGTGCCGGAGCTGAACGGCCACAATCCGCACACCTGCACTGTCGTGCCCCGGTACTCCCGCACCGCAGGAACCAGCGCAGCTGTTCCCCCGCCACGGCCGGCCCAGCCGCGTGACCCGGGACTCCGGACACGGCCAGGACGCGACGTCCCCTCCCCCAGACCAGTGGCTGATTTTTTTGCTGGGTTTACTGGTTTCACTTTTTTCGCTTGCAGGAACGTGAAGCGGGCCATTTAGAGGGCCTCTCTGATTTCGCTGGGCAGCAGGATGTGTTTGGGCAGCACCAGGCCCAGCGGCAAGGACGCGGCGAAAGCGGTGTCCTGTGAGCCGTAGGCGCGGCGGAGCAGGACCCGGGCGGTCCCGGAGGTCTGCTCGATCGCGGCCACCGCATCGGCAAGCCGGGTGGCGTCGGTGACCGTGGCGGTGACGACCATGCCGAAGTTCACGAGCCCGGCACCCTGGGCTTCTTCCTGGGCAGTCTGAGCCGCCGAGCGGGCATCGACGAGGGCGCGGGCGCTGGGCCGGTTTCCGGAGGTGATCCGGACATTGGCGTTGTTCTGGTCCCGCTCGACGACAGCGGCGGCCCGGGCGGAGTCCATCGGGCGGTAGAGCAGGGAGACGCGTTTGCGGTCAACGTCCCCATGCGGGGCAAGCAGCCGGGACAAGACCGAGGAGTTCACCGAACCCCGCGGCGCACCGGTCATGGTCCAGGAGACAGAGAACGCGGAATCGTGCCGGTAGGTATCCCAGCTGGCCTGGGTTGCGGCGGGTCCGACCTCACCCCAGGTCAGGGCGACTGGGGAACCGGCGGCGTGGGCTTCATCGATAATCAGCGCCGCGGGCGGGTCGTAGGCAATCCGGACGACCTCGCACAGTTCCTGCGCTGACATTGGTCGGGCGATCCCGGCGCCGGTGGACTGCAACCGGGCACCCAGACCAGGGATGCGGGAGGCGATGTCGCGGGCGACGTCCTCCGGTTCCCGCTTCCGGGACCCTGCACGCAGGGAGGCGTTGAAGGTCAGGGACACCCAGGCCCGCACGGTGGCAGAACCTTCCGGGTAGGTCCGGATAACCTCGCGGAGGATGGCCTTGGCAGCTTCGGGGGCGTTCTCGTCGATGTTCATCTCGACTTCATTGCGCAGCCGGTAGCCCGAATCCGGGGCGGTCTCCACGGTGACCGCGGCGGCTTCCAGCCCTGCCTCATCGCCCAGTCCGGCGAGCCAACCGCCCCAGTTCGCCACCCACGCATCGACCTGCTCGGGATCCACCAGGGAGGCGCCGTCGGGTTCGGTGGAGAAGATGACGGTGAAGTGGCTGGTGGTCGGTACGTGGAGCATCGCGAAGGGGCGGTTGTAGGAGTCATTGAACTCATACAGGCGTGACTTCGCTGCCAACCCCGGGACCTGGTATATGCCCCACTCCGTCACCCCCAGCGGGCCCGAGCGGTACAGGTTCGCACCCGAGGAACGGGCGAGGCGGAAATTCATCCGGGTCGCGAAGCGGTCCACCACGGACTGGCCGTGCTTGTCCTTAACGGTCAGCAGCAGGACCAGCACCCCGGCCACGGCCAGGACGCCGAGGCCGGCGAAGAGGCCCCAAATCGCGAAGCTGATGATGCCCAGCAGCAGCCCGGCCATGACAAGGCCGGTGCCGATAGCGCCAAGGTCACCCAGCCCAGCGGACCTCGGGACCCGCCAGTTTCCGTAGGACGGTTCCTTGTATTCGGTGTTAATTGCTGCCACTGGGGCCCTCCCCCGTTGAATCCTGCGCGGTCTGTTGTGCGGCCGATGAGGCCCGTGACGCTACCTGCGCCCCCACGGCGACAGCGACGCCGGCCGGACCTGCAGCCTTCGCCGCCCCCGACGCGGCCCCGGCCCCCGCCCCTGCTGTCGCAGCACCGGAGCTACCTGCAGCGCCCTTACCGGGGACTCCCCCGACCCCGGACGCACCGGCGGATCCCGGTGAAGGTTTAGCGTTGCCACCGTTGGTCCCGCCAGGACCTTGGCTGCCGGCAGGAGACGCGCCGCTCTTGGACGGCTGGCTGGGCGGGGTCGGTGACGCATTCCCGCGGCCGCTCCCGCTTCTGCCCAGCGAAACAGCACCAGTGGCCATGGCCCCAGCAGCAGCGGCGGCTCCCCCGCCCGAGCCCGACGCGACCGCACCAACCATCGGGGTGACAAACCGCATCAAAGCCGGGAGGGCAAAGACTGCGACCACCATGAGCGCGAGCCCTGTAATTGAACCGAGCAGTGCGTCTTTTTCCGTGCTGGAGTCCATGAGTTTGAAAGCTGACGCGTACACAATGGCCGCTGCAGGCTTGTACAGAATGAAGGCAATGGTCCAACCAACGGCCTTCTGAAACCACTGCCGGCCCATCTCTGTATTAGTGAAGGCAGCGGTAGTGGGAAGAATGCCGGCCAAGATGACCAGCATTCCGCCGCGGACAACCATTAGGACTATCTGCACCAATGAGGTCAGCAGGCCGATAAGGCCCAGGATGATGAGGATAAAGACAGCATCGCTTTGGTGAATGACTGCAATGGCCGTGAACGCCTCGGCAAACCCCCTCCCGTCTGTGGAACGTTCAATGATGGCAGCCGAGAAAGCGTCAGCCGCCATGACCAAGATTGAAATCACGCCGAGGCCAAGCCCTGCAACCAGTGTGAGTGTCAGAAGCGATCTGAGCAGGTCCTTTAGTGGCGCGCCGCGCTGCTCCCAAATCATCCGAGTACCGCCAAGAATGACCGAAAGAACGGCCAGCGTCAGCGTCCAGTAAGACAGTTCAGAATTCAGGAAGCCCACCACCGGACTGGCCGTCATGCCGTCCTCCGTCGTGAGGTTAGTCGCTGGCATGCTCGCCCAAAACGTCGACAGGGTAGTCACCATGCGGCTCAGTCCTTCCAGGATGGACTGCGCAAGATTTCCTATCGCATCATTTGCGATGTCGGCAACTACATCCCCGGCGACGCAAGTAATGTCCCCCAGCTTGCATTCAGCCACGTCAGACTCCGGACCAGAGGATGAAGCCGCTTAGGGAACTGAGCTGGGACGTGCCGTTGAATATCTGTCCATCATCAGCGGCCTTTACTTTCCAGTCTCCATCAATCCACCGAAGCGATAGCACCGAATGAGCCAAGGCACTGTTCGGTAACTCAAGGGCCAGATCAACGTCTGCTTCCGTGGCGCTGTAGGACTTGATCAGAAATCCGCGTATCTGAGCGCTATCTGTGCCAGTCGCTGTCGAAGGCGATCTATTCTGGGCATCCTTTATGGCAGCATCCCGGCCGGGACCGGGGACCAAGAGCTTATCGGCCAGCTTCAGTTCGTCCTGCTCGGTTGAACCTAGGGCAATGACGTTGGCCGCGGCGTAGAGGGCTCCGGTTGGTGAGTGCGCGAAGCAGGAACGGAAACCGTCGCTGTCTGTGACCCCTGGCCCGAAGGTGTCGGGGTCTGTGGGCGTTGCCATCCTCCCTACTAGCTCCCAGTTGGACTCGGGAGCAGTTCCCAAAGCCGTTTCCGAGGTAGAGGGCAGACCGCAGATGCTACTAGACGCGGCGTTATTTGGTGTCGAGGCGGCCGCTGAGTTGCTCTCCGGAGTGGACGGGGCAGGCTGCTGCGCGCCACCGTCCCCCTTCGGGAGCATGAAGATGACGATGACGGCTGCTATCAGTGCGACCACGAGGGCGGCCGAAATGATGAATCCGGGTTTGGTGAATGGATTCCGTTCGGTGGTGTTCTGTGTGGATTCGCTCATGATGAACCTCCGGGGATTGGTTAGACGAAGGCGCGGACGATGCCGGAGGCGCCGGTGATGATGATGCAGCCGGCGAGGACCCAGCCAAGCTTGGCGATGGATTCGCCGCCTTCGCCGCGTCGGAGCTGGATGACCATGCCGATGCCGACGATGATCACGCCCAAAACACCGAGGACCAGGCCGATGCCGGAGGCCCAGTTCAGTACGGTGAGCAGGCCCTGTGCCTGGGGAGGCACAACAGGGGTCGGGTTCGGGATGACGCTGGCGGGAAGAGCTGCGATGAAGTTCATGGTGAGACCTTTCGAGGTGTGGCGCTGTAGTGCTGTTGGTTTGTTAGCAGGTGAGGGCTGTGAGGTCGGCTATCAGGCGTTGGTATTCGCGGCCGGGTGTCCCGGAGTTGATGTCCCCTAGCCGCCAGGATTCGACCCAAGGAAGCATCCAGAGTCGGGGTGCTCCCCCGCCGATGAGAGCTGCGAAGTCCCGCAGGGCTTTGGGTAGTTTTCCTGGTGCATCGGCCAGGACCGCGAGGCCTAGCAGGTTGACGTCCGGGGCTGCGCCGGAGGCCCACTGGATGAGGGCTCTTTGCGCGGCTTTCAGGCCGTGCATGTCTGAGCGGCACACCAGGAGGACCGCCGCCTTACTGAGGCCGTCTTCAAGGACGGGCCAGGCATGTTCGGTCGGGCGGGCGCCCTCCAGGATACGGCTGAGACGGGTTTCGCCCGCTCCTCCATGGACACCGGTAACCCAGACCGTTGCCGTACCGGTAACTTTCCGGCGGGCGATGCGGTCAGCTGCGTCCGGTTCCACCATCCCCAGGACCGGGCTGGTGATGGTTGCAGGTGGAGGAAAATATGCGTCTGCAGTCGCTGCTTCGGGTTCTGCCGTGGCTGGCCTGCTTATCCAAGGGTTCGGGTGCTGGGTCATCTGCGTCCTCCTTTCAGAATTGGATTGTCGGTGGTCAAGGGGTAGTTAGAAGCCGCTGGCGACGGCGGCCGCGGCTTTCAGCCAAGCCCGCTGAGTGGCTGGTTGCAGGGCTTCATAGCGGATGGGTCCGTTGACCAGGGCCGGATCGTAGGGGATCCTCACGACAGCCCGGACATAAGGTGCGAAGCCATCAGCGATGCGCTGGGCCTCGTCCTTGGCCCTTTTCAGGGCTTCACCGCTCATGCTGCGCTTGGCGTCAGTGGATTCGCTAACGATGACGACGGCGTTTCGGGCCAGTTCAGCATCGTGGCCACCGCGGGATTCGAGGGTCTGCAACGTCAGCCGAGCCGCTTCTGCGCGGTCTTCGATCGCGGTGACAGGGACGACGAGCTGGTCGGTGTGGTCGATCATGCGCCGCCAGTTTGCTGCCCGCGCGGTGTTGCCTGAATCCATGATCACCAGCCGGTAATACCGGGTGAGGACCTGGTGGGCGACGTCCACTTCCTCGGCGGTGACTTCGTGGTCGCCTTCCTCGTTCTCATCCGAGCGCAGAACATCGAACTTGTCTGCGGTCTGGTGGTGGACAAACTTGGCAATCTCGGCGGCGTTCGTCGAGGGTGAGAGCAGTTCGGTTGAGGAATCGATCAGGTCCAGAACGCTCCGGTCATGGGCACCCTTTTCGGTCCGCCAGCCCAGGGTGCCCTGGGATTCGTTGTTGTCCCAGGCGACGGTCGCCGCGCCGCTGTAGCGGGCAAGGATGGCCGAGAGCATAACCACTGTGGGCGTCTTGTTCGCCCCGCCCTTTCGGTTGACCACGGCGACGGTGCGTGGGCCAGGCCAGTGCTGGCTGACGGTGCGGATGTCTTCCCGCTCCGCCATCTCTTCTTCGGATGGGTCCATGCGGAACCCCAGCCGGGTCAGGGCGCCCCGCCAGCCCTTCGTGGCCGGTTCCAGCACCGGGGCGCTGACCAGGAAGGAGGTTTCCTTCAGGCTGCGCCGGGCCGGTGCCTCCTGCACTTCCGGGGTTCGCGTGGACGTTGTTTCGGGGGTCAGGGTCATGGATGTTCCTGTCGCTAGGGGGACGGTGCCCGCTTCGTCAGTAATCGGCTCGTCATTGATGGGCGCTGGGGTTGTTTCTGCCCCCGCAGGTGCGGGCGGTGCTGCCGTGGGGATGGGATCTTCAGCCACGCGGCTGTGTGAGGCCTTGGGCACATAGCTGACGGATTCTTTAGTGCCGTCCGGTTTCACGATCAGCTCACCCTGGCCTTCCGGGTCATCTACCTGGACACGGACCGGGCGGTTCAGCGTCTTCGCTTCCCTGACGACGAGGGACAGCGCGTTGTCGCGCAGCTGCTGCAGTGACTCGGCTGCTTTCACGTTTCGGGAGTTGCCGGCAACGACGACCTCTGCGGTGCCGTTGGCACGGACGATGGCGTTGATCTTCGGGAAAGCCGGGACATCTGTCTGGTTCAGGGCCATAGCGTTTCTACCTTTCTAAAACGTGGAGGGTGGGGATCAGGAAGCCGGTGGTGTGAGCCGGTTGACCTTCCACGGGGCGTCCATCCCCGTGCGGAGCAGCTGCACGGTGTAGGTCCCGGCATCGGTCGGCACCGCCGCCATGACCCCATAGCCGTTGGCTTCATCCACGCTCAGCGCGGCCGGACCGGTGACGCGGCTGGTGGGAATGTTGGCAGGGTCCACAGCCGAGTAGTCGGCAGTTGCCTGGGGCGTCAGCCAGCGGGCAAGGTCGTTCGCCCACTGCTTTTCCTCCACGCCAGGACGGGCAAAATCCGCCAAAGCCTTTTCAGCGACCTCGACGGCCGCCTCCTTGCTGGCCTGATCCCAGGTGATGCCGATCGTGGCGGGGATCATGCCCCCGGGAGCCTGCGGGCCGCTGCTGGCGCTCAGCGAGACGGGCGCGGAAGGCGTGGGGCTCGATTCTGCCGGTGCAGGCATGGTGTTCGCTGTCGGTGCGCACGCGGCGCAGAGCAGGGCTACTGTGAAGAGGGCCAGGGGCTTCTTCATTTCTTCTCCTCGTGTGTGGGCAGGTACAGGAACGCGGAAGGGACATCGCTGATGACAGTCCGGGTGTAGTAGTTGTGGTCATCCGGGGGCGGGTTGCCGTTGTAGCCCTCTTCGACGTAGGTCCCGTCGTCCTTGACTTCCTTCACCACGGCGACGTGACCGAAAGTCGGGTCCGCTCCCCCGGCCCCGGGCGCGTACCAAACAACTGCCCCGACACGGGGAACAGAACCAGTGGGCCAGCCTTTGGCGTCCCAGCCGGCCTTCCACGTCAGGGCCGAGCCAAGGCCCTGACCGTCCGGACGGAAGTTGCCGTTGAGGAACTTGAACGGCTCCCCGGTGGACCCCAACTGCTGGTTCACCCGCCACAGGGCAAAGTCCACGCACTCGCGGTAAAACATGCCCAGCGGAGAAGCCGCGGCAGCTCCCGCCCCGACCTGCATCCAGGTAGGAGAGTCTTTCCACGGGTAGTCATCCCCGACACCGGACTTCCCCGGAATGGCGCAGTCGCTGCCTTCCACCGAGAACTTTCCGTCCGAGAGTGCCTGGACGAGCTTGACGGCCTCGGGCCAGTACTTCTGGTAGTGGTACGGGTCTGCGTTGCGCTGGACCTTGTTCCCGGCGAGGGTCGGCTCCAGCAGCTCCCAACTCTGAACCTTCTGCAGGGCCTTGATGAAGTTCGTGGCGCTGATAGTCGGGTCCATCCGGTCCGCGTAGGAGCCCCACGCGCCGTTGTCCCGCTGCTGGAACAACCCACGCGAATCCGGACCAGCTCCGTCGCCGTAGTCAAGCACGCGCAGCCCCGACTCCCCTAGGGACACCATGACGGTGATCATCTGCCCCTTCACGGACAGATCTAGGGCCTTGCCAGCACCCATGATCGCAGCGGCGTTCTTCAACTGCTCATCAGCGTAGCCCTCGACCCTTGTGTCGGCGTCGATGACTACAGAAACGGCTGGGCCGCAGGTAGCCGCAGCGGGCTTCGCGGGTGCGAGCAGTAGGAGCATTGTGAAAATCAGGCTGATGAACAGCCCGGGGATGGCGATGACGGCCACCAGGCCAAGAGACTTGCGCTGCATTAGTACAGCCCCCCTTTCCCGTTGCGTACCCACGAGTCTTTGAGCCACAGGAAGCCAGCGACTTCAACAGTCATTGCGACTACCGGGCGCCGATTCTGCAGGGCCACGGAGCGTCCATCGTCAAACACTTCCGTCACGCGGTGTGAGGTCAGCAGGTCCGCGTTCTTTAGGCCAGCACGAACATGCGGAAGGACCCCTAGCCTGGTGGGGCGGGCAAGCTTAGTCTTGCAGGTGACCCAGACGGCGCGGGCCTCAACGAAGTCGCGCTCATCAACCAAATTCAGAAGTTCATTGAGCACCTGAACCTGCCCGGCAGGCGCATCCAGCTCTGCTGCTCTAGACCGGAAGGCTGCATGTTCCCGCCCTACACGTTCACGAAGCGCTCCGCCCATGGGCCACAGTGTGCCGAACGCCAATAAGTCGGTCACTGCCTGCCACTCCCCCAAAAAGCCATCGTTTCCACAACTACCAGCCAGCGCGGACATTCCTCCACCGACTGCACCCAGCCCGCTATTTTCCACAAATTCGCAGCAAAACGCTTGTCAAATGAGCCCTTTGAGACAAAGCTCTCGCCGAAGTTCACCTAACCAGCCGTAAGCATCGCAGCGCGCATCTAACTCCTTTACCCTAACATTAAACGTTAGTGTAGTATGCCAGCATGAGCAGATACGGCAAAATGAGCGGGTGCCTCGAAATGCGAAGACCTCATCCCCCGCCGGCCCAGCGGCAAAAGCGGCGATGAAAGCCTTCGGAATGAATCAGGTACGAGCGGCAATCATCAGGCATCTCGCGCGAAGTGAAGAAGGAACGACGTCCGGCGAGATCTCACGCGAACTCCAAGCCACTTACCAGACAGTCTTTCGGCACCTGCATGATCTTGAAAAACAGGGGATCGTAGCGTCTGACGCGGGCGAGCAGAGGCAGGGACAGCGCGTCATCTACACACTAAACAAACAAGCGAGGGACAAAGCCCTGGCCGACTATGCAAGTTACTTAGACGGGCAATAAGTACGACACGCCGCGAGCCTTCCCACTTAAACGAATCTGATTCATGTTGTGTATGAGAAGTATCTTCGGTCCTGGGAGGGAAAATGGCACAGCGAAGCAAGGGTGAACGCCACGTGATCACGGCCCGTCTGCCAATCTCGGATGCAGAAAAACTGGCAGCCGTCGTAGACGCCACCAAAGAGAGTCGAAGCGATTTAATCGCGCGGCTCGTGCACGCCCACCTGAAGACCGTAGACCTGGACCGTCTCAGCTGCCAGGAGGCTTTGCCTATAGCCAAGGCCAGTTAACGAAGAAGGCCCGCTTTCGCGGGCCTTCAAAAAGTATGTGTTCAGATCCTCATCTTGGCGGATCGGCGATCTGAACTATTTCAAACACCTACAAGTAGGTGTCCTTTTTCGTACCCTCCGGAGAGGAGTAACTGCTGTCTATGGTACAGCCACGACCACATTCGTCAACAAACGCAGCGGCTAGAACAGCGTGTCCAGGGCCACCTGAGGAGTCTTGGGTACTAGCTCCACTTATCGCAGGGCAGCCGTCATATCGACTTGGCCGATGGATCGGTGGAAGATTTCACTACCCAAGGCCCAATAATCCGCCCCGCATTTCTCGACGACTGCCGGCCGCTCCCGCCGCTGTCATGGTTCACGGGCTCGATGGTTCTGTCGCGACCCTGTGCCTCGACTTTGACACATCTAAGGCCGCTCCGTCGGTAGTACGCTCCGACACTGCCCGCATAGCAGCGATGCTAAATGATTGCGGACTCCTTTTCGTCGAAGACTTCTCCCCTAGCGGCGGCCATCACCTCTACGTCCCCCTGGAAGAAAGACTCGACAGCTCTGAAGCGCGTCTGTTGGTTGAAGCGATGGCTCTTACATGTCCGAGTCTTGACCCGGGGCCACACCAAAACGTCAGTGATGGCTGCATTCGCGTGCCGGGATCTAAGCACAAATCCGGAGGCCATCAAGTTCTCATCACTCCCCTGTCCGCTGCCTACGACATTCTCCGTCGACGGAACCCCTCGAAAGCCGTAGCCAAATTGCAGCGCGCACTCGCACCTGAGTTACGGCGTCTGGAAGACGCCCGGCGAAAGATACGACGAGCTTCAGGGCCGAGCACATCCAGGCAACTCAATCCCGTGCTTAAAGAAACACCTGTGCGCAGAATAGCGCGAACTGGCCTTTTCGACTCATCTACTTACCGAAGCCCATCAGAGGCCCGTATGGCTGTGCTGTGTTCCATGGCCGCGTCCGGGCACACAGCACAAGACGTCAAGACGGCCATGAGCGGCTGCTACCCAGGCCTGGCAGCCCTATTTGGATCAAAAGCGGACCGACTCCTAGAAAAGGAGTTCGCCCGCGCAGTCAGCTACACGAAGAAAAACACCGCAAAGGGAGGAAGCTCGAAGAGTGCCCACATTAACGACACAAGCCTCCCTACTTCTTCACAGGGGGGGCATGTAGCCCGGTCAAGCGCTGCTGCTGTACAGCAGCTTGCAAACGACATCGAAAATGTACTCTTTGCAGTTTTTGATCAAAGACTGATCAAAAACTACGGCCGTGAGAGCGCTGGTCTTCGCCTGCTGTTTCGTGCAGTGCTTGGGTACATGAGGACGACGGGTCGGGATGTTTTGGACATGGGATGCAGGACATTTGCAGCAGCTACGGGTAAACACCAGTCGACAGTCGCTCGACTGCTCCCCGTTCTTGTCTCTGCTTCCGAGGGAATTCTCGTTAAGGTTGCTGATGCCAAGGGGCGCAATGCAGATGTCTACCTAGTGCAGCTTCCTGAGCAGTATCGCCAACTTGCTAGGGACCTCTCCTGGCGGAAGGGAAAGATATACGGTCTTCGTCCGATCTTTCGGCGCCTAGGTGACACGGCTGCACTCGTCTACGAGGCGATCGAGCGTTCCCGTTTTTCCCCCACTACTGCCGGCATCATCAAGATGACGGGTTATTCAAGAACTGCGGTTGATAATGCTCTAGCGTCCCTAGCTGCACTCGACCTGGTTCATCGGAGTCGCAGGCAGTGGTTGATTACTGCTGGAGCCAATCTCACGGCACTCGCCCGCCGCCTTGGGGCACTTGATGATTTTGAGGAGCAGGTCGCTCGTCATCGACGTGAACGGGCTATTTGGCAAGCTTGGTTGGATCGGCACAGTACCCGAGTGCAAGAACGAGACATCTACGATCCGGAACGAGATGAATACTGGCTGCCTCCGGGCCAGGACTGGGGCTGGCAACACCTTCATGAAATTGCCTGATAAATAAATACGTCAAGATGTATTTAACGCCGTGACTGCCAGATACAGGCTCCCCTGTGCTGCCCCCAGCTCCGAATCCTTGCGAAGCCGTCTAGTTGTGCCTGGAAACACCCAGGGAGTGGATTTGGGGAGCTCGTGGTCGTTCGCCCTTGTTCGGAGCTTCCGCTACTGAAGCTATGGCCTTCTTCCCTCGAGCGGGCTTCTCACACCGCGGACGCTAATAGTTCAACTCCTAGTCCCCTGGGGATAAATACGTCCTGACATATTTATCCCCAGGAATGAAGCACGCCCCTGCTAGCTGAGTACCACCGCTCCTGACCGTCTCTTCAGTTGTTGTCTCTGCTGCCAGTGGATAGGCACCCGTGTACTCCTGGCGTGCCTGTCATGACGTATTTATTCAGAGACACGCCATGCCGCCTGAATAAATACGTCATGACAGAATGATAGATTTATCTTGTTCGCTCAGGATAAATACATCTAGATAGATTGACGGATAGATAGACATCTATCTATCCGTCAATCTATCTATCACTCCAGATATACCCAGAGGAGAGTTGTGAAAGTAACCGCCATAGGCAATCGAAAGGGCGGCGTGGGGAAGACGTCCGTCACCCTCGGGTTGGCCACAGGGCTTCGCCTGATCGGGAAGAGGGTCTTGGTCATTGACCTAGACCCTCAAGCAAATGCAACCGATGCTTTGGAGGGAGCGGGGGAGTTCGATGTATTTGACGTTCTCTATGGTGGTGAAGCGGGCACTCTTGGTCAGGCCATTACTTCAACTACATGGTCCGGAATCGACGTGATTCCGAGTTCTGAGTCGCTGGCTCGGCTGGAAACTGAGGCGATCATGACGCCGGAAATGCGACTCAAGACCGCCGCCTGGGGTGCCGAGGAACTGGAAGACTACGACCACATCCTAATTGACCTGCCGCCTGCACTGGGAAGGCTAACGCTCAACGGATTGATTTGGGCCGATCGGGTAGTAGTAGTAACGGAACCGGCGGCTTTTTCCGTGAAGGGAGTTACGGAGTTCCTTGAGACCGTTAAGAAAGTACAGTCCTTACCGCACCTTAACCCTGCCCTGGAATTTCTTGGCATCATCATCAACAAGACCAGCTCGCCCCTGACGGGTGAGCACAATTTCCAGATCGGTGAGTTGGAATCCGAATACGGAGCAGACGTCCGTGTTCCGCATTTACCGCTCAGAACCGCGATGCAGGACTCGATAAGCAGCAGATCCCCTCTTACGAAAATGAACAGTAGGGGAGCGATGGTCCTAACCGAGAAGTTCGTTGCCCATGCTCGCTACTTGGACGGAGCAAATTGATGGCAGTCGAGAGAAAGTCATCTATTCGTAAGGCGCCGGCGGCCGACGTCGTCGATGTCTTGACCTCCAGGGCTGTAGAGGTAGTTTCTCCGACTCCTGCCGCTGAAACGCCCCGTTCTGAGTCGCGCCAGGCCGACGTGAATCCGGTGGTGTCTGCCAAGGGACCAGGGCCAGGTCGTCCCAGGAGTAAGAAGAGGATGGAGCCCTTCTCGTCGAAAATTGAAATCGCGCTCCGTGACGAACTGGACTCATACATTCAAACGTCCGGGATCACGATTATCGAATTTCTAGATGAAGCGATACGTGATCGCCTCAGAAAATAAATCCGTCCAGACAGAATTAATTGTGGCGGGTTGCGGATCGTAGTGCGGGGGAGGACGTTTCTGGGGGAAGGGGACTCCCCAACGGTCACTGTTTTTCAGCCCAGCGTTCGTGTGCTGACTGCCGGCTGATGCCGACCGCGCGGCCGATGTCCGCCCAGGATGCCCCGGCTGCCTTCGCGGCCGCCACAGTCTTATCCAGCCTCTGGCCGGCTTGGGCGTGTTCACGCGCCGCTGCTTCGAGACCAAGGATGGCTTCTGACGGGGCGATGTGGGTTTTCCACTCTTCGTGGATGGCGTCTTCGACCTCTTGGGAGGCGTCGGCGAAGCCGTCCAGCGAAACGTAGTCCCTGCGGTGACTGAAGTCAGCGTCGGCCGGGGACATAACTCTTTTCCATAGTTCTCCTTGCCAGCCACAGGTACAGGCTCCACGCCAGCCGATCATTTCTACATCGGGGACTACTTCATGGTCGCTCATCACCTTGTCCCGCTCGTACCGCCCAGTAACCCCCTCAACGAGCATTCCTTCGCCGGAGTACGAGGAAGAGAGCCGTCCGTCCGGTGCAACGCAGGCCGCCCAGCCCTCGTGTTCGTTGTCGGTTGATACCCAACCCATGGCCAGCCTTCCTGTCAGGAGTTCCTGACGCCTAGTCTTTCAGGAGCCCCTGACAATGACTAGGCGCCAGGGCATAGGGGTTCGTACCCGAACCCGATACGCGTGAATTATCGGGTGCCTGTCCGCCGGCGGCCACCCCTGTGCCCGCGGCCTTCACGCCAACCGGGTAGGAGCTCGTTCAGCTTCTTCTCCTTGGCCGGGTCCAGCCTGCCTGCACGGTAGTCGATCCGCTGCCCATGCAGCCATACCCCCAGGGTGCGTTCGTGTCGGTCATCAGTCTTTTGATGACGTGGCCAGTCCCCACCGGCGGCCCGGATCTCCTGCAGCTCCTCCAGCCGCTGCTGCCACCGCGCCTCGTCCTCTGCCTTGCGGGTCGATGGCTTGTCCCAGCCAGGGATGACCGCCAGGGCATCACGATAGGCGGGGGAGAGGGTCCCCTCCGCGGCCTGCCGACGGCGGTGTGCCAGCCACGCGCCCAATGCCCGTTCCCTTGCGGACTTCCCGTGGGTCACGGGCAGCCGCCCCTCTGTTGCATGGAAGGCGATGACGTCAGCCAAGTTCCGCAAACCGGCCTCTGGTGTTCTGGGCGGTGCCGGGGCCAGCGCCGCTTTATGTTCTTCCCGGATACCAGGCTCGGCACGCGCAGCGATCTGCAGGTGGTAGCGGACGGTGGTCTCCGCGACGCCCTCAATGGAGGCGATCTTCGACGGCGGGATGCCCTTCCGGTACATCCTCACGAACTCCTCGTCAGGTGCGGTACGCCTTGCTTGCGTCATTGGCGACTTTGCCCTCCCCTCGGTGGGGCAGTCCGCTTCAGTTCGGCGATACGCAGGCGGAGAAAGGTGATCACGAGGATCAGGACATACATGGCCAAGCCGATCAGGACGGCCATCACGACGATATGGAGCACGGCCAAGATACCGAAGCCTGGGACGACGTTCACGGTCTCACCTTCACAACTTCCCCCTGAGCTGATTCACCAGACTGCACCGGGCAAACAGCGGTTTCGGTGCTTCTGGGCCCTAAGCCTAGGGGAAGGGACTCTTCAACGCTCTCGCCGTTAAGGAACGCCTACACCGTGGTGCCCTCACAAGTGGCGAAGCCTTGTGGGTGGCGGCAGAGCGTGGCACGGCTCCAGCCGACGAGGAGGGCCGCGTCTACCGCGGTGCGGCCCTTGGTGCGGCGTCCTGCGCGATCGCCAGCTTGTCATCATTGACAATCGGATCGGAAACTGGACGACCGAAGCGTGTTCCGTTCTGCCTGGCGGCTCATCGGGCCATTTGACTCAAGAAGTCCCCAAGGCACCGCTGCTGAGACGGTTTGCGGTGAGACGTTTTTCCGAGCCATACGCGGCCCCGGCTTTCCAAGCCGCCCGTCCAGCTGTTATTGGACCGGCCGGGTGTCTTGAGAAGCTGTTGTTTTCTAAGACTCGTTGCCGCAGATGAGAGAGCCGCTTTCCAAGTGATGAGGATGCTGCCCCCGTGCTGCGGTCCACAGGTCACATGGGCCGAGCCCGGTAGAAAGCTGGCCAGGGCACTGCCACGTGCGTGTCATTCTTGGTGTATGGCGCGAACTTGGTTGTCGGTGACGGTGGAACTGCTCGGTGGTCGTGGTGAGGAGCTGTGGCCGTGGCCTGGGCGGATCTTCGCGGTCGGGCCGTCCCATACGTTCAAGGATCTTGCTGATGCCATCAATGACGCCTTCGCCCGGTGGGACCGCTCGCACCTGTCATTGTTTACCCTGGCTGACGGCCGGGTCATCACTGATGAAGAGACCGGAGCTGAAATGGCCGGATCGATCGACGGGCCGATCATTGCCCCAATCGATATCGCTGCTGCCAAAGTCATCCCGACGCTGGAGCCGGGGGCCGAGTTTCAGTTCACGTTCGATCTCGGGGACGCCTGGACGCACCGATGTGTGGTTGGGGCGGTGAAGGTCGACCCTGTGGAGGTATTGGGTGTCCGTCCTGATGTCCCCCTGCCGTACTGGGGCTGGGGCAGCATCCCGGACCAGTACGGGCGCCGGTGGGCTGCCGATGACGGGGAGAGCCGGGCGCCGGGGAAACCGGGCCAGCCGCACCCCATGCTGCTGCACGCCTGGCCAGGACAGGACCAGGTGCCGGGGCTTGACCTGTCCGGGCTGCGTGAAGCCATCGCGGCGGCAGATGCGCCTCGTTTCCTCGCGGCGGTGACGGGACGGAACATCGATGATGTGCTGCAGCAGGTAGGGGCAGGCATACCGATGGCTCTCGAGCAGAGACGCCAGGAGGCCGAGCCGGTGGCATTGTCGGTCATCAACCGGTTGACGTTGCGCGGCGGCGCTGGTGACAGGGTGCTGGCCGAGGACCTGCTCGCCGGGCTGCGCGGCGTGCCGCTTACGGGCAGAGTTGTCCCGGTAGACCTGGACATGCTCAGCACCGTGCTGGAAGGGGATCCTGACCTGTCACCCGGCGGCTACCTCGACCTGCGCACCGGGCAGGTATATGACGAGGCAGCCACTGACCCGATGATGGCCGGAGAGGACGCCGCCATCGACGTGGAGGAGGACCCGGAGCGTTGGCTTCGGTTTAACCGCGCCGGTTCTCGGGCCGGCTGGCAGGATATGGCGGCCTTCGCCGAGCGGCAGCAGGACGAAGCCCTCCGGGAGCGGCTGGAGCGGGTGAGCGAGGGCAAAGGTGCCTTCTGGCGGTTCCGCGACGTGGTTCTCGGCGAGGAACTTAGCGAACAGTGGTACGCCTTCTCCACCGACCGGCAGATGGGCCGTGCCCGCGATTTCCTCGCTGACAACGGCATCCGCGTCGGCTGACGGGAGCCTGGCCCGTCAGCGCCGGCCGGTCACAACCATTTGGCATATGGACGCAAAAAGGCTGCCCTCACAAAACTCCGGAGGACAACCTCGACGCCCGGAATACATGGACAGCCCCTGCCGAATGCAAGGTAGCATCCAATTAGTGGAGGTCGTTTGTTGCCGACATCGATGAGGACGATCATGGGCAAAGTCGCTTGGGGTTTCACTTGTTCACTCGACGGCTTCATCGCGGGACCTGATCATGACATGAGCTGGCTGGCTGCTGCGGAACCCTTGGCGGATGGTGTCACTGAACGCCTGGCTGGCGAAGTCGCAGTCATCATCGCCGGCAGAAACGGCTACGACGCCGCACAAGCCCAACGCTACGAGCGGGACGAGATGACGTCCGAGGCGTACGGCGGCGCATGGTCGGGAACCGAGATCATCCTTACCCACCGACCACACGAGATAGCCGATGATCCTTCGATCGTCGCGATGAACTGTGGAATAGTTGAGGCGATAGATCGCGCTCAGCAGATCGCCGGTGACCGGAACATACAAATCATCAGCGCGGACATCGCCCGCCAGGCCCTCGAGCACAACCTCATCGATGAGCTGCAGGTCTTCGTCGCCCCAGTGTTCCTCGGTGATGGCACCCGGATCTTCGAGGTATCTGGCGGATACCGGTACGACTGGGAACTCGCAGAAACTTACGAGGGCGCCGAACGCAGCTTCGGCCGGACATACCGCCCGAGACGTCACCGCCCGAGCTAGCGTTCAACGATCAACCCAATACGGCGTCACCCCGAGTAACCGAGTTTCAGCAGGCGCCCGGCCCGCATGCGAACGCCCGCAAGAGGATTTCCAATCGGGCACGGGAGTGCTCATTGGGCCACCGTCTACTAGGCGCGATGGGTGGCGTGAAGATGACCATCAGTCAAGGGATCGCAGCGATGACATGGATCACGTAATGCTTACGCCCTCACTTATGACCACAGCAGCCCCACGCGCCGAGCTTTCCGGCGCGTGGGGCTGTGATGAAGTCAGCGAGACCCTTGCTCGTGGGCGGCCGCTGCCTCCCGTACGGCGTTGGCGACGGCGCGGAAGTCCTTCCGCAGGATCGCGCCGTGGTTACTGGGGACCTTAGCGCTGGCCTGGAACCGGGGGGGGGGGGGGGGTGGGGTGA